>JBEPVA010000133.1:0-10481 GCA_041691295.1 Gemmatimonadota bacterium
CTGTCCGCCTGTCCGCCTGTCCGCCTGTCCGGCGGCGATCGTCCATCCAGTGGTGCAGCTATCTTCCGCGCGCAGCATCTGGTCCTCGGCTCCTGGTTTCCTGTTCGCTGTTCGCCGTTCCTGTCTTCTGTCTCCAGGCTTAAGCCATGATGAATCCCAGCCGATTGCTCGAAGCGCTGGCCTTTGCGGCCACCCGGCACCGGAATCAGCGGCGCAAGGATGCCAGCGCCTCGCCGTACATCAATCATCCGATTGCCGTCGCGACGATGCTGGCGACTGCCGGCCACGTGCAGGATGGTCCCCTGCTCATGGCGGCGGTGCTGCATGACACGGTCGAAGACACCAGGACCACGCCGCGCGAGATCAAGGCAAAGTTTGGCGCCGAAGTGGCCAGCCTGGTCCGCGAACTGACCGACAACAAGAAGCTGGCCAGGGAGGTCCGCAAGCGGCTGCAGATCGAGCACGCCGCCGTCGCGTCGCCGCGGGCCAAGCAGCTCAAGATCGCCGACAAGATCTGCAACATCGAGGATATCGCCGCCACTCCGCCGACCGGCTGGTCCAAGGCGCGGAAGCGGGAATACCTCGACTGGGCGGAACAGGTGGTGGCGGGATGCCGAGGGGTGAATCCCAGGCTGGACGCGCGGTTTGACCAGGCGCTGAGGCGGGCCAGGAAGAAGTTGAGACTCAAGACGAGAGACTAGAGGCGAGAGACGAGAGGAAAAGCGAACAGGGAACAGCGAACCGGAAACACCGATCAACTCAATCAAGTGCGGCTCGCGGGCCACGCGATCCCTCGCTTCACTCGGGATGAAGGATGAACCACGGTAGGCAGACGACGAACGGCAACCCTTGACCCTCGACCCTCGACCGATGACGGTAGCACGTCGACACACGGGAGCTACGCTTGCCGATATCCGCCGGCTCGCGCTGGCGCTGCCCGGCGTGATCGAGCGCCCATCCTACGGCTCGCCCGGCTTCCGGGCCGGCGGCAAGCTGTTCGCCCGGCTGCGGGAGGACAATGAGACCCTGGTGCTTCGGGTGTCCGACATTGATCGCGACCTGCTGCTCCGCACGGCACCGGGCATCTTCTATCTCACCGAGCACTACAAGAACGGGCCCTGGGTGCTGCTGCGACTCCCGGCCGCCAGTCCCGCCCAGCTGCGGGAGCATCTGACCGAGGCCTGGCGCACGGTGGCGCCGCACAAATCGCTGGCCGCCTTCGACGGGAACGACTGAGATGTCCGCACCGATACCGGTGATCTTCGGCCGTGACGAACAGTTTGCCCGGGTTCGCACCGCGCTGGCGGCCGCCGGGTATACCGCCGAGGCGGTGGCGTCCCGGACCGGCGTCCCGGCCATCTACGAGTTCAAGGCCATTTATGAAGGCCGCAAGACGGCGCTCGAAATCACCGATGGGCTCGATGTCCTGATCCGTCTCTACATGGATACTGTGCCGGTCAGCCGTGAGCTGGTGGCCCGGATGCTTCCGGCCGAGTCGATAACCGCGCTGACCGAACTCGGCCTGCTGGTGCCCGCGGCGGCCGATGCAGCGGCCTGGGAAGCGCCGGTGCTGCTCTATCCAACTGAAGGTCTCTGGCTGATTAGCGATGCCGACGCCAATCCGGCCCGCGGCACGCTGGACAACACCCGTGAGGACGTGGTCTACCCGGCGATCAGCCGGAACACCGGCCGGTTCCTGACTTTCCTGCCGCAGCGGCCCTGCGACCAGATGCTCGAGCTCTGCGGCGGTGCGGGGCTCGCCGCGCTCCGCGGCTCGCGGCACGCCAACCGGGTCTGGACCGCCGACATCACCGCCCGGGCCACAGCCTGCGCCGAATTCAACATCCGGCTCAACGGGCTGAAGAATGCCAAGGCGGTGGCGGGAGACCTGTATGACCCGGTGGAAGGCCAGACCTTCGACCTGATCGTGGCCCACCCGCCCCACGTTCCGGCCACCGAGCAGAAACTGATCTTTCGGGATGCTGGCGAAGATGGCGAGCAGGTCACCCGGCGGATCATTGCCGGTCTGCCCCAGTTCCTCCGGCCCGGCGGGCGGCTGTACTGCATCTGCATGGCCACCGACCGGACCGATGCCCTGCTCGAAGCCCGGGTCAGGGAAATGCTGGGGCCGTCCGAAGCCGAGTTCGATGTCGTGGTCGTCACCATGCAGGAATACGATCCACTGGAGTACTACGCCCGGTCGGCGGTCTCGGGCCGCGAGACCTTTGCTCGGGTCGGGGAATGGTACGCCCTGTTCGAGCGGCTCGGCATCCGGCGGCTGGTCTACAGCATGATCGTGATCCAGCGCCACCGGTCGCCCCGCCAGAGCATCACGGCTCGGCGGCAGGTGGCGCCCCAGATCACCCCGCGGGAAGTCGATTGGCTGTTGGAATGGGAGGCGGCGGTGCGGGGGCCCGGCATGCCCGAAGCGCTGCTGGATCAGTGTCCCGCGGCGGGCGCAGCGGTCGACCTGATGATGAACCTTCGGCAGCAGGGTGAGGAGTGGATGCCGGCGGAGGTGGCCATGGGTACCCCCTGGCCCTTCATGCTCAAGGTGGACACCCCGGTCTGGGCCGCCACCCTGCTGTCGAGTTGTGACGGCAAGGCCACCGTCAGGGACCACCTGGCGTTTTTCCGGGGCAACGGCATCGTGGAGGGGGCCGATGGCGAGGCCAGCTTTCTCCGGCTGGTCCAGATCCTGATTTCGGCCGGAATCCTGACAGTCGACAGTCATCCGGTGCCGCAGATTCCCGCGCTTCCAAAGGAGGCCCGACCGTAGCCATTTGTTTGCTTGACACCTACTTGGGCGGCCCGTACCTTGGGTTGGTCTACCCCCAGAACAGTTGTCGGCGTCCGCGTGACACCATGTCAGGCATCGCGGTCGTCCGCGCCGGTCCGAACCCACGCACGAGGCATCCCGTTTATGGCCAAGGAAAGCACCCAGAAGAAACTCGAGCGGGTCAGACCGCCCCGGGTCAATATCAGCTACGACGTCGAGACCGGCGGCGCCATCGAGATGAAGCAGCTGCCGTTCGTCATGGGCGTTCTGGGCGATTTCAGCGGCCAGCCCACCGAGCCGCTCGCCAAGCTCAAGGATCGCAAGTTCGTCGAGGTCACCCTCGACAACTTCGACGACGTGCTGGCCAGCATGAAGCCCCACCTGCAGTTCTCGGTCGAGAACAAGCTCAGCGATGATGCCAACGCCGGCAAGCTGGGCGTGGACCTGACCTTCAAGAGCCTCGACGATTTCTCGCCCGACGCGGTGGCCCGCCAGGTCGGCCCGCTGCGCGAGCTGCTCGAGCTCCGGACCAAGCTGTCCGACCTTCGCGGCACCCTCCAGAGCAACGAAAAGCTGGATGAAGTGCTCCAGGCCACCCTGGCCGACGCCGAGAAGATGAAGAAGCTCAAGGGCGAAATGGGCACCGAGGGAGGCAGCAATGGCTGACGCCAAGGCGCAGGCCGCCGGCGCGGCCGCCGAAACCACCGAGCTCTCGCTCCTCGATCAGATTGTCGAGGAAGGGCGGTTCGGCAAGGAGAGCGGCGCCAAGGAACGCGGCAAGGACATGATCAAGAATTTCGTCGCGGAGGTCATGTCGGGCCAGATCACGATGGCCCGGGACACCGAGGCGATGCTCAATGCCCGGATTGCCCAGATCGATCACCTGGTTTCGCTGCAGCTCAACGAGGTCATGCACAACCCGGAATTCCAGAAGCTCGAAGGCACCTGGCGCGGACTGCGGTACCTGCTGGCCAATTCCGAGACCAGCGAGATGCTCAAGATCAAGATCCTGAACGTGCCCAAGAAGGAACTGCTGCGGGACCTGCAGCGGGCCGCGGAGTTCGACCAGAGCGCGCTGTTCAAGAAGGTCTATGAGGAAGAGTTCGGGGTGTTCGGCGGCTCGCCGTTTGGCGCGCTGGTCGGCGACTACGAATTCAACAAGTCGGGCCAGGACATCGAGTTGCTGGAGAAGATCGCCCAGGTGGCGGCGGCGGCCCATGCCCCGTTCATCACCGCGACCAGCCCCGAGATGCTGAGCCTCGAGAGCTTTACCCAGATCGACGCCCCCCGCGACCTGGCCAAGGTGTTCGACACCACGGAATACGCCAAGTGGAAGGCGTTTCGCCAGAGCGACGATTCGCGGTATGTCGCCCTCACCTTGCCGCGGATGCTGTTGCGCGAACCCTACGGTGAGGCCACGGTTCCGGTCGAAGCCTTCCGGTATGAGGAGCACGTCGACGGCACCGATCACAGCAAGTATTTGTGGGGCAACAGCTCGTGGGCCCTGGCCACCCGCGTCACCCAGGCCTTCGCGGCCTACGGCTGGTGTGCCTGCATCCGCGGTGTCGAGAGCGGCGGCCTGGTCGAAGGCCTGCCGACCCACAACTTCAAGACCGACTCCGGTGACGTGGCCATGAAGTGCCCGACCGAGGCCCCGATCACCGACCGCCGCGAGAAGGAGCTGGCGGACCTGGGCTTTGCCCCGCTGGTCCACCAGAAGAACACGGCCAACGCCTGCTTCTTCAGCGTCCAGTCGGCCCAGAAGGCCAAGGTCTATAACACCGACTCCGCCTCGGCCAACGCCCGGATCTCCGCCCAGCTGCCGTACATCTTTGCGGTCAGCCGCTTTGCCCACTACCTCAAGGCAATGATGCGGGACAAGATCGGCGGCTACATGTCCAAGGACGAGGCCCAGAGCTTCCTGTCCAACTGGATCAGCAACTACGTCATCAGCAACGACGACGCTCCGGCCGCGATGAAGGCGCAGCGCCCGCTGAAGGAAGCGCGCATCGAAGTGGCCGAAGTGCCTGGCAAGCCCGGCGTGTATCGTGCAGTAGCATTCCTCCGGCCGCATTTCCAGCTCGATGAACTGAGCATGTCGATGCGGCTGGTCGCAGAGCTGCCGGCCCCAGCGAAGTGATCGAGGTCACAGGGAACTTCCCTGTGGCTGGACCCTAAACACGGAGCACCAGGCGTATGGCGTTCGATGCGTTCCTCAAGATCAAAGGCGTGGATGGTGAGGCCACCGCCAAGGGTTACGAAAAGTCGATCGAGCTCTTCAGCTTCAGCTGGGGCGCGAGCAATCCGACCACCATCGGACAGGGCACTGGCGGCGGGGCGGGCAAGGTATCGATCTCGTCGTTCAATCTCATGAAGCGCACGGACGTGGCCAGCGCGCCGCTGTTCTCCAAGTGCTGCATGGGCGAGCACCTGCCCGAGGTGCTGGTGGTGCTGCGCAAGGCCGGCGGCTCCAACCCGCTCGAGTACCTGACCTACAAGTTTACCGAAGTGTACGTCGACAGCATCCAGTGGTCCGGTTCCTCCGGCGGCGATGATACGCCGAGCGAGTCGGTCTCCCTGACGTTTGCCAAGGTGGAAATCACCTACAAGCAGCAGGACGAAAAGGGTGGCGCGGCCAAGACCATCGGCGCGGCGTGGGATCTCCGCTCCGTGTCGGCCAAGTAACCCTGCTCCACGGATGACCGCCAAGGAATTGTTTCAGGCGGGGAAGATCGACGAGGCAATTGAGGCGCTGGGTGGCGAGCTCCGGAGCAATCCGGCCGACACCCAGCGCCGAACCTTCCTGTTCGAGCTCCTCTGTTTCGCGGGCAACTGGTCCCGGGCCGAAAAACAGCTCGATGTCCTGGGCTCCGAAAACGCCGAAGCGGCCATGGGCATGCTCCTGCTGCGGAGCGCGCTTCACGCCGAGCAGACCCGGCAGCGGATGTTCGAAACCGGCCCGCTGCCGTTCAGCACCACCGAGCCGGGCCAGGTCAGCGGCACCCTCAACGGCCAGCCGTTTCAGGCCCTGGTCGACGGTGATCCGCGGATCGGTCCCCGGCTCGAGGTGTTTGCCGCCGGGCAGTACATGTGGATTCCCTTCGCGCAGATCGCTTCGGTGCGGATCGCTCCCCCCAAGCGGCTGCGCGACCTGTTATGGCCCACCGCCATCGTGCGGCCGACCGACGCCTTCAAGGGCGGCGACCTGGGCGAAGTGCTGCTGCCCGCGCTGGCACCGCTGACCTGGAAACACCCCGACGGCGCCGTCCGGCTGGGCCGGGTCACCGAGTGGCAGGAAATTGCCGACGACCGCGAGGCGCCGGTTGGCCAGAAGCTGCTGCTGGTCGACGACCACGAGATCGCGCTCCTCGAAATCCGCGAGCTCGAGATTACGCCCGTGCCGGGTGCTGCCACGTGAGAATGGAATGCCGCTCTCTGACGACCTCCTGAAGCCCATCGTCGGCGCCAACTCCGCCGGCGCCGACCTCCGGTACGACCCCCTCTACGACAAAATCAAGGAAGCCCGGCGCGAGGACGATGACGCGCCCCAGGGTGAGTGGGAACGGACCCGCAAGGTGGCCGACTGGGCCCAGGTGGTGAAGCTGGCCACCGAGGCGCTGACCACCCGCACCAAGGATCTTCAGATCATGGCCTGGCTCACCGAGGCCAGCATTCGCCGCGAGGGTTTCGGCGGCCTGAGCCAGGGGCTGGTCCTCCTCAAGGGCATGACCGAACAGTTCTGGGACCAGGTCTATCCCGAAATCGAGGACGGCGACACCGAGCTCCGCGCCGCCCCGCTCGAGTGGGTTGGCACCCGGCTGGACCTGCCTCTCAAGTCGGTGCCACTCAACAAGAGCGGCCACGACTACCTGCGCTACAAGGAATCCCGCACCATCCCGACCGAGGCCGAGGCCGAGGCGGACGATAAAAAGGGCGAGATTCGACGCCGCGCTATCGAAGACCGCAAGGTCACCCCGGAAGAGTTCGACAAGGGCTTTGCCGCCACCCCGAAGCCGTGGTACAAGCAGCTGTTGGCCGAGGTCAAGGCGGGGCAGGCGGCGCTGCAGCAGCTGGAGGCGCTCTGCGTCGAGCGGTTCGCCGATTCGGCGCCCAACTTCATTCCGCTCCGCAACAACCTCGAAGAGCTGGACCGGACCGCGGGACAGCTGCTGGCCAGGAAACTCGAACTCGAGCCCGATCCAGTCGAGGCCAGTGCCGCCGCCGACACCGGCTACGCAGACGCGGGTGGCTCACCATCGGCTGGTGGCGGGGCCGCCGCCGGCGGCAGTGGCCGCGCTCTGGCGGCCGAGCCGACCGATCCGGCTGATGCCACCAATCGCGTCATCGGTGCCGCCCGGTTCCTCCGCCAGCATGATGCCACCAGTCCCTCGAGTTACCTGCTGCTCCGCGCCCTCCGCTGGGGCGAGGTCCGCGCCCAGGGCGGCAACGTCGATCCCCGGCTGCTTGACGCGCCCAGCAGCCAGGCCCGCACCCAGCTCAAGACCCTGATGCTCGACCAGGACTGGCCCGGTCTGCTCGAGGCCACCGAATCGGTAATGGGTACGACGGCAGGCCGCGGCTGGCTCGACCTGCAGCGCTACGCGCTCAATGCCTGCAACGGGATGGGTCCGGAGTTCGAATTCGTCACCCGCGCCATCCGGAGTGAGCTCCGGCTGCTGCTGCTCGACGTCCCGGGTCTGGCCGAGATGGCGCTGATGGATGATCTGCCGACCGCGGGTCCCTCGACCCTGACCTGGCTCAAGGCCGAAGGATTTCTGGCCCCGGCCGAAGAGGGACAAGGCGGGGAAAACAGCGAGTCGAGTGCGCCGGCCCCTTCATCCAGCGGTGCGACCGGCACCAAGGACCGACTGCTCGACCGCGCCATGGCTGAGATCAAGGCGGGCCGCCCCCAGAAGGCGATCGAGCTGATCAAGCGCGAGCTCGACCGCGAACAGAGCAAGCGGGGACGGTTCCTCCGCCAGGTCCAGCTGGCCAAGGTGATGTGTGAAGCGGGACTCGACGCCGCGGCCATTCCATTGCTTGAGGAGATGACGACCCGGATCGACGAGCACCGCCTTGAGGAATGGGAAAGCGGTACCCTGGTGGCCGAGCCGCTGGCGCTGCTGCACCGGTGCCTCGAGCGGACCAGCGGCGACGAGGCCATCCGCCAGGCGCTGTACCTCCGGATCGTCAAGCTCGATCCGGTGCTGGCGCTCGGCTTCGGGCATTCGGGCGGCAATGGCGAAGGGTGAAATCGAGCGGATCGTCGAGCTGTCGGTCTTCGACCGCCTGCTCGATGACGATCCCACCGCCACGGCCGAGGCCGCGATGACCCGGGCCGAGTCGATCGAGCGGCTGAAGGAATCGGTGCGCCGCGACCTGGAGTGGCTGCTCAACACCCGGCGCACCCCGGAAACCGCGCCCGACTCGCTCGAACTACTACAGCGCTCCCTGTATCACTACGGCCTGCCCGATACCTCCTCGATGAGCCGTGACTCTCCCGAAGTCCGCAACCGGCTGGCCCGCCTGGTCGAGCAGGCCATCTCGGCCCACGAGCCCCGGCTGGCGGGTGTCCGGGTAACCCTGGCCGGCGGCGAGAAGACCGCCATCGGCGCGGTGCGGTTCGTGATCGAGGCCATGCTGCGGATGGACCCCAGTCCTGAGCGGGTCAGCTTCGATACCCTGCTCTCGACGGGAGCCGGATCCGTGGTGGTCGTCGGAGGTGGCAATGCGTGATGATCTGCTCGACTACTACGAGCGCGAGCTGACCTTTCTTCGAGGCATGGGGGCGGAGTTTGCCCAGAAGTATCCCAAGGTGGCCAGCCGGCTGCAGCTGGAGCCGGGCAAGTGCGAGGACCCGCACGTTGAGCGGATGCTGGAAGGTTTTGCCTTCCTGGCGGCCCGGATCCACCTCAAGCTGGACGACGATTTTCCCGAGATTTCCGAAGCGCTGCTCAACATCGTCTATCCGCACTACGTGCGGCCACTGCCGTCGATGTCGCTGGTGGAGTTCGAGCTCGACCCCGAGCAGGGCAAGCTGCCGGCCGGATTGCCGATCAAGCGCGAATCGATCCTGCTGTCGAAACCGGTCCAGGGCACTCCGTGCAAGTTCCGCACGTGCTACGACACGACGCTGTGGCCGGTGACGGTGGCCGAGGCCCAGTGGATTACGCCGGACCGGCTCAAGCCGCCGATCCGGAGCACCGATTCAGTCGCGGCCATCCGACTGCAGCTCCGCTGCCTGCCGGATGTCAGCTTCGACAAGCTCGAGCTCTCGACGCTGCGATTCTATCTCAATGCCGAGAGCAACATCGCGGCGAGCCTGTACGAGGTGCTGGTCAACAACTGCACCGGGATCCAGATCCGGGACGCGGCACCCAACAGCCAGCGGCCGCCGGTGACCCTGCCGGCCAGTGCCCTCAGGCCGGTCGGCTTCGGCGAAGATGAAGGGATGCTGCCCTATCCGCGGCGCGCCTTTCTCGGCTACCGGCTGCTGCAGGAGTATTTCACCTTTCCGGAAAAGTTCATGTTCCTGGACCTGTCGGGCTTCGACCAGGTCCGGGCGGCGGGTTTCGGGTCGTCGGTCGAGGTGGTGTTCCTGCTGTCCGCCTTTGAGCGGGCGGAGCGGCGGCCGGCGCTCGAGGCGGCGGTCAAGCCATCGGCCTTCCGGCTGGGCTGCGTACCGGTCATCAACCTCTTCCCGCAGACTTCGGAGCCGATGGTGCTGACCCAGCGCCGCTCGGAGTACCTGCTGGTGCCGGATGCCCGCCGCCGGGCCACCACCGAAATTTTCTCGGTCGACGAAGTCACCGGCATCACGCCTGGCTCGGCCGAGGCACTGCATTTCCATCCGCTGTACTCGTATCGCCACGCCCGCGAGGGAACCAAGCGCCAGCTGTTCTGGCAGTCGAGCCGCCGGCCGACCGGCTGGCGGCTCGACCAGGGCAGCGATGTCTATCTCTCGTTTGCCGATCTGTCCGGGCGGGTCCAGCATCCGGATCTCGATGCCGTCACCGCGCGGCTGACCTGCTTCAACAGCGATCTGCCGAGCCGGCTGCCCTTCGGGCTCGGCTCGGGTGACTTCGAACTGCCAGGTGCCGGGCCGATCAAGAAAATTTCGGCGCTGGTCAAGCCGACGCCGGTGGTGCAGCCACCGCTGGGCAAGCCGCAGCTCTGGCGGCTGATCTCGCAGCTGTCGCTCAATTACGTTTCGCTGCTCGAGGGTGGCAGCGCGGCGCTGCAGGAGTTGCTGCGGCTGCACAACTTTGCCGACACCGAGGCGGGCGAGCGGCAGATCCAGGGTATTACCGCGCTCAAGGGCGGACCGACCTTCTCGCGGCTGGTGAGCGAGCATGGCATCACGTTCGCGCGCGGCCACAAGGTGGAGCTGGAGTTCGACGAGGAGCAGTTCACCGGCGGCGGGGTCTTTCTCTTTGCCAGCGTGCTGGAACGGTTCCTCGGCCTCTACACCTCGCTCAACAGCTTCTCGGTCCTGGTGGCCCGGAGTCAGCAACGCAAGGCGCCGGTGCGCGAGTGGGCGCCGCGGGCCGGCTGGAAGCCGCTGCTGTGAAACAGCCCGAGATCGAAGCGCTGCTGCACGACGAGCCCACCGCCTTCAGCTTTTTCCAGGCGGTGCGGCTGCTGGAGCGGCTGCGGCCCGATCTGGATCCGGTGGGCGGGTTCAACGATCCCGGCCACGAAG
>JBEPVA010000134.1:0-10379 GCA_041691295.1 Gemmatimonadota bacterium
CGCCGGGACCGCTGTACACGCGGGGCGCGGCCCTAGGTAGCCGCCCCGTGGCACTTCTTGTATTTCTTGCCCGATCCGCATGGGCAGGGATCGTTACGTCCGACTGGCGTGCCACCGAGTGGTGGTGGAGTGGCGGGGACACCCGGAAGCCGGACGGACGGTCGTGGCCTTGGCGCAGCCGGGGCATCGGGCGCGGCACCGGGCATCATCTCATTGGCCCGCGATGACTCGGTGACCGGTCCGCGGGGAGGGAGCGGCGGCGCCGGTGGCCGGGGGGCTTCGGCCGAGACCTGGATCTTGAGGAAGCGCTCGGCAAAAGTCGCATGGATATCGCGCATCAGGTCTTCGAACATCTCGAAGGCCTCGCGCTTGTATTCGACCAGCGGGTCCCGCTGGCCGATGCCCCGGAAATGGATGGCGCTCTTGAGGTGGTCGAGGTCGTAGAGATGATCCTTCCACTTCTCGTCCAGCGCTGCGAGCATGACATTGCTCAGCACCTGCTGGTACACGTCCGGCACCCCCACCGTCCTGGCAAACTCCTCGAGGTATTCGCGCTTGCGCTTGAAGGTGGCCTGGCCCTCGGCACGGACAGCCGCCTGAATGGCCTCACGATCGGGGGTCTGGACCGGCTCGAGAATCGACGCCACCGATACCATGTACTGCATCAGCAGTTCGCTGTGCAGCGCGGGGCGGTCGTAGTCCTGGGGCGAGCGGACGTCGGCCAGCTGGGTTTCCACCAGGCTGACTAGCGCGTTCTCGACCATCCGGATCGACTCGGCGGTGAGTTCCTCGCCCTTTTCGAGGGCGAATTTCCGCTGCGAGTAGATCACATCGCGCTGCTGATTCATCACGTCGTCGTATTCCAGCAGTCGTTTGCGGGCCTGGAAGTTCTGCAGCTCGACCCGCTTCTGGGCCTGCCCGATGTTGCGGGTGACCAGCGGGTGACTGATCACGTCGCCCTCCTGGTGGCCGGCCATGTCCATCAGCTTGGCAATCCGGTCGGAACCGAACAGCCGCATCAGATCGTCTTCCAGCGAGAGGAAGAAGACAGTCTGGCCGGGATCGCCCTGGCGGCCGGAGCGGCCCCGCAACTGGCGGTCGATCCGGCGCGACTCGTGGCGTTCGGTTCCGATGATCTGCAACCCGGCTTCCTCGGCCTTGAGGTCGAGATCGGCGCCCAGTTTGATGTCGGTACCACGGCCCGCCATGTTGGTCGCGATCGTGATCCCTTCCCTCTGCCCCGCTCCGGCCACGATCTCGGCCTCACGCTGGTGATACTTGGCGTTGAGGACCTCGTGCTTGAGCCCGCGGCGCTTGAGCTGGCGGGACAATGTCTCGGACACATCGACGTTCACGGTCCCGATCAGCACCGGCAGCCCGAGCTGGTGCAGGCGTTCCACCTCATCCGCGATCGCGATGTACTTCTCGCGCCGGGTCTTGTAGATCCGGTCGTCCTGGTCCTTCCGGGCGGCGGGACGGTTGGTCGGAATGACGACGACGTCCATCTTGTAGATGTCGAAGAATTCCTGCTCTTCAGTTTCGGCGGTACCCGTCATTCCGGCGCGCTTCTCGTACATCCGGAAGTAGTTCTGAATGGTGATAGTGGCCAGGGTCTGGGTCTCTCCCTTGACCTGCACCCCCTCCTTGGCCTCGACCGCCTGGTGCAATCCATCGGCCCAGCGGCGACCGGACATCAGCCGTCCAGTGAACTCATCGACGATGAGCACCGCACCGTCCTGCACCAGGTAGTCCACTTCCTTCTCGTACAGGGCGTGGGCCTGGAGCAGCTTGTGGATGATGTGGAGCTTCTCGCTCTTGATGGCGTACTCGGATTCGAGCTCGCGCCGGGCGGTGAGTCTGTCCGCCGGCGTCAGCTCGGGATCACGCTCGATCCGCAGAAACGCTTCGGAGATATCCGGCACCAGGAACAGTTCCGGATCCTGCGGGGACATGGCGGCGGAACCGCGGTCGGTCAGGTGGACGCTGTGGCCCTTTTCGTCAAGCACGAAGTACAGCGGCTCTTCAAAGTCACGGAGCTGTTGCTGCCGGGTCGGGAGCTTGCGATCGCCGATGACATCGAGCTCGACCCGCTGGACCGCCTGCTTGACTCCCGACTCGTTGAGCAGCTTCAGCAGCCGCTTGTTCTTGGGCATGCCGAGCTGGGCCAGGTAGAGCTTGATGGCCCCCTGTGGCAGGGTCTTGGGATCGCCGATGAGCGGCTCTCCCTCGGCCAGCAGGGTGTTCACCACCCCGGTCTGCTTGCGCACCAGTTCCGCCACCTGACGATTGAACTCGGCGTACTTGTCATCGACTTCGGTGCCGACCGGACCGGAGATGATCAGCGGAGTGCGGGCTTCGTCGATCAGGATCGAGTCGACTTCGTCGATGATGGCATAGGCGTGCTCGCGCTGGACCCGTTGCTGGAGTGTGAACACCATGTTGTCCCGCAGATAATCGAAGCCGAACTCGTTGTTGGTCCCGTAGGTGATGTCCGCCCGATAGGCGGCGAAGCGCTCCGGTGACGACGGCTCGGTATCATCGAGACAGGCCACGGACAGACCCAGCCAGGCGTAGACGTGGCCCATCCACTGGGAGTCGCGGCGGGCCAGGTAATTGTTGACCGTGACCAGATGGGTGCCGCGTCCGGCCAGGGCGTTGAGATACAGCGGCAGCGTCGCGACCAGAGTCTTGCCTTCGCCGGTGGCCATCTCGGCGATCTTGCCCTGGTGCAGCACGATGCCGCCGATAAGCTGGACGTCGTAGGGCACCATGTCCCAGGTCAGCTCCTGGCCGGTAACCATCACCTTGGTGCCCAGCAGACGCCGGCAGGCCTCGCGCAGGGTGGCAAAGGCCTCGGGCAGCAGCGCATCGAGCCCGACCGCCAGCTGCTTGCGGAAGGCCTCGTCGAGCTGCTGTGACTTTTCCTCCAGCTGGTCCCGTTCGTCCGGATCGGGACAGGCGTGCTTGGCTGCCCGGACCTCGTCCAGCTCCTTAAGGGTCGGACCGGTCAGCTCGTGGAGCCGGGCGCGGAACCGGGCGGTCTGGCCCTGGATTTCCTCGTCCGGCAGGGGCTTGAGCCGCACCTCGTGCCGGTGAATCTCGGCGACGATGGGGCGAATCTTCTTCATTTCCCGATCGAACCGCGTCCCAAGGACCGCGGCGATGACTTTGTTGATCATGCCTCTGTCTTTCGATACAGCCCGCGCCGCGCGATGTACTGCGCCACGGCCTCGGGCAACCAATAGCGGATCGACCGTCCCCCGGCGACCCGCCGGCGAATCTCCGTCGCCGAAATCTGTACCACTGGTACTTCCACCTGCCGGCTTACCAGTGGGTGCGCCTCAGCCGGAAGGCCACCCCGCCCAAAGGCGATGACCTCGGCCAGGCCAGGCAGCACATCCGCCAGGTGCCACTTGGGCAGATCCTTCGCGGCATCGGCACCGACCAGCAATCCGAAGCGCTGGCCCGGCAGCCGCGACCTCAGAGCCTGAAGCGTATCCACCGTATACGAGGGACCAGGCCGCTCCAGCTCCAGCCGCTCGAGCTTGAAGTGCGGCACCCCGTCGATGGCCAGCGCGACCATCGCCGCGCGGTCTTCCGCTGAGGCGGCGTGCTGCCCGGCCTTGAACGGCTGCTGTCCCGCCGGCACCAGCCAGACCGCACTCAATCCCAGCGTTTCGTACAGCGATTGAGCCGCCAGCAGATGACCGTGGTGGATCGGATCGAACGAGCCGCCCATCAGGCCTATCATCGGGTCAGGAAGGCCCGGCGCCCTCGAGCGGACAAGCCTCGTCGATCCTGGGCGCGTTAGGATGGAATCGGCGGAGGTAGCCGCAGGTTTCCTTCACATCCTCCACATACCCCAGCTTCTGGTAGGCCGAGATCAGCGTGATCAGCGCCTCCGGCGCGATCTCGCTGCGCGGATAGGTGGCGACGACATCCTTGAGATACAGGATCGCGGAATCGTAGGCCTTGAGCCGGAAATAATAGAGCGCCGCCCGGTATTGCTTGTAGGCAAACCGCCCCTGCAGGTAGTCGACCTGCTCTCGAGCCCGGGTGGCCGCGTCCGAGGCCGGATAGCGATTGGACAACTCCTGGTACGTCGAAATCGCGGTCTGCGCGTAGGTCGGATCGAGTTCAGGCTTGCGCCACAGGTCAGCGTAGGCATCACCGGCTCGAAGCAGGGCAATCGGTGCCAGCGGATCGTTGGGCGTTTCATCCGACACCCGGCGGAACTCCCGGGCCGCAGCCAGCTGGTCGCCGAGGGCAAACTGCGCCTCGCCGAGATAGAACCGGGCCTGGACGATGCGGGGGTCGCCGGGAGGGAATTCCAGCGTAACCCGCTCGAGCCTGGTCGACACCTTGCTCCAGTGGCCCAGGCGGACTTCGCTCAGTGCCAGGCGCCAGATGCTGTCGATCTGTCCCGGGGGCGCCGTCAGCGCCAGGGCATTTTCCGGATCCACGGTGGTGTGTACCCGGGTGCGATGATGGCAGCCCGCGGCGGCCATTAGCAGCGCCGCCGCCATGATTTTCTTCACGGCGTGCTCCCGGTGCTCGAATCCGTCGGCTGGGCGGAGCCGATGGCCGCCACCCGGGCCCGGGCCACGAGGCTGAGAGAATCGGCTACCGAATCGGCGCCCATGGCCCGCTGGTAGGAGATAACGGCGGCCACCATGTCTCCCTGGGCTTCCCGGGCATGGCCCAGACCCAGGAGCGCACGACGACCGGTTGGAGTCGTGGAATCCACCGCGACAACGGTCTGGAACCAGGTGGCGGCCTGATCGGCCTTCTTGAGCGTCAATGCTTCTTCTCCGAGCTGCAGGGCACATCCGGCCAGGCCGTTCATCGCCCGGTTCCGGGCCCCGGCGTCCTGGACTCGCCGGTAGGCCGTCCGGAATACGGCGGCCCCCTCTTCACATGCGGTCGTGACTCGCAGCGCCTGGCCGTAGGCCAACAGCAGGGTATCGACCGATCCGCCGTCACGGGCCGACGCCAGAGCCGCCGGCATCAGCGCCACCACTTCCGGCGGATCGAGCTTACCAGCCCGAATCAGGCTGAGCGCGGTCTGGCCGCTGGCCCGGTCGGGCGCCAGCGTGCGCAAGCCATCGAGCGCCTGCCTCAGCGCCACGGTATCGGCGCTTCGTTCGGCGGCCCGTGCCGTCAGGACCAGGCCGGTGGCCGCCTCATCGGATCGGGAGCGATCGGACGCCGCCAGTTTCTGATAGGCCTCCGCCGCATCACGCAGCGAAGGAACGTGCAGCGCGGTGAGCCCGATCTTGGCTTCCAGCGTGGGCGTGGAGTTGGCCCTCGCGCCTGCGCGGTATTCAGCCAGCGCGTCAGCATAGGCGCCCTTGGCGTAGGCGTCATCTCCAAGCTGGTCATGATCGGTAGCGGCACGCAGGCATCCGCCCAGCAGCAGCAGCAGACCCAGTCCCGCCCGGCGATTCACGATTCAGCCCGTTCCAGCATGCCGAGGTAAGCCTCGATCCTGGCGTTGCTGGGACGATCGGAAAGACAATCCTTCCACAGCGCTCCGGCACCGGCGGCATCGCCGGACAGATAGTGTGCCAGTCCCAGCGCCGCGATGGCATCCACGAAATTGGGACGGTCGGCGACCACTTTTTCAAGCTCCTCGCGAGCGGCCAGGGTCCGCCCCTCCTCGAGCATCAGCCGCGCCATCCGGTAGCGCAGGTCGGCAAACGTGGGGGCCAATTCGGTCGCCCGGCGATACTGCTCGATGGCCTCGGCCAGGTGGCCGACCTCGGCGTATGCCTCAGCGAGTTCGGCGTGCCGATTGGCCAGCTGCGCCACAATATGCGGCGGCAGTCGGCCCTCGGCCGGCATGTTGCATACCGAGGCCAGACGAAACGCCTCCTCACCCTCTTCGGTGCGGCCCAGCTCGGTCAGCATCAGGCCACGGTGGATATGGGCCTCGATGTAGCGCGGATTCAGCCGCAGCGCCTCCTCGAAATGACCCAGCGCCAGTTCCGGGCGGCCGAGCAGCGCCTGGCTCAGCCCGAGCAGGTGCTCTACGTCAGCGAACGGCCGTCCCGCCTGCTTCACCTCCTCCAGCAGGTGAATGGCGCCATAGTAGTCCTGCAGGGCAAAGCGCTCGCGCGCCTGGTCAATCAGATGATGTCCGCTCACCCGCATGTGCCGCATGGTGTCCTCCATCCGGGGACGGGGACCGCCCGGTTCTAGACCGCGACGGCCTCCCGGAAGAACGCGATGGTTCGGCGGAGCCCTTCTTCAAGCTGGATCTCCGGTTCCCAACCCAGGACCCGGCGCGCAATCGTGATGTCAGGCTGACGCACCTTCGGATCGTCGGTCGGCAGCGGGCGCGATTCGATGACCGACTTGGATCCGGTCTGCCGCAGTACCGCCTCGGCCAGCTGCCGGACCGTGAACTCGTAGGGGTTGCCGACGTTGGTAGGGTCGACCCTGTCGCTGTGGAACAGGCGGACGATGCCATCGATCAGGTCGCTCGCATAGCAGAATGAGCGGGTCTGGGTGCCATCGCCGTAGACCGTCAGCGGCTCCCCTCGCAAGGCCTGGACAATGAAGTTGGAGACCACCCGCCCATCGCCGGGCCGCATCCGCGGTCCGTAGGTGTTGAAGATCCGGACAATCCGGGTGTCGACCTTGTGATAGCGGTGATAGGCCATGGTCAGCGCCTCGGCGAAGCGCTTGGCCTCGTCATAGACGCCGCGAGGGCCGACCGGATTCACATGCCCCCAGTAGCTCTCGGTCTGGGGATGGACCTGCGGATCTCCGTAGACCTCAGACGTCGAAGCCAGGAAGAACCGCGCCCCCTTGGCTTTGGCCAGCCCCAGCGCCTTGTGGGTACCCAGCGAGCCGACCTTCAGGGTCTGGATCGGCAATTCGAGATAGTCGATCGGGCTGGCCGGCGAGGCGAAATGCAGGACGCCGTCGAGTGCACCCTCGACATACATGAACTCGGTCACGTCCTGCTGGATGAACTTGAATCGCGGATTTCCGGCCAGGTGCGCCAGGTTGTCCGGCGAGCCGGTCAGGAAATTGTCCATCCCGATGACATGATGCCCATCGGCCAGGAAACGATCGGTCAGGTGAGACCCGAGGAATCCGGCCGCACCGGTGACGAGGACTCTCATGCGACTCGCCGGCCGATGCCGTGGTATTCGAACCCCTGGGCCGCCATCCGGGCCGGGTCGAACAGATTGCGGCCGTCGAGCACCAGCGGACGGGCCAGTAATGACTTCATCCGGTCAAAATCCGGATTGCGGTACACCAGCCATTCGGTCACGATGACCAGGGCCTCGGCGCCGTGCAGCGCGCTATACGGATCGGCGCCGTATACCACCCGGTCACCGAATACCGCGCGAGCGGTTTCCATGGCCTTGGGATCGTGGGCCTGGACCCGGGCGCCGGCGGCGACCAGCCCCTCGATCAGGGGAATCGACGGACTCTCGCGCATGTCGTCCGTCTCGGCCTTGAACGCCAGACCCCAGACCGCGACCGTCTTGCCCGTGAGATCGGCTCCGAGTGCCTTCTGGGTCTTCTGCAGCAGCACCAGCTTCTGCCGATCGTTGACCCGCTCGACCGCGTCGAGCAGGTCGAACTGCAGCTTGAGATCGCTGGCGGTCTTGATGAACGCCTTGACGTCCTTGGGGAAACAGGAGCCGCCGTAGCCGGGACCGGGAAAGAGGAACGCCGAGCCGATCCGGCGATCGGTCCCGATGCCCCGACGGACATCCTGCACATCCGCCCCGACCCGTTCACAGAATTCGGCGACCTGGTTCATGAACGAGATCCGGGTCGCCAGCATCGCGTTAGCCGCGTACTTGGTGACCTCGGCGGAGGGGATGTCCATGAACAGGATCGGATTGCCGGTCCGCACGAAGGGGGCGTACAGCTCGCCGAGCGCCTCGCGGGCCTCGTCGGAATCGACACCGACGACTACCCGGTCGGGCTTCATGAAGTCCTCGATGGCCGCCCCTTCCTTCAGGAACTCGGGATTGGAGCAGACGTAAAAGGCAGACTTTGTCTCCCCCTGAATCGCGGCTCGCACTCGCTCGGCGGTGCCGACCGGCACCGTCGACTTGGTGATGACCACCTTGGGAAAATTCATGTTGCGCCCGATGGTCCGGGCCACCGCCAGCACGTGCTGAAGGTCCGCCGATCCGTCTTCCCCGGGCGGGGTTCCCACCGCGATGAAGACCACTCGGGCCGCCGCCACGGAGGCGGCGATATCAGTGCTGAAGGTGAGCCGCCCTTCGGCCTGATTCCGCGCGATCATCGGCTCGAGGCCGGGTTCGTAGATCGGGACGTCGTTGGCCTTGAGCCGAGCGATCTTGCCGGCGTCGATATCGGCGCAGACCACGTCATTCCCCGTCTCGGCGAGGCAGGCGCCAGCCACCAGTCCGACGTAGCCGCTGCCTATGATGGCGACTTTCACGCGGGGACCTTGGCCAGAACGTGCCGGGTGTCGACGATGGCCCTGGCGGCCCGCCGGACCAGCGGATAATCGATTCCGCTGTGGTCGGTGACGATCATGACGCAATCGGCGGCTTTGACTGCGGCCTCGGTCAGCGCCACCGACTCCATCCGGTGCTCACCCTCCTCGAACCGGGCCACGTGCGGGTCATGATAGGTCACGGTTGCTCCCTGCTGCTCCAGCAGCCGGATGATGTCAAATGCCGGGCTCTCGCGCACGTCATCGATGTCCTTCTTGTACGCCACGCCCAGCATCAGCACCTTGGCGCCCTTGACGGCTTTGCCGAGATTGTTGAGCACCTCGGCCACCTTGCGGACCCAGAAGACCGGCATCTCGGTGTTGACTTCGCCGGCGAGGTCGATGAACCGGGTCTTGTAATTGAGCCCGCGCATCTTCCAGGCGAGATAGTGCGGATCGATCGGAATGCAGTGACCGCCGAGCCCGGGTCCCGGCAGGAATTTCATGAAGCCGAATGGCTTGGTGGCGGCCGCCTCGATCACTTCCCAGACGTCGACGCCGAGTTTGTCGCAGACAATGGCCATCTCGTTGACCAGGCCGATGTTCACCGAACGGAAGGTGTTCTCCAGCAGCTTGACCAGCTCAGCCGCTTCGGTGGTGGAGACCGGTACCAGGGTTTCGATGGCGGGCTGATAGAGCGCGCAGGCCACCCGGGCGCAGGCCGGCGTGATGCCTCCCACGACCTTCGGAGTGTTGCGGGTACCGTACTTGGTGTTGCCCGGGTCGACCCGCTCGGGGCTGAAGGCCAGAAAGAAATCCTTGCCGACCACCAGTCCGGTGCCTTCCAGCGCGGGCAGCATCACTTCCCGGGTCGTGCCGGGATAGGTCGTGCTTTCCAGGATGATCGCCTGGCCCTTCCGGAGCGTGCGGCGCACCGCCTCGGTGGCCGCGACGATGTAGCTCATGTCCGGGTCCTTGAACTTCGACAGCGGGGTCGGCACGCAGATCGAGATGGCATCCGGATCGGACAGGCGGGCCGCATCGGTAGTCGCCGAGAACCGGCCGGACTTGACCGCCGCCACCACCTGGGCATCGGTGATGTCCTTGATGTGCGACATGCCAGCATTGAGCAGGTCAACCACCCGCTTGCTCACGTCGTAGCCCAGCACGCTGAATCCCGCATTCACCAGTTCGATGGCGAGCGGCAATCCTACATATCCCAAGCCAATGATGCCGAACAGCGCTTCCCGCTGTTCGGCCTTCTTGAGGAGGTCCTGCTCGAGAGACATCATGATTCCTTTAGGCGTAAAACCGATTGACCGCGTCGATCACGGCATCCTGCTGGCTGATCGACAGCTCAGGATAGACCGGGAGCGAGAGCACTTCCTGGGCCGCCTGCTCGGAGACTGGCAGGCGGCCCTGCTGGTAGCCGAGGTAGGCAAAGCAAGGCTGGAGGTGAAGCGGCAGGGGATAATAGATCGAACAGCCGATGCCCGCCGCCTGCAGGTGCTTCTGCAGTGCCTCACGCCGAGGGGCCCGGATGGTGTACTGATTGTAGATATGCTCGTTGGCTGGGTCGTTCACCGGAGGTCGGACCGGCCCCTGGGACCAGGCAGCGGTGTAGCGGGCGGCGTTGCGGCGGCGCGCCGCACTCCAGCCGGCCAGGTGCGGCAGCTTGGCCAGCAAGACCGCCGCCTGGAGGGTATCGAGCCGGCTGTTGAGGCCCACATCGTCGTGATAGTACTGCTTGCTGCCGCCGTGCAGCCGCTCCGTGCGGAGCCGGGCCGCGAAGGTCTCGTCCTGGGTGACGATCATCCCGCCGTCTCCCCAGCCACCCAGGTTCTTGCTCGGGAAGAACGACAGGGTGCCGCACGTGCCCACTTCACCGCTCATCCGCCAGGTGCCATCGATCTTGCGCCGCGCGCCGATGGACTGGGCCGCATCC
>JBEPVA010000135.1:0-10363 GCA_041691295.1 Gemmatimonadota bacterium
GGGGGGGGGGGGGGGGGGGGGGGGGGGGGGGGGGGGGGGGGGGGGGGGGGGGGTCCCGAATAGTGAACGCGCGAATGAATTCGCGCCTCGGCTGCGCCCGGCGTCGCTGCGCGACGTCCTCATTCCTCCGCATCACACTCCTCTGAAGCCTTTCGTTCACTGAGGTCCCCGTCCCACCCGGTTATGGCTTCCAGCGGATGATGTCGTGGCTGCTGCTTCAGGTAAGCCTCAACTGCCTCAAGTTGAGTCAGCCCAACGCTATGCGCCGAATACCCTTTGGCCCAGTAGAGGCGGCGACCGGATACGCTGCGACCGTCGGTCTTGGCGACGGCGGAACTGGCTCCTTTCAGCCGTTTCACCAACTGGGCGATCGCGATTGTCGAATGAAGCCGGACGAGCAGATGGATATGGGTCCGAACGATGCCCAGCGCCAATATTTCGGATTTTTCCCGGCGAGCCATCGGCCGGAGTAATCGACAGAGGAACCGGGCGGTGTCGGCATCGAGGATTGGCTCTCGATCCCTGGTCGTCCAGACCAGGTGGACGTACACGTGGCTCAGCATCGAGTGAATGTGGGGCAGTTCGAGCTGAGGCCATGGACCATTCGTACGCTGGCGGTATCGCAATTGCGCGAGACGCCGGCCGCGTCGAGGACGTGGCGAAGCCACGCAGGGCGAAGCCGAGGCGCGAATTCATTCGTGCGTCAACCTGAACTCCCCCCTGCTTACGGTCAGTCATCGGGGGCCCTAGCTTCCCCAACCCGATCTTCACCCTTCCCTGAGGATGGCATGCGATTCACGCTCCGGTCTTCGCTCACGCTCGCCGTGATACTCCTCGTGGCCGCCACTGGCGACACCCCCCGCCTGCTGGGCTTCTCGGCCGAATCGAGCGCCCGGGAGGTTGAGCTGGAGGGCAAATTCCGCGGCATCCCGTCGACCGACTCGCTCCGGAGCTATCTCCGCCGCCTGAGCGCCCGACCGCACCATATCGGGTCGGCCTATGACAAGGACAACGCCGAATGGCTGGCGGCGCGATTCAGGGACTGGGGCTGGGAAGCGTCGATCGACACCTTCGAGGTGCTGTTCCCGACGCCGAAGGAACGCGTCGTCGAACTGGTGGCGCCGACGCGCTACACGGCGCGGCTGCAGGAGTCGATCGTCCCCGGCGACCCGACCACCAGCCAGACCACAGAGCAGCTCCCGACCTACAACGCCTATTCGATCGATGGCGATGTCACCGCCCCACTGGTCTACGTCAACTACGGCATGCCGGCCGACTACCGGCAGCTGGAGCGGATGGGGATTTCGGTGAAGGGCGCCATCGTGCTGGCCCGGTACGGCGCGGGATGGCGCGGCCTCAAGCCCAAGCTGGCGGCAGACCACGGCGCCATCGGGTGCATCATCTACTCCGATCCGCGGGACGACGGCTATGGCGCCGGCAACGTCTACCCCGACGGCGCGTTTCGGCCCCGCTGGGGTGTGCAGCGCGGCAGCGTGGCGGAAATGCCAGTGCAGGCCGGCGATCCATTCTCGCCGAACGTCGGCGCCAGAATCGGCACCACGCCGTTGCCATTCGATTCGGTCACCGCGCTGACCAAGATCCCGGTGCTGCCGATCTCGTATGGTGACGCCGAACCGCTGCTCACCGCCATCGGCGGCCGGGTGGCGCCGGAGGAATGGCGCGGCGGACTGCCGATCACCTATCACGTCGGACCCGGCCCAGCCAAGGTGCACCTGCGGGCCCAGTTCAACTGGAAGCCGACCCGGATCTACGACGTGGTGGCCAGGCTCAAGGGGAATGAGTTTCCCGACCAGTGGATTCTCCGGGGCAATCATCACGACGCGTGGGTCAACGGCGCCGACGATCCGCTGGCCGGCATGGTGGCCGAACTCGAAGAGGCCCGGGCTCTCGGCATGCTCTCGAAGCAGGGGTGGAAGCCGAAGCGGACCATCGTCTACCTGGCCTGGGACGCCGAAGAGCCCGGGCTGGTGGGCTCGACTGAATGGGTCGAGGCCCACAGCGATGAACTGCGGAAGCATGCCGCGGTCTATATCAACACCGACGGCAATGACCGCGGCTACCTCGACGTGGGCGGCTCGCATTCACTCGAATCGCTGACCAACGAGGTGGCCCGCGACGTGACCGATCCTGAAACCGGACTCAGCGTCGCGGAACGGCGGCGGCGCAAGAGCCTGGCCGGCGCCGCCAACGCCGAGGAGCGCGGCGAACTCCGCGCTGGCGGTGATCAGCGGATCGAGGCCCTCGGCTCCGGTTCCGACTTCACGCCATTCCTCCAGCACCTTGGCGTCGCGTCGATGAATCTGGCCTTCGGTGGCGAGGGCGATAACTCCGGCGGGGTGTATCACTCGATCTATGACAGCTACACCTGGTACACCCGGTTTTCCGACACCGGATTCGTGTACGGACGGGCACTGGCACAGGTGGCGGGATTGACCGTGTTGCGGCTGGCCAACGCTGATGTGCTGCCGTTCAAGTTCGGCGGTTCGGCCAGCACCGTGAAGCGGTATCTCGGCGAATTGAAGACACTGGCCACCACCCGCCGGGACGAGATCACCGAGCGGAACAAGCAACTGGATGAAGGGGTGTTCACCGCCACCAGCGATCCGCGCGAGCCCAGCCAGCCGCCAGCCGCCGAAGCCGTGCCGCCGTTCCTCAATTTTGCGCCGTTCGACAACGCGGTGACCCGCTATTCGGCCAGCGCCGCCCGGTACGACTCGATCATGGCCACCCTGTCCACGGCCGGCGGGCCCCAGCTGGCAGGGGCTGTGTCCCGTGGCGTCAACCAGCGTCTCATCCTGGTGGAACAGGCGCTGGCGCCGGCGCGCGGCCTGCCGACCCGGCCCTGGTTCAGGCACCAGATCTACGCTCCGGGATTGTTCACCGGCTACGGCGTGAAAACGGTCCCGGCGGTACGAGAGGCCATCGAGGAAGGTCACTGGGCCGAGGCGGACAGCGCGATCTCGATCGTGGCCGAAACGCTGGACAGTGCGGCGGTGTCGGTCGATGCGGCGACGGCGCTGCTGCAGGCAAAGCCGTGAGACGCCGCACGGAGTAGCTTTGGGCATGGCGGCTGGCATCCTCGAGCGGCTCAGGACGGCGCTCCGCGACAACTACGACATCGAGCGGGAACTCGGGGCCGGCGGGATGGCCACCGTGTTCCTCGCTCGTGATCTCAAGCACCAGCGGCAGGTGGCCATCAAGGTGGTCCGGCCGGAGATCGCCGCTGCCTTTGGTGAAGAACGGTTCCTCCGCGAAGTTGCCATCAGCGCCCACCTGCTGCATCCCAATATCCTGACCCTGATCGACTCCGGCACGGCGGATGGCCTGCTGTACTGCGTGATGCCGTTCGTGCAGGGCGAGACACTGCGCGCCAAGCTGGCGCGTGAAGGAGCGCTGCCGGCCGCCGACGCCGTTCGCATCCTGCGCGACGTGCTCGATGCGCTGGCCGCCGCGCACCAGGTCGGCATCGTGCACCGGGACATCAAGCCCGACAACCTCATGCTGACCGGCCGGCATGCCTTCGTGATGGATTTCGGCATCGCCAAGGCGGCCACCGCCGCCGCCGCGGGGGCAGGCGTGCCTCACGCCACGCTGACCACCCTGGGGCTCGCCATCGGCACCCCGGCGTACATGGCTCCCGAGCAGGCCTCGGGTGAACGCGAGATCGACGGCCGGGCCGATCTCTACGCCGTCGGCGTGGTGGGCTATGAAATGCTGGCTGGGGCGCCGCCCTTCGATGGTCCCTCTGCCCGCGCGATTCTCGCTGCGCAAGTCACCCGCGATCCGGAATCGCTGGCGGCCCGCCGGCCCGATATTCCGCCTGAGCTGGCCCGCGCGGTGATGCGCTGCCTGGCCAAGGAGCCCGCCGAGCGGTGGCAGACGGCAGAGGCGCTGCTGTCACAGCTCGAGCGATTCAATACCCCCGGTGGCGGGACGACCGTCACGCCAAGCGTACCACGACCTCGACGCCGTTTGCCCATTGTTGCTGTCGGCATTCTGGCGCTGATACTGGGAGCCTGGTGGTGGACCGGGCCGAGGCGTACGGCGCAGACTCGGGCGTGGGTGCATAACGAGGCCATCCCCCAACTCACCGCGCTGGCCGACGCGGGTGACTGGGAAGCGGCCTACACGCTGGGACGGAGGGTCGAGGCGGAGCTTCCTGGCGATTCGCTGTTCAACGCGCTGCTGCCACGGTTTGCCACCCGGTATCGGATTCACACGTCCCCGGCGGGGGCCGAGGTCTGGCGCAAGGCGTACGAGGCGCCGGATTCGTCCTGGGTTCGGCTGGGCCGCACCCCGCTCGACAGCGTGCTCGTAGCGCTGAGCGGCCCGGGCGGCACCTTCCTTGATGCCAACCGTATTCGCATTGCCGCGCCCGGGTATCGGACGATGGAACTGATCGGCCTGCCATTCGAGGATTCGACGATCGTGCTTGATCGAGAGACTGCGATCCCGGCCGAAATGGTCCGGGTGGGCGGCGGCGCGCTCACGGTGCAGTACGCGGGATTCGAATCGGCGGAGCCGCTCCGCCTTGATGATTTCCTGATGGACCGCTTCGAAGTCACCAATCGGGACTACAAGCGGTTCGTGGACAGTGGCGGCTACCGGAGGAGGGAATTCTGGACCGAGCCGATGGCAAAGGATGGGCGGCCCGTGCCGTGGGCACAGGCGGTGGCCCGGATGACCGATCGCACCGGGCGGACCGGCCCGTCCACCTGGGAGGGAGGCGGTTATCCCGATGGCACGGAGAACGATCCGGTTGGCGGGGTCAGCTGGTACGAGGCGATGGCCTATGCCCGATTCGCGGGCAAGTCTCTGGCCACGGTGATCCACTGGGCTCGCGCTGCGAGTCTGCGCAACAGCGCCTGGATCGTTCCCCCAAGCAACTTCTCGGGCCAGGGCGCCGTCGCGGTCGGGGCGACTCATGACATCAGCGCGTTCGGGACCTATGACATGGCGGGCAACGTGCGGGAGTGGTGCCTCAACGCCAATGGGTCCGACCGATTCATCCTGGGCGGCGGGTGGGACGACCCGCCTTACCGATTCAATGACTCATATGCCCAAGCGCCGTTCGATCGGTCCGCACTGAACGGAATCAGGCTGGTGCGCTACCCGGCATCGGATACCAATCTGGCGCGCGCCGGCGCGCCAATCAGCCGTCGGCTCCGCGACCTGGCCCACCTGAAGCCGGTCAGCGACCCGGTCTTCGCGGCGTACCTCCAGATGTACGAGTACGACCACACGCCGCTCAATGCGCGAGTGATCGAAACGGTGGATGAGGGAGAGTGGACCCGTGAGCTGGTGCGGCTCGACGCCGCCTATGGCGGCGATAGCCTGCTGACATACCTCTACCTCCCCAAGCGCGGCGCCAGTCCCTTCCCGACCGTCGTCTTCTTCCCGCCGGGGAGCGCCATCGTCTTCCCCACTCTGCCCACGTCCGATGCCCGTCACTTCGATTTCCTGATCAAGAGCGGGCGGGCGGTGCTCTATCCGGTGTACAAAGGCACCTACCAGCGGCACGACTCCCTGGCCAGCGACACGCAGGATTCGTCGACCTTCTACCGCGATCATGTCGTCATGTGGGGCAAGGACCTGCGGCGAGCCATCGATTACCTTGAAACCAGGCCAGAGGTCTCGACCGCTCGACTGGCCTATTACGGCGTCAGCTGGGGAGGTGAACAGGGCGGCCTGATGCCGGCCATCGAGCCCCGGATCAAGGTGAGCGTCCTCCAGGTGGCCGGGCTTTCGTTCGCCCCGATCAGGCCCGACGTGGATCCGGTCAACTACCTGCCCCGGATCCGGATTCCGACCCTGATGATCAACGGCCGTTACGATTTCTACTTCCCGATCGAAACCTCCCAGATACCCATGTTCCGGTTGCTGGGCACGCCGGCGGACCAGAAGCGGCACGTCATCGAAGAGGGCAGCCACTTCGTCCCCCGAGTCCGGCTGATCCAGGAAATGCTGGCCTGGCTCGACAAGTACCAGCCGCTGCCCCAGTAGGCCGGCTGCACCCTCCACCACCTCACTTTTTTCGGATTTCCGCACATGCGTCGTTCGTGGATCGCAGTCCTGGCCCTGTCGCTCGCCGTCCCCGTCGGGCGCGCGGGTGCCCAGTCCGCTTCCGATTCCCTGGTGACCTTCAATCGCTGGTTCGGCTCCGACGATTTCAACGAGGACGGGCCCGGCAATTTCCGCTGGCTGCCGGATGGCTCCGGCTACACCGTATTCGAGGCGCCGGCCGACAAGTCGCCGGGACGCGACCTGGTCCGGATCGACGCCAAATCGGGTGCCAAGGAGGTGCTGTTCCACGCCGCGCAGTTCACGCCCAAGGGGTTAGAGCACCCACTGGTCATCCGGGGCTACACCCTGTCGGCTGACGGGAAGCAACTGCTGATCTTCACCAACACCCAGCGAGTCTGGCGGGCCAACACCAGGGGCGACTACTGGGTGCTCGACCGCAGCAGCGGCAGCCTCAAGCAGCTCGGTGGGGATGCCAAGCCCTCGACGCTGATGTTTGCCAAGCTCTCGCCGGATGGCGGACGAGTCGGATACGTACGGGAGAACAACCTGTACGTCGAGGACCTGGCCAGCGGAACCATTACCCAACTCACCCACGATGGCTCGCGCACCACTATCAATGGCACCTTCGACTGGGTGTACGAGGAGGAATTCGGCGACCGGGACGGGTTTCGCTGGAGTCCCGACGGCAAGCGGCTGGCCTACTGGCAGCTCGACGCATCAGGGGTGCGCGACTTTGCGCTGATCAACAACACCGATTCGCTCTACTCGTTCATCACCCCGATCCAGTACCCCAAGGCCGGCACCACCAACTCGGCCGTGAAGGTTGGCGTCGTATCCGCCACCGGCGGGGACACGAAGTGGATGGCGGTGGACGGAGATCCGCGCAACATCTACCTGCCGCGGATGGAGTGGGCGTACAACAGCGATCAGGTCGTGATCCAGCGAATGAATCGGTTGCAGAACACCCTGGATCTATTGCTGGGCGATGCGGCCACCGGCCAGGTCCATACCATTCTTACCGATCGGGACAGCGCCTGGGTCGACGTGGTCGATGATTTTTCCTGGCTCAAGAAGGGCAAGGCTTTTACGTGGGTGAACGACGCGGACGGCTGGAATCACGTCTACTCGATCGACCGCGACGGCAGTCACAAGAAGCTGCTGACCCCTGGCGCCTTTGACGTGGCCGGCGTGGTGCAGATCGACACCACCGGCGGCTGGCTCTACTACAGCGCTTCACCGGATAATCCGACCCAGCGCTATCTCTATCGCAGCCGCCTCGACGGCAAGGGCAAGCCGGAGCGACTGTCGCCGATGAATCAGGTCGGCACACACGATTACGCCGTGGCGCCGAGGGCCAAGTACGCCATGCACTGGTTTTCCTCTTTTGGTGTCCCGACCACCGTCGATCTGGTTGAACTGCCCAGGCACAAGACGGTGCGGGTGCTGGCCGATAACGCCAAGCTCAAGGCCACGGTGGCGGCGCTGGCCAAGGGTCCTGCCAACTTCGTGCGGGTCGACGCCGGCGACGGTGTATCGCTCGATGGCGTCATCATGCGGCCGCCGGGATTCGATTCGACCAAGAAATACCCGGTCCTCTTCTATGTTTATGGAGAGCCGGCCGGCCAGACCGCCGTCGATCGATGGGGCGGCGACTGGCTCTGGCACCTGATGCTGACGCAGCAGGGGTACGTGGTGGCCACCTTCGACAATCGTGGCACTCCGACACTCCGGGGCCGAGCCTGGCGCAAGTCGGTGTATCGCAAGATCGGCGTCTATGCCAGTGAGGATCAGGCCGGCGTGGCCAGGGCCATGGGCAAGTGGTCGTGGGTCGACCCGACCAGGCTCGGTGTCTGGGGCTGGAGCGGCGGCGGCTCGATGACGCTCAACCTGATGTTCCGCGACCCCGATGTGTACGCCACCGGAATGGCCGTGGCCCCGGTGCCCGATGTGCGCTACTACGACACGATCTACCAGGAGCGGTACATGGGGCTGCCGCAGGACAATCCGGAGGACTACAAGCAGAGCTCACCGATCACCTTTGCCGACAAGCTGCAGGGCAACCTGCTGGTGGTCCACGGCACCGGTGACGACAATGTGCATTACCAGGGCACCGAGGCGCTGATCAACAAGCTGGTGCAGGCCAACAAGCAGTTCAGCATGATGGCCTACCCCAATCGCAGTCACGGAATCTTCGAGGGCGAGAACACCTCTCGCCATCTGTATGAGTTGCTGGACAGCTACCTGCTGAAGCACCTGGCGGCGGGCGGGCGGTAGAGGCTGGGAGATGGAAGATGGGAGAGAGAGGAGGGGTTTACCGGTGCGTAGCCGGAGAACGGTCTCCTCCCGGGCACCTCATTCCGAGTCGCGCAGCGACGAGGGACCTGCTCAGTGGAAATTGGGAGGCGCATCACGCGCTGGCCCCGTCCCGGCCCTCTTCCTCGCGGCCGAGGCGCCAAACTGCGGCGCCTGAGGGCCGCGCGGTTTGCCACTATGCGGGCTGGGTGACCCGCGGAACAAGATTTGGAATGAGCACGCCGAAACGATGCGTCGTGGGGCGGTGTTGAATCAAGACTCCACGCCGCGATCTTCTGGAGCAGGTCCCGCGCTCGCTACGTTCGCTCAGGATGTGGTCTCACTGCCCCGCTGCCCCCCTGCTGCCACCCTGCCCCCCTCAGTCCGATTTCAGCGCCTCAATCGGACTCACCCGGCTGGCCCGTCGCGCGGGAATGTAGGCTGCGGCGCTGGCGATGAGGATGAGACCGAGTCCCGCGGCGAGGAATACCGACGGATCCCTGGCGGTCACCGCGTAGAGTTGTGATTCGAGAATCCTGGTCGCCCCGCTGGCCAGCATCAGTCCCACGCAGACGCCCACCAGGCTCAACCGCACTCCCTGCCCCACCACCATCCGCAGCACGGTGCCCTCCCCCGCCCCCAGCGCGATCCGGATACCGATTTCGGCAGTCCGCTGGCTGACCATCTGGGCCAGCACACCGTACACACCCATCGCGGCGAGCAGCAGCGCGACCACGGCAAAGAGCCCGATCAACTGAACGTTGAACCGGGGCACCGCCATCTGCTCGGCCACCAACTCGTCCATCGTGGGGATCGACTCGAGCGGCAGGTCGTGATCGAGACTCCAGACATCACGCTGGACCAGTCCGCGGAGCTGCGCCGGATCTCCCGAGGCGCGGATGAGCAGATACATCTCGTTCATCGGCACCTGGGCATGCGGGAAGTAGGTAGCCGGATTGGCGCCGAGGGTGAGCCCCCGGAATGGTTCGTCGTCGACCACCCCGACAATCTCCCAGCTGCCCGGCTGGCCCTCCCACCAGGGGCTGCGCACGATGTGCTTGCCGATCGGGTCGCGATCAGCAAAGTGCTTGCGGACAAAGGCCCGGTTGACGATGACCTCCCCCGGGTGACTGAAATCATCATGGGAGTTGAAATCGCGGCCCCGGACCAGCGAGAGACCCATCTCGCGGAAATAACCCGGCGACACTGCCCGCACGTTGGCCTCGGGTTCCTCACCCTGTGTCGGCGGCGGATCCTCGGCGAGCGTAAAGCTCGAAGTCCACCCCTCGCTCAAGGGATGCTCCATCGCGGCGCTGACTGACACCACGCCCGGTTCCGCCTTGAGCCGGCGCTCGATGGTCGAGAAGAACGTCATGGCCTGATCGGGCGCCGGGTATCGCGAGCGCGGCAGATCGATCCTGGCCACCAGCAAGTGGGCGGGATTGAACCGGAGATCGACCTGGTTCATCCGCCAGAGACTTTTCCCGAGCAGCCCGGCGCCGATCACGAGGATGCCCGCCAGCGCGATCTGGGTGACGACAAAGGCGCGCGAGACCCGGCCATGACGTGGCCCCGGCGACCGTTCGCGAATGCCCTGGCCGATGGAATGGCGAAAGGCGTACAGGGCGGGCACCACACCGAAGAGGAGGCTGGCGCCGACCGTCACCACGAGCATGAATCCGAGCGCCGCCCCATCGATGCCGATCTCACTCACCCGGGGCAGCCCCTGCGGTGCGTGACGGACCAGTGCCCGCACCCCGAGCCACGCCAGTGGCAGGCCGATGGCGGTCCCCATGACGGTGAGCAGCAGGCTCTCGGTCAGGAATTGATGGAACAGGGTGCTCCGGCCCGCGCCGAGCGCCGTTCGCACGGCGAGTTCACGGCCGCGACTCGACGCCCGCACCAGAAAGAGGTTGGCCACGTTGGTGCAGACGATGAGCAGGACCAGCGTGACGCCGCCCATCAGCGCCAGCAGAAAGGCCCGTGATTGGCCGACGGCGGCGGATTGCAGCCCCTCGATCCGCAC
>JBEPVA010000136.1:0-10274 GCA_041691295.1 Gemmatimonadota bacterium
GCTCTGCTCGTGGGTGGTGGCCCGCTGTGCCCAACAAACGCGGGCACTAAGGCTGGCGGCCGGCCCGGGCCGGGCCGGCCTCTACTTTTTCGGTCTGGTCTCGGGCGACTGTCCGAATAGCAGCTTCCCGCCGCCTTTGACATCCTTCCGGGGCGCGAGATCCTTGAGGAAAACGATCTCCTCATCGGACGGCTCGGGCTCGGCATTATGGTCATCGGACATGGGAAAACGCTCTCGGTAAAGGCAGCAGCGGTGAACTTGGGTTCACATCACGCCGCCGACCCCCGAGGGAGCCGGCGCGGACGTGACGGGCAGCTTCAGTTGCCGGGCTTTCTCGGCAGGGCCTGCTTGCCACCCTTGATCTGGTCGGCCTTGTCGTTGTCGATCTTCTTGCTGGGCAGATCGCGGACCTTCTCGTCCATGCTCTTGTCGGTGCTCATGGTGGACTCCTTGATGGTGTGATCGGTGACTTCCGTAACAGCACCTGCGATACTGCGAATCGTGTTAGCGGGGCTTGGCCGGCATCCGTCCGCCCTTCACGTTGTCGGCCTTCTGTTCGGGCATCTTCTTGTCCTTGAGGTCCTGCACCTTCTCGGTGTGCTTGTTGGCGCTCATGTCAGGCTTCCGTCGGGGAATTGGGTCGTACGGTCAGCATTCACGGAACATCGACGTCATCCTGCCAGCTGTCGCCAACTCCTACTTGGGGAGCCACTTGCCCTTGAGACGGCCGCCCTTGACGTCCTGGGCCCTCTTGTCACTGACCTTCTTGCTCTTGAGATCCTTGACCCTCGCAATGGTCTTCTTGGCGGTGCCCATGGTGGTCTCTCCCCAGCGATGTGTGATGGTGCCTGTGAACGGGTTCCGCATCGGGGAGTCCGGCCCTTCCCTCCTCAGCGGCGAGCATTACCAAGGCAAGCGATGGGCCAGATGGCGGATACGAGCTAAGTCATTGTCAGGCTTGAGGGTCGGGAATTTGGAGTCGGGGTCATGGATTGGTATTGAAACCATCGGCAGTCCCGATTCGATGCCAACGTCGCGGAACTGAGCCGATCACTGATGCTCCAACTTACGGTCCAGTGTGGTCCGGCTGATCCCCAGCTGCTTGGCGGCCTGCCGCTTGTTGTTGCCGCTTTGCTCGAGCACCGACCGGACATGCCGCAGCTCCGCTTCACGCAGGGAGAGGCCTGCCGCCACGCCCGGCAGTGACGAGCGCTTTGGCGCCGAGCCATTGGTGGGCAGCGTCTCGGCCGCGGCGGCCTCGACTGAGGACTCGATCAGGATTGCTTCCGGGCCCACGACTTCACCCTCGGTAATCGCCACGGCGGTATGAATGACTCGCTTGAGTTCGCGGAGATTGCCCGGCCAGGGATGGTCGATCAACCGGTCCATCGCCGCCCGGGAGAGCCCCACGATCTTCTTGCCCTGGGACTGCCCGGCCGCGGTCATCTCGGCGGCCACCAGCGAGATCAGGTCGGTGGGCCGCTGCCGCAGCGAGGGGAGCCGCAGGGTAATCCCGCTGATCCGGTAGAACAGGTCCTTCCGGAAGTTGTCGGTCTCGAGGTAGCGATTGATCGGCAGGTGGGTGGCGGAGATGAGGCGGACATCGGCCTCCAGCAGCTGCTCGCTGCCCAGCCGTTCGAATTCGCCGTATTCGACCGCTCGAAGGATCTTGGCCTGGCCGGCGGCGCTCATGTCAGCGATTTCGTCGATGAACAGGGTGCCGCCATCGGCCTGCTCGAACTTGCCCTTGACCCGCCGCAGTGCCCCGGTAAATGCACCCTTCTCGTGGCCGAACAGCTGGCTGTCGAGGAGGGTGTCGCTGAGGGCGGCGGAGTTGAAGGCCACGAACGCGGCAGTGCTGCGCCTGGAGCTGTTGTGAATGGCGCGGGCCAGCATGGTCTTGCCGGTACCAGTCTCACCGAGGATCAGGATCGGGAGTTCGGTTTTTGCCGCGGTCCGGGCCAGGTCGAGGCAGGTCTGCATGGCCAGGTCGGCGCTCTTGAAGTCACCGAGAGTGAAGTGCCATTCGGGATGGCGTCCTGGATCGCCGCGACCCGATTCAATCACTTGGCAGGGACCTGTTTCATGTTTTCCCGCAGCGCCTGGATCGGCTCGAGGGCATAAGTGTAGAGCGGGCGCCGCCCGATCACGATGTCCGCCTGTCCCCGCATACCGGGCAGCAGGGCCCGCATGCTCGATCCCACCCGAATCGAATCGTCGCTGAGCGCCACCAGTGCGCGAAAGGTGCCCGGACTCGGCGCCGACTCTCCGGTGGGGCCCAGCCAGTGGACGCTGCCAAACCGGATCCCGTAACGCTGATACGGAAAGGCGTCGAACCGGAGCTTGACCCCCTGGCCAATCCTGACCTGCGGCACCCCGGCCTCGGGCAGTTCGAGTTCGCCCTGCAGCTTGTCGCCTTTGCAGGCCATTTCACCGAGGATGTCGTTGGCGGCGACCACCGCGCCGGCGCCGTTCACCCTGAGATGGAGGATCGTGCCGGCGCAGCTTGCCTTGATGATCACGCCGGAATCGGTCACCACGTTGCTGACATCCTGGTACATCGACGCGATCCGGATTTTCTCGGTCTCGAGGGCTTCTTCCAGTCCCCGCTTTGTTTCCCGATACTCCAGGTCACGGGCCTCGCCATCCTGGGACAGCCGGACCAGGGCGGCCCTGGCATCATCGAGATCGTTCTCGGCGGTCTGCACCTCCTCCGCCAGCGAGGTGACTTCGAGGTCAAGCCGGGTGGCATCGAGGCGGTTGATCGCGCCGCTGGTGCTGCCGGCCTGGGCACTGTCGGCCAGCACCTTGGTCAGATCCCGTCGCTTCTTCTTGGATTCGATGATCACCGCCAGGAACTTCGACTTGGTTTCCAGGCGGCGCTGCTCGGAGGCGTCCTGCCGCTTGCGGGTGTCGTACTGGCTGGCCGCGATGCGCAATCGCTCCTGGTTGGCCCGGGACTGGGTTTCGAGGGTCCGGAGATCGGAAGACCGGTCACTCAGCGGACTCGAGTGGATCAGGAACAGGGTGGCGCCGGCCGAGACCGTGTCCCCCTCCTGGACCTCGACCTCGGCGATGACCCCTTCCTTCTGGGCCCGGATCGGATCGCTGCCCCGGATCGGGACCAGGGTAAACCGACCACTGATCGTTTCCGGCACCGAGACCAGCCAGGCCGAGAGCACGGCGATCACGAAGATGCTGATGATGGAATAGGCCAGCCCGCGGGCCGCCCAGTGCGGGGGCTCGGGATTGAGAAAGGGGTTTTGCGATTCGGGCATTCTGGCGCGCTTTCGGATCGAGTCATTTTCGGATTGATGAATTTTCGGATTGGGGGGAGGAGGCTGGATCCGGCTCACGCCCCCAAATCCATCATTCCATCAATCCGCCCAATCACCACTCGTGAGTCCTTCGTGGTTCACAACCCGAGCTGCTGGCTCACCAGGAAATAATACAGTCCCTGCCGCTTCATCAGGTCGTCGTGGGTGCCCTGCTCGACCAGCTTGCCCTTTTCGAGGACCAGGATCACGTCGGCGTCCCGCACCGTCGACAGCCGGTGGGCAATGACGAACGAGGTCTTGCCCTCGAGCAGCTGGTCGATGTTCTCCTTGACCGCGCGCTCCGATTCGGTGTCGAGGGCGCTGGTGGCCTCGTCAAAGATCAGGACCGGCGGACGAGCATACACGGCGCGGGCAATGGCCACCCGCTGCTTCTGTCCACCGGACAGCGAGATACCCGATTCGCCGATTCGGGTGTCGTAGCCCAGCGGGAGCCGCTCGATGAATTCGCGGGCCGACGCCACCTGGGCGGCCCAGAGGACCTGATCGAGATCGGGTTCTTCCTCGCCGAAGGCAATGTTCCGGGCGATGGTATCGTCGAACAGGTGATTTTCCTGCAACACGAAACCGATCTTGCGGCGGAGATCGCGGTAGTTGAGGGTCTTGAGGTCGATCCCGTCGTACAGGATCGTGCCCTCGGTTGGTTCCAGCAGTCCGGCCAGGCACTTGATCAGGGTGGTCTTGCCCGAGCCGCTGCGCCCGACGATGGCCACCATAGTGTTGGGCGGCACTTCGAAGTTGAGGTCCTCCAGGATCGGCGCCGAATCGGATCCGTACCGGAAGCTCATGTGCTGAAAGGCGATCCGGCCTTCCAGCGACTTGACCGGCACCAGCCGTGAGCGGTCGTGCCCCTGCTCCGGCTCCTGCTGGAAGATGTCGTCCAGCCGATTGAGGAACACCGAGGCCTGCTGGAGGTTGTCCCACAGGTTCAGGATGGTGAGGATCGGCCCGTTGGCCAGCGCCACCAGGGCATTGAACGCGACCAGCCCACCGATAGACATGGCGCCATTCATCACCTGGTGGGCGCCCACCAGCAGGAAGAGCACCATCGACAGCAGGGTGATGGCGTGGATCATTCCCCGGTAGGTCATCAGCGTGAAGTCGGCCTTGAACCGCTTCCGCGCCACCCCGTTGAACTGGTGCAGCATCAGGTCCCGGAAGGCGAACTCCGCGCCCAGCGACTTGACGGTCTCGATGCCCTTGATGGCATCGATCTGGAATGACTGGTAGCGGCCGTGAGACTCCTCCAGCTCGGCATACAGCGGGAACAGCCACTGCGAGGCAAACCGCATCAGCAGGATGAACAGCGGCACGGTGGACAGGAACACCAGCGTCAGCTTCGGGCTGTAGACCACCATCAGGCCGACCGCCGCCAGCAGCTGCGCCGAGGCGGTAAGGGCCGCGACGCCATGTTCGACCACGATTTCACGAATCTGCCAGATGCCGGCCAGGCGGCGCTGGATATCGCCGGTGCGGCGGGTGTTGAAGTAGCTCATCGGCAGGCTGAGCAGCCGCCGGGTGAGGAAGTCGAGCGTGGTTGAGTCAACCCGGACCGCGACCCAGCTCAGCAGGTATCGCTGGACCAGGGTGGCCACCAGCGTGAAGCCCACCACCACCGTCATGGCCAGGATCAGGATGTTGAGCAGGGCCACGTCGCGATCGACCAGCACCCGGTCCACGATGATCTGGGTGAAGATCGGGACCACCATTTCCAGGGCACTGACCACCAGCGCCAGTCCCACTGCCTGGGCCAGGAACCGGGTGAAGGGCTTGAAGAATGGCAGCAGCCAGGCAACGCCCGGCTTGGTCTCCTGGTTGTTGGCAAAGGCGTCGGTATAGTCGAACAGCGCCGCGTAGCCGGTCCACTTCTCGGCGAATTCCTCGCGGCTGATCTTGCGCTTGCCGGTGGCCGGGTCGGAAATCCTGACGTGCTTGTCATCGACGTCGTACAGCACCACCCAGTGATTGCCGTCCCAGTGGACCACCGCCGGCATCGGCATCTGCTCGAGGCTGGCCGGTGACGCCTTGACCGCGCGGGCGGCGAGACCGAGTTCGTTGGCGCCCTGGCAGATCGATTTGAGGCTGGCGCCGTCGGTGCCGGTGTGGACGATCTGGCGGATCCGGGCCTGGCTGATGGCCCGGCCGAAGTGACGGCAAATGATGGCCAGGCTGGTGGCACCGCAGTCCATCTCGTCGATCTGCCAGAGATGGGGAAAGCGCCGGATCCGCTTTTCCTTCTTGGTGAACCGTCCGGCGTCGTCGGCAAAGGCGCCGGTGTTGTCCTCCGGGGACGAGCCATCCTCGCCAGGCTCGGCGCGCTCGACCCGTTCGTCGATCTGGCTTTCGCCCACCGTTTCGGTGACTGTCGATTCGGCCGGCAGCATTTCCCGGAAGAAGTCGATCGGGATCTGGGCGGTGTTACGGAAGTCGTACTGGGCGATCTTCTCCTCGATCTGGTCGCTGAACGCCGGATAGCGCTGCAGCAGCGTGGCGTAGCTCTCGTGGGTCAGCCGAAACAGGCGGCACTCGGTCACCGCCTCGACGGTGGCCTCCCGGCGCTGGTCCTTGAACACCGACAGTTCGCCGAAGAATTCGCCCTTGCGGATGAAGGCGATGTTGCGGCGGCGCTCGCCGATGCCGATATGCACCCGGCAGCGGCCTTCTTCGAGGATGTACATCGGGCCCGGCGGATCGCCCTCGGCGATGATCGTCTCGCCGGCGGCAAATTCGACCGGCTCCAGCGCCGCCAGCAGGTCGGTCAGCGCTTCCGGCGGCAGCTTGGCAAAGACGTTGAACTGATGGAGGAAGAGCTGAAGGTGCCGGGCCCGAGCCTGGAGCTCGACGTACTGGCGCAGGTCCGCGCGCTGACGGATCAGGGCCCCAAAGACCGAGCGGTCGAGCCGCAGCGCTTCGACATCGCTGCTGGCCCGGATGGTGGCATTGTGCAGGGCATGACCGAGGAGGCCGGCTTCACCGAAGGTGTCGCCGGCCCGAAGCTGGCCGAGGGAGATGTCGTCTCCCGCGTCGCTCTTGCGGACCATGCGGGCCCTGCCGCTGGTCAGGAGATAGAAGGCGTCGGCGGCCTCACCCTCCCGGGCCAGCTCCTGGCCGAAGGCGTAGGTAACCGGCACGAAACTGTCGACTACCAGCTCCCGCACGTCTGGCGGCAGGAAGTTGAGCAGTGGCAGCCGCTGCAGTGCTTCGAGATTGGCTTCGGCCGTCACCGGCGGAGTCCAGGTTGGTGGTTCAGGGTGAAATCCTCAGGGTGGTGCGGAACGGCAATACCCGACGCCCCCGCTGGTGAAATGGCGGGGGCGGGGCGCATCTGGCAATTCAGGGAACGATTTCCGCGATGACCGGTCGCTGCCGGTCTTGCACCTGGGGCGGGCCCCGGCCGGGGCCTCTTCTTTCCCTAGTATGCCGCCGCCGGAGCCCGGCGCAAGGGGCGAGAAGAGGTCCCTGAGGGGTCGGCGCCCCCCAGGACCGGTCAACCCCGAAGGTTTTGAGCGACGGCCTTTTTTTGGTCCATCTGAGCCTGCTTTATCGAGCTCACCATAGACTTCCCGTCTCCGCCCTTCACATCATGGCTTTCGGGCAGCGGCAGATCTTCGATGGCCGGCGGGGTGGGGTTGGCTGGGCGCTGGGACATATGGACCTCCCTGAAGCAATCGCTGTCATTTGATCGGGAACGGAGCGGCTCCGTCAGCCGGGCGTAACCTGAACTCCGGAGCCGGGCAGAAGACGGCCGGTTTCAGGCTTTGGCCGGACAATAGCGCGCGCCGGTCAGACCCGAAGATGCTCGATGCCGGCCCGTTTCATGTCGTGTATTGCCTGGGCCATATTGCCACCACCAACCACTTCCCGATCCTCCGGCAACGGCAGGTCCTTGGTGGCAGCTTCGTCGGTGCGCTCGGTCTTGGCGGGTTTCGTTGCCATGGTGTCCTCCCCGGGGTGACGGAGCCGGCAGGCGCAGGCTCCCATCCAGAGATCGCATTTCCGGGCGCCAATGTGCCAGAGGACAAACCCCGCCGGTGCGGGGCTGCCCTGCCGGCTCACCCGCACCGAGGACAGCACCAGCCTGGCCTCATTTCATGTTTCCGGTGATGCGGCGGCTGGTCTGATTGCTGGCGAACTGGATGTTGGAGCGCGTCTTGAGAAGCTTCTGGCCCTTGTCCGTGGCCTGCGGCAGCCTGAGAGCCATGACATCGCTGAGGCCTGCCCGTTGTAGCGTTCGCGTGAGTGACGGGCACTGCGGAGTGCAGGGTTCCTCGATTCAGTCAATCAGGAACGCAGTGGCCCAGCCGGGTCGTGGTTACTTGATGTTTCGGAGGATGCTGGCCTTGGTCTGGCTAATGCCGAACAGCATGCCGGAAACTGCATCCTGCGATTTCTGATCGTTGTCCATGAGTTGCTGCAGCTTGGCGGCTGTCTCATTGCTGAGATCGCTGCCAAGTCCGCCGACCGGGCCAGCGTGATCCGCCGGCAGCGGCAAGTCCTTGATTCTCGATTGCGATTTGCGGGTGGTGGATTTTCTGCTCATTGGCCCCTCCTTGGGAGTGCCGGGTCCGGCTGCTGTACGGGTCCCCCGACTCATCGAATGTTCGAAATGCTGTTCTTGACCGTGTCGTGCTTGGTCTTCATGACATTGGAAACCGCAGCAGGAATGCTGTTGCCGGACCCGCCTGCCGGTCCTTCGAATCTGGCCGGGAGTGGCAGGTCCTTGATCGGCGATTTCTGGATGGTGGATTTCTTGCCCATCGGCGCCTCCTCGTGAGCGTCTGGTCTGGCGAGCTGCTGGGCCCTCCCTGGCAATCAACAGCCTGGTACCGCCGCCAGCCAGCTGGAGGGCGGAGCGTGGTCAGTAGGGCACCGCTCGTATCCGGGGTCTCCCTGAGATCGGATTCGGCCGGGACCAGTAGCGCCGAGACTCAGCTTCGCGAGATCCAGCGAACCCGCCGCTGCACCTCATCGGCCCGCCCGCGCGCCACCACACTCTGTTCCGCTCGTCGCCGGATTTCGGAGTCCTGCTCGTGGGGCATGACCTTGTCCAGGATGCGGAACAGGGTGTGACTGCCTTCGAATAGCATGGGGCCGATGAGGTCGACGGGCTTGGCCGCGAGGAATACCGCCCGCAGGTCCGGATCGAGCTCGTCAAGATAGAACCGCGAATCGAAGGCCGGGACGTGGGCATCGGCCGAGACCTCATCGAGGACCATGCCGTCCTCACGGACGCAGAGAGCGGCCTCCTGGGCCCGGGCCAGGTCGTCGAAGCTCAGCATCTTGCAATCGATCCGGATCCACTCGAGATGATGGTGGGATACGTCCCGCCGGATGGCCTCAGGCGTGATGGCCTGACGGCGATACCGCTCCTCCGCCTCGGCGATGCCGGTGAGCCGGGCCCAGCGCTCGGCGGCGCCGTCCGGCATGATGTCGTCCCGCAAGGCGGGCAGCGGCGGGATGGGCCAGGTCAGGGCTCCCGGGGCAGCAGCGGCGGCGGCGGCGCGTTCGGCCAGCGTACTCGCGAATTCGTTGCCGCTGCTGGAACAGATCAGCTCGACCCGAAGCACATCAGCCGGTACCGCAGGGCCAGCACTGAGTGCATTGGAGGGCGGCATCACGGACCGCGCCACCTGCCGCCGGATGTGGCCCATCCATTCCGTGGCCGAAAGCTGGCGTGCCTCAAGCCACCGTTCCATTTCTTCGCCGGTGATCAGGTCCCGCTCGTAGCGGAACTCCTGGGCCGCCTCGTCGACCGCGTCCTCATCGAGTTTGCCGGCAGCGGTGGCCGCGGCCACCGCCGAGACCGACGCGCCCACTTCGCGCTCCCAGCGCGCCCAGCGGCCATCCCGGCTGGCATCGAGGACGATTTCCTCCCAGCTGAACGGAATACCATCGACCGAAAATACTGGATGGCCGTAGAGAGACTTCATGCCACTCGAGGAAGAATGTGAGCCGAGAATGTTGATCGAATAGACGCCGGCGCCGGTCCCGGTGCAAGATAGCGGGCCCTGCGCCGCTCTAGCTTTGGCCTGCCGGAAGGTGCAGATTTCCCGGCCTTACAGGCCGCACACCAGTGGGGAATCAATTGGCTAAGTCATTGCAAGACAACGTTTTGCCACTCAGTGTCGCGGCTCATCCCTCGGCTCCGCTCTACCACTATCCCGACGGCCACGTCTTCTATCGGAAGTTGAATCGCACCTACCCCATGATTGCCCGTGGGGAAGGCTGCTTTCTGATCGGCACCGATGGCAAGCGTTACCTCGACGGTGCCGGCGGAGCCTTCGTGGCCAACATCGGCCACGGGGTTGCCGCCATTGGCGATGCAATGGCCCGGCAAGCGGGCCAGGTGGCCTATCTTAACGGCACTGCCTTCACCTCACAGGTGGTCGAGCAGTTCGCCGCCGAGCTGGCGGAACTCGCTCCTGGCGACCTCGATCACGCCTACTTCCTCGGCAGCGGCTCGGAAGCGGTTGAGGCGGCGCTCAAGCTGGCCCGGCAGTACTGGGTCGAGCAGGGCAAGACCAGCAAGCGGAAGATCATCGCGCTCAAGCCCGGCTACCATGGCAACACACTGCTGGCCCTGTCGGCCTCGGCGCGGGAGCACTACAAGACGTTCTATCAGGGGTGGCTGGTTGACGTCGTCCGCATTCCTGCTCCGTATGGCTATCGATGCGCCTGTGGTGGTTCAGGGTTCGCGGTTCACGGTTCGGGTGGCACGAGCAGCGGGGAGTGTCCCATCTGCAGCGGTGCCGTACTTGAAGAGGCCATTCTTCGGGAGGGCGCCGACAGCGTGGCTGCGTTCATTGCGGAGCCGGTGGGTGGCAGTTCGACCGGTGCCTCGGTGCCCGCTCCAGACTATTTCAAGCGGATCCGGCAGATCTGTGACACGCACAACGTGCTGTTCATCGCCGACGAGGTGCCTGTCACTTATACACATCT
>JBEPVA010000137.1:0-10277 GCA_041691295.1 Gemmatimonadota bacterium
ACCCGTCGTCGCCTTGGTGAGCCGTTACCTCACCAACTAGCTGATAGGCCGCGAGGCACTCTATCGGTGCATTGCTGCTTTCACCATCAGGTGATGCCACCCGAAGGTCGTACGCGGTATTACCCGGCCGTTGGGCCGGCTATCCCCCGCCGATAGGCATGTTCCTCACGTGTTACGCACCCGTCCGCCACTGGGTATTGCTACCCCGTTCGACTTGCATGTGTTAAGCACGCCGCCAGCGTTCGTCCTGAGCCAGGATCAAACTCTCCAAAGAGAATATTGAAATAGCTCACGACCGAACTGCTTGGTCGTCCGAATCAATGTGAATCAGAGTTGAATCCTTCCCGAACGGCCTCTGTGTCCGCTCGGATCATAGGGTCCGCACCCGTTTCACCCACAGCTCACGTCAGTTTTCAAAGAGCTTAAGAAAGCGCCGTTTGGCGCCAGCCTTGTAGCTTACTTGGTCAAGGCAGCATCGTCAAGGGGGTGAACAACTTCGGCAGATAATACCCCGCCCAACCACCCCACTTCTACCCCGCGTTCAGTAGCCCTTTTTCGCGGGGGCGTTACTATACCCACCGCCCTCTGCAAAGGCAAGGGGCTATTGACCTTGAACCCCAATTCCCCGCCCCGGAGACCCCGCCCCCATGCGCCTGATCGAATGCGTGCCCAATTTCTCCGAGGGCCGCAGGCCCGAAGTCATTGCCGCCATTCGAGATGCCGCCGCCGCGGTCGCTGGTGTCACCGTGCTCCACGTCGATCCAGGCCAGGCCACCAATCGAACGGTCTTTACCCTGGCCGGCGAGCCGGAATCGGTCATCGAGGCAGCGTTTCGGGCCATCCGCACCGCTACCGGCCTCATCGACATGCGGACCCACACCGGCGAACACCCCCGGATGGGCGCCACTGATGTTTGCCCGCTGGTACCCATAGCCGGAGTCAGCCTTGCCCAGGCGGCCGAATACGCCCGGCAACTGGCCGAACGGGTGGCCAGAGAGCTCAATCTTTCGATCTACCTCTATGAAGCCGCCCAGCCCGATCCCGCCCGGAAGAATCTCGCGGCGATCCGGGCCGGCGAGTATGAAGGCCTGGCCCAGAAGCTCAGCGACCCAAAGTGGAAGCCCGACTTCGGACCCGCCACCTTCAACCCGCAGAGCGGCGCCACGGTCATCGGGGCCCGCGATTTCCTGGTGGCGTTCAACGTCAACCTCAACACCACTTCGACGCGCCGGGCCAACGCGGTGGCATTCGATATCCGCGAACAGGGGCGGCCCAAACGGGATGGGGATCCAGTCGTCGGCAAAGTGGTGACGGACAGCACCGGCCAGCCGGTGATGATCCCCGGCACCCTCAAGGCAGTCAAGGCAATCGGCTGGTTCATCGCCGAGTACGGGGTGGCCCAGGTGTCGATGAACCTCGTCGACCTGGCCCAGACGCCGCTGCACATCGCGTTCGACGAAGTCTGCCGCAAAGCCGAAGCTCGGGGACTGCGGGTCACAGGATCGGAGCTGGTCGGCCTGGTGCCGCTCAACTCGCTGCTCGAGGCGGGTCGATTCTTCCTCCGCAAACAGCAGCGTTCAGTCGGCGTGTCAGACTCCGAACTGATCCGGATCGCGATCCTGACCATGGGATTGGATGAACTGGCCCCCTTTAATCCCGAGGAGCGGGTGCTCGAATACAGGATGCGGGCGGCCGCGTCCCGTCCGCTGGTGCGGCTGTCGCTGGAGGGATTCGTCAACGAAACGGCCAGTGAAAGTGCCGCCCCCGGTGGTGGCTCGGTCGCCGCCGCGATCGGGGCCCTCGGCGCCGCACTCGGCACCATGGTGGCCAATCTGTCGGCTCACAAGCCGGGGTGGGACGCACGCTGGGCCGAGTTTTCCGAATGGGCCGAGCGTGGCCAGCTGATCACGGCCGAACTGCTCCGGCTGGTGGATGACGACACGGTGGCATTCTCCGCCGTCATGGCCGCGCTCGGCCTGCCCAAGACCACAGCCGCGGAAAAGGCCGCACGGCAGAGCGCACTCGACGCTGCCAATCGCCGGGCCATCGAAGTGCCTTACCAGGTGATGCAGTCGGCGCTCAAGAGCTTCGAGGTACTGGAGGCGATGGCCCAGCACGGCAATCCGGCGTCCGCCTCCGATGCTGGTGTCGGTGCGCTGTGCGCCCGAGCGGCGGTGCGCGGCGCATGGCTCAATGTGCGGATCAACCTGGATTCGCCGGCCAAGCGGAAGGAATTCGAGACGATGCTGGCCGATGGCGCCAAGATCGTGCAGCAGGCCGAGGAACTGGAGGCGAAAGTGCTGGCATTGGTAGAGACGAAACTGAAGTAGGCGAGGGACGGGAGATCGTCGAGAGTCGAGAGTCGAGGGTCGAGAGAATCTGCGACCCGTATTCCCTCAGTCGCTGCGCTCCCTCGTGATGACAGGTGGTACCAGGAACCCTTTGTCGGCTCAATTGGAGACCGGATGCACTCGCTTCCCGCCGATGACGGTCATGGTGCAGGCGTTGGGCTGGAGATGATACAGCCACTGGTTGACACTCTCCGCATCGATCACGGCAAAATCGGCGGCCTTGCCAGGTTCGAGCGATCCGGCCACCGCTTCAACTCCAATCGCTCTGGCCGCGACGATCGTGGCACCCATCAACACCTCGGCCGGCGACATGCGCTGCATGGTGCAGGCCAGCGTCATCGCGAATGGCAGGTGGTAGCTGGGCGCCGAGCCCGGGTTGAAATCAGTGGCCACGGCGACCGGCACGCCCGCGTCGATCAGCTTTCGCGCCGGCAGCGGCCGGTGATCCAGGTAGAGGGAAGCCAGCGGAAGGCTGACCGCCACGGTGCCGCTGCTGGCCAGCGCCGCAATCCCGGCCTCGGAAATACACTCCAGATGATCGGCCGAGGCGGCGCCCATTTCGGCGGCCAGCTCGGCACCGCCTCCGGACGTCAGCTGATCGGCGTGCAGCTTGGGCACCAAACCGACTGCCTTGCCCGCGCCCAGGATCCGCCTCGATTCAGCGACGCTGAACGCCCCGTCCTCCCTGAACACATCGCAAAACCGGGCCAGCCGTTCGGTGGCAATGGCCGGGATCATCCGCCGGATCACAAGGTCGATGTACCGCTCACGGCGATCGCGATATTCAGCCGGGACGGTGTGGGCACCGAGGAAGGTGGGGACGACGCGAACCGGGCCATCACCAGCCAGCCGCCGATAGATCCGGAGCAGCAGCAGCTCGGTATCGAGATCGAGTCCGTACCCGCTCTTGGCCTCGATCGTGGTGACGCCGAGTGACAGCATCTCGAGCAGAAAGTGGGCGGCGCGGTCGGACAGCACCGTTGTGCCGGCCGCCCGGGTCCTGGCGACGGTCGATAGAATCCCGCCGCCCGCCCGTGCGATGTCCTGGTAACTGCGCCCGGCTATCCGCTGCTCGAATTCGTCGGCGCGCCAGCCGCCGAAGGCGAGGTGGGTATGACAGTCGACCAGACCAGGAATGACCAGCCGGCCGGCGGCGTCCCAGTTTTCCCAGCCCTGGAATTCGTGGGGCAATTCGCGCTCGGGCCCGACCCAGCGAATGAGGCCGTTGTCCCAGGCCAGCGCCGCGTTAGGGACCAGGTGGAGATCACCCTGCGCTCCGTGGGGGGCACAGGTGGCCAAGGTGCCGATCCGTCTCAGGACCGGCAACGGACCCGACGCGTTCCGGATGAACTGAAGCACAGAGACACAGAGGGTCCCGAAACATTTGACGATCGAGAGTGCAGCAGAGGGGGCTGAATCATCAATCGAACTGATTGAACTGGCTGGGAGCAATGGAGAGTTGCCGGTGCACGGGACCCTCCGTGTCTCTGTGTTTCCACTAGCCGGTGATCATGGGCAGGTCGACGCCCCGCTCGCGAGCAGTGTCGATGGCCAGGTCGTAGCCCGCGTCCGCATGGCGCATGACACCAGTGCCAGGATCGGCGGTCAGCACCCGCTGCAGCCGGCGGCCGCCGGATTCGGTGCCGTCCGCCACGATGACCATGCCCGAGTGAATCGAATACCCGATGCCGACCCCGCCACCGTGATGCAGCGAAACCCAGCTGGCGCCGCAGGCGGTATTGAGCATGGCATTGAGCAGCGGCCAGTCGGCGATGGCGTCGGAGCCATCCTTCATGGCCTCGGTTTCCCGGTTGGGTGAGGCGACCGACCCGGTATCGAGATGATCGCGACCGATCACCAGCGGCGCCTTGACCTTGCCCTTCTGGACCAGCCAGTTGAACCGCTGCCCCATCTCGGCCCGCTCGCCATACTCCAGCCAGCAGATCCTGGCCGGCAGCCCCTGGAAATGGATCTTTTCCTGGGCCTTCCGGATCCAGCGGATCAGTGGCTCGTTGTTCGGGAAGGTGTCGAGCACCGCCTGATCGGTGACGGCAATGTCGGCGGGATCACCAGATAAGGCCGCCCAGCGGAACGGGCCGGCCCCGCGGCAGAACAGCGGGCGGATGTACTCGGGCACGAAGCCGAGGATGCCGAAGGCCTTGGCCATGCCCCGGCGATCCGCCACCTGGCCGCGAAGATTGTTGCCGTAGTCGAACACGATGGCGCCCATTCCCTGCAGGTCGAGCATGGCCTGCACATGGGCCTGCATCGAATCGAGCACCCGGGACTCGTAACCCGCAGGGTCCCGGTCCCGCAGATCGGCGGCAGCACTCAGGGAAAGTCCGGCCGGGATATACCCGACCCGGAGATCATGGGCACTGGTCTGGTCGGTGACCACGTCGGGCACCAGTCCACGGCTGACCAATGCCGGCAGCACCTCCGCAATATTGCCGACCAGGCCAACCGAGAGCGGCAGCTTGCTGGCCCGGGCCTGCTTGACCAGCTGAATAGCCTCCTCGAGGTCGGTGCAGATCCGGTCGCAGTAGCCGGTATCGACCCGACGCTGGATCCGGGTGGCATCCACATCGACGCCAAGGAACGCCGCACCATTCATCGTGGCGGCCAGCGGCTGGGCGCCACCCATGCCGCCGAGGCCACCGGTGACGACCAGGCGGCCGGCCAGGGTTCCGCCGAAATGCTGGCGGGCACATTCGGCGAACGTCTCGTAGGTGCCCTGCAGGATTCCCTGGCTGCCGATGTAGATCCAGCTGCCGGCCGTCATCTGACCGTACATGGTGAGGCCGAGGGCATCGAGCCGCCGGAACTCATCCCAGGTGGCCCAGCGAGGCACGATGTTGGCGTTGGCCAGCAAAACCCTCGGCGCCTCATCGTGGGTCCGGAACACACCCACCGGCTTGCCACTCTGGATCAACAGCGTCTCGTCATTCTCGAGCCGGCGCAGAGTGGCGACGATCTTCTCGTAGCACTCCCAGTTCCGCGCCGCCTTCCCTCCCCCACCGTACACAATGAGATCCTCGGGACGCTCGGCGACGTCCGGATCGAGGTTGTTCATCAGCATGCGGAGGGCGGCTTCCTGGTGCCAGCCTTTGCAGGAGAGCGCGGTGCCGCGGGGGGCGCGAACGAGATGGGGGGTGGCGAGAGTGGCCATGGGGGAATTTTAGCGGGAGACTTCAAGCGGGGGCAGGGGGGCAGTGGGGCAGCGGGGCAGCGGGGCAGCGGGGCGGCGGAGCAAACCAGCAATTCCCTGCCCCGCCCGATCGGGTCGATGGTCGGTTCGTCAGAAGGTGGGAAGGTCGGAAGGTGCGAAACTCACAAGGCCGAGCTGAAACGGACCGGAATCAAGCGCCAATCCTTCCGACTTTCCGACTGACCGACCTTCCGGAAGATTTCAGCTTAGTCCAGCAACACCCGCCAGCAGCCGATCCACCTCCTCCTCGGAGGTGTAGCAGGCGCAGCCGGCACGGACGATCCCGTCGGCGCTGTGGCCCAGTCGGTCGACCACGGTAGTCGCGTAGAAATCTCCGTGGGAGACGAAAACGCCCTGTGCCGCGAGGCGGCGAGTGACCTGTTCCGCCGGAACTCCGGCGACGATAAAGCTGACGGTCGGAGTGCGCGGATTACCGGGCGCGACTCCGAAACGCGTCACCCCGGCAATGCTCCCCAGACCGTCCCACAGCCGGCGGACCAGACGGTCTCCCTCCTGGTGAAGCGAGTGGAAGCAATCGACCAGCTTCTCACGTCGAGTAGTGCCTTTCCCGAGAGAGGCGAGAAAATCGACAGCGGCTGCGGCACCGACGATCCCTTCATGGTTCTGGGTGCCGGTCTCCATCTTTTCGGGAGCGGCTTCCGGTGCCGGGGCCAGTTTCGGAATGTCCAGCGCTTCCAGCAGCGCCCGCTTGCCGAACAGGACGCCGAGGTGCGGGCCGTAGAACTTGTAGGGGGAGCAGGCCAGGAAATCACAGTCGAGGGCGGCAACATCCACCAGGCTGTGGGGTGCATAGTGGACGGCGTCGACGAAGCAGAGTGCGCCCGCGGCGTGCGCCAGCCTGGCGGCGCCGGCAACATCGCTGACGGTTCCGAGGGCGTTGGAGGCGGCGCCGATCGCAACCAGCCGAGTCCTCGGGTTAATGGCCTGTTCGAGTGCAGTCCACTCGATCTGATTCTGTTCAGCGTTGAGCGGGACCAGACGGATGGTCACCCCGCGATCCCGTTCCAGCGCCCGCCACGGGGCAATGTTGGCGTGGTGGTCGAGCTCGGTGAGCACGATCTCGTCTCCCGGGCCCCAGGCCCGGCCGAGTCCGCGGGCCAGGTGGAAGGTCAGGGTGGTCATATTGGCGCCAAAGGCGATCTCCGCCGGGCTGGCGCCGAGGAAATCGGCCAAGGCCTGGCGAGAGGCCGAGAGCAGCGCATCGGTTTCCTGGCTGGTCGGGTAGGCCCAGTGGGTATTGGCGTTGTGGTGGAGCAGGTAATCACTGATGGCGTTGACCACCGACTGCGGGACCTGGGTGCCACCGGGTCCATCGAAGTAGGCAATGGGGTTACCCTGATGCGACCGCCTGAGTGCGGGATACTGAGAGCGAATTCGATCGAGGCTGATGCGCACCGCGGATTGTCCTTGGAAAGGTCGGCCAGCGCCCGGCAGCCAACGTTAGTCAGGGTGATTTCAGCACGAACAGATGATAGCCTGAAATCGATGTAGTGGAATCCTTGATCCGCTGGCCGGTGGCCAGGTCATGCTCGATCTGCCGCCACCCTGGCACCAGGTGAAACCGGGTCAGCGCCATGGCGGCCACAGAATCGACCGGTACCCCGCCAGTATCGGGAGCTACCCGAACGATCGCCAGCCGCGGCGTGGTGCGAACCGCGTAATACTCCATCGTTTCATTCATGTAACCCGGAACCGCTCCCACGATGCTGCCAGCCGGCAGGCGGGCCGCGAGCCAGGCCAGGGCCCCGCGGGTGTCGTCCTTGCGATAGCGGGGATTGCTGAACCACTGCAGATCAGACCAGAGCGACAGCCCCACCCCGAGTATCAGCGCGCCGGTAAACAGCCGGCGGGGCGCGGCAGCCGCAGTGACCGCCAGCAAGCCCATGGCGCCGAGCAGCCCCGGCAAGGCATAGCGCACGTTGAACGGAAAGGCCGAGAACATCGAGGCTGCCAGGATCTGGAGCGGCGGCAGCAGGGCCAGCGCCAGGAATTCCCAGCGGAATCCGGGCCGGTACTTGAGGATCAGCACCGCCCAGCCGATCAGCGCGACGAGGACCAGTCCCGCCTGCGCCCAGTAGGTCCGCAGCGCATTCACGGCCCCCATGGTTTGCAACTCGCGGGTGCCCGGGCCGAACGAGTAGCCCGCCAGGTACGCGTAAGCGGTGTAGCCGAGCTCGACGCCGGGGATGCCGCGGTGCTCCTCCGGCGGGTGCTCGTGACCTGGAATTGCATGGGCAATCCCGAGTGCCGTGACACAGACGAGTCCTGAGATCAGCGCCAGCGGCCCGAGCAACAGCCGGCGCCGCTCCGAGAGCAGGACCCAGATCCAGGCCACTGGCAGGATGGCGCCGGCCACTGGATTGACGCAGAGACCGACCAGGAGCGCCACGGCAAATCCGGCCCAGTCCCCCGCCCCGCCGGTGCGGATGGCCCGAGCCAGCGCCAGCAGCGCGGCGGCACAGCACAATGTCAGCAGGGCGTAGGCCCTGGCCTCCTGCGAGAACCAGAGGTGAAGCGGATTGAACGCCAGGAATATCCCACCGACCACTCCGGCCACCAACGAGCCCGACAGCTCTGCCACCAGCAGCGCCAGCAATGGCACGGTGAGGGCACCGGCGACCGCGGACAGCAGCCGCAGGGCGCTCTCGGAGTGGCCGGCTCCGGCCATGACAAAATGGACCAGCCAGAAATAGAGCGGTGGACTGTTGCTGTGATTGGCCGCCACCGCCGGGATCTGGCCGAGCGGAAGGATGGCGGTGTTGAAGGTGGCCACCTCGTCGTGCCAGAGACCATTCTGGCCCAGCAGCAGCAGTCGGAGGAGCAGCGAGGCGGCGCCCAGCAACCAGAGCCAACGGCGCCACTGGGTCGGGGTCACGCCGCCATGACCTGCTTGAGATGATCGGCCAGGCGCAGCGTGAGCTGCACGATCGTGACGTTCGGGTTGGCGTAGCCGCCAGTGGTGAAGACCGAGCTGCCGGCGAGGAACAGGTTGCCGATCTCGTGCGCTCTGCAGTTGGCGTCAACCACTCCCCGGGTTGGCTCGGCGGACATCCGGGTGGTGCCCATGTGGTGCGAGTGGGTGTAAATGTGCTGCCGCCAGCCGCCCTCATACCCGCCGGCCGGATACACCATCCGACCCACGCCCGCCGCCTGGAAGGCGCGGTCGAGCCGCTCGACATTCTGCCAGATGGCCCCGAAATCCTGCTCGGTGAGTTTCCAGTCGAGTTGGACCCGGGGCATGTTGAGCCGGTCCCGCTCGCCATTGAGGGTGAGGCGGCTGTCGGGGTTGGGCACCTGCTCCGCCCGCACGATCAGGGCGTAGGAGCTGCCGAACAGCAACGGCAGATTGCTGAGCACCGTTTCAGCCGCCACCGCAATCTTGCGCGACATCTGCACCCCGGCCCGCTGCGCCTTGACCCGGGCCAGCGTGAAGGGGGTGCGGCGGAGCAAGGTGGCTCCAATGTTGAGGGTCTGTTCCCGCCGGACGACCGCATCGGCCAGAAAGACCGCGGCCTGGGCCCCCTTCCGACGAATCTTGTCCTCGTCGTACGCCGACACATCGACCTGTTTTCCCGATAATTGCAGGTGGCCGAAGTTGATTCCCGGATGCTCCATGAAATAGCGGCCCACCAGGTCCCGGCCGTTGCAGAGCCCCTGCTGCCTGACCCGATTGGATGCCAGCAGCAGCCGGGCGTTCTCGATACCGCCAGAGGCCAGCACCACGATCCGTGCCCGGACCGTGAAGCGGTTCCCAGTCAGGGTGCTGACCTCGACGCCCGTGATCCGGTCCGATTCGGCCCCGACCTCGAGTTCGGTCACGTTGGCGTGGAGGATGGCCTTGATGCCAGGCGCGTCGGCCAGTTCCTGACGATACGCCTCTCCCCATCGAGTGGGAGGACTGTAGTAGTAGTACCCGGTGATGGCGTCGGCCGGCTGGAGCGGCATGAGGCCAGGAGTGCGGAGCAGCTCGGCCGGATCGGGTCGGTAGTTTGGCGTGGTCACCTGCTGCACCGCATGGGCTCGATCACTGAATGGCGTGAGGTCGTCGATCGAGATCGGCCAGCCGCTGTGCGGCACCCAGCTTCGGGCCTCGAAGTCAATAGCCTCCAGCGGCTGCAGCCAGCCACCCCAGGCGTTACTCGAGCCACCGAGGAAGCGCTGGCGGCAGACATCGAGTGGTGGATGGGGCTGACCGCGGCGCTCTCCTTCATACAGTGTCTGGGTGGCACCCTGATAGTCGAAGCCGCCCGATTCGAGCAGGATGACCCTGCGAGTGCCGGTGCGAAACTCACGAGCGAGCGTGATGCCGGCCACGCCGCCGCCGACAATGCAAAGATCGGCGTCGAGGGTCTGCCCGGCGGGAATGTCGTGAGCATCAAGCAGCATTCGTGGTATCTCCATTCACTTTTGTGGCCCACCACTGGCGGGCGACCAGCCAGATAAATGTCAGATTGCCAAACAGGTACCGGCGCCAGAGCCGACGCGGTTCGGTGACCAGCCGAAAGAACCATTCCAGTCCGGATCGCTGCATCCAGCCGGGCGCCCGCCGCACCATTCCCCCGACGAATTCGAAGCTGACCCCGATCCCCAGTGATACCGGTATTCCGAGTGCCAGCGCGTGCGCCGCAATCCAGCGCTCCTGCTTGGGGGCGCCCAGCCCGACGAAGAGCAGATCGGGACGCGCCGCCTTGACCACG
>JBEPVA010000138.1:0-10230 GCA_041691295.1 Gemmatimonadota bacterium
CCACAAACTTCTTCCGCGCCACGTCCGGCGGGTACGGCGGCCGCGCCCCGGCCCCGGCCGGGCCGGTTCTCCTCAATCGAAGACGCACGCGGTCACAACATGCTATTCGCAGTAATGGCGACGGTGGCCCTCTTGTCCGGCGGGCCAGCGCCCGCCAGCGCAGTCGGAGGGCTCGATGTCCGTATCGTCCGGCTCTACCAGGCCGATGGCAACAAGACCCGGATCAAGGCGTTTGTCGAGATTCCGTTCGCGGGTCTGCAGCCTGGGCCCGATGGCCGATTGAGCCTTCAGGCAGTGGCCAGGGTCCTGGATAGTGCTGGAACGCTGCTGAACGAAGACAAATGGGCGCTGCGGCCCAATGCTCCCGGAGAGCTCCAGAATCTCTCCTCGGTCGAGATCTTGGATTTTGCCGTGGCGCCCGGTCACTACGACCTCAGCATTACAGTCCAGGATTCTGTGACCGGCAAGGCCATGACCGCCGCGGTCAAGTTCGAGGGCTATGCCGCCGAACCCGGCGCCTCGGACCTGGTCCTGGCTCCGCGGATCCGGACCATGGGCAGCGCGGACTCCACCAAGCCCGGAGAGTGGAAGTACGGCACCGAAACGCTGGTGACCGCGGCCGCGACGGTTCGGCTCTCGCCGCCACCTGATACCGGCCGCTCGAAGCTGTACTACCTGATCGAGGCCTACAGCGACAAGCCCGACAGTGGTTCCATGACGGTGACTGTCGTGGACAGCACCGGCAAGCAGATCGTCCAGACCAGACCCAGGCCATTGGTGGTGGGTGCCGGCGGCGGAGTCATGAAGGGTTCGACCGAACTAGCAGGGCTTCCCGGGGGGCAGTATCTGCTGCAGGTCGATGTGGCGCTCGGTGGCCAGACGACCCGGCGGGTAGCGCCATTCATGATGGGCAGCCTGGAAGACGCCGCGGTCCGGCAGGTGGCCAATCGCCAGACTGACGACGGCTACTTCGCCGCCATGAAGGAACATGAACTCGACCAGGCCGAGGCTCCGCTGGTCTACGTGCAGCAGAGGGGTGAGCTGTCGGTGTACAAGGGACTTTCGCCGGCGGCCAAGGGCAAGTTCCTGACCGAGTTCTGGCGCAAGCGGGACCCGACACCCTCGACGCCGATCAACGAAGCACGGGAAAATTTCTACCGCTCAATCCAGACCGCCAACCAGCGGTTCGGCGAAGAGGGACACAACGTCGAGGATGGCTGGCGCACCGACCGCGGTCGGATCTTCCTGAAGCAGGGCGATCCCAAAGAAGCCAAGCGGCGGGAAGCCAAGGGGTCTCAGCCGGCGCTCTGGATCTGGACCTACAACACTGGTACCAAGTGGTACCTGTTCGCCGATTACAGCCGGAACAACGTCTACCGGCTGGTGGCCACCACCGACCTGACCGAATCGGGCGAACCGAACTGGTATGACCGGTTCGACCGTGAAGCGCTGACCGAATTGGGGCAGTATTTGGGAGTCGATCTTTTCGACAAGTACCAGATCGCGCGCTGAGCACCACCGGCGCTGACAAACGCGAGTACCCTTTCCACCACTCGTAGTGAGGTAACCACAATGAAGCGTCTGATGTCGGGAGCTCTTCTGCTGGGAGCGGTGTTCGGTGCCGCCGCCTGCAACAACGTCACCAGCGGCCTTGCCGGAGGCCCCACCACTATCCAGGTGGACCATAACCCACTCCTGATCGCGAAGGGCAAGACGGGATTGCTCGTCGTTCAGAATTTTGACAACCAGGGCTCGCCCCTGGTCAGCAACGCGGAGGTGGTCGGTGCCCCGACCGGGCCGATCAGCATCGCGCACGATACCGGATTCCAGCACGGCGGTATCCACTACGGCACCCAGTTCATCGTCACTGGCGTCGATTTTGGCGTGGGCACCGCGACCTTTACCGACGGCGGCCTGACCACGGCGCTCGATACGGTCGTGATCATCCCGAACGACACCAACCCGATCGGGGTCCTGAGCACCAGCACCCCCTCGGTGGGTGATACCGTCTCGATGACGATCTCCGGCCAGTTCCGCTTCGATCCGACCAGCATCATCACCATTGACGGCCGGGTATTCGCGGGCGGAGTGCTCACCGATACGGTAAAGACCGCAGTCGCCGCCCGGGTGGACGTCTCGGCTGACTCACTGACGATCCGCTTCCTGGCGCCGGATACCATCCAGGGTCCCCGCACGCTGCATTACAACTCGGTGGTCAGCGTCACCAAGATCGGCTACCAGTTCAGCCCGGCCTACCCCTTCGGCCTGCTGGGCGCCTTTGGAGCTCAGAGCACGACGAACCTGGTCCTGCCCTGACCGGCTTGGAATTCTGAGAGAAACGACCCCCCGGGCATGCCGGGGGGTCGTTTTGCTTTTCCGCCCATTTGCGGGTTTGGGATGGATGAAGAGTGTCTGGCCGGACTCCGGGAGCCAATCTCAGTCCCGTCGAGTCGGCTCCCTCTCATTCCGAGCCGGCCGTAGGCGGCGAAGCAATCTGACGAGGAGCGCGGGTAGAGAACCGGCAATTGCGGCCTTGGCAGTGATCGCCGTATGACAAACCAGCTCCCGGCTTGAGCACACGGAGCCTCAAATCCGGCCTCCGAAGGGATTCCCGCAGCAGGTTGCTTTCCCTCGCGCTGCGCTCGGGACAGACAGCCTCTGCCCACGCCTCGCGATGACATGCCTGTAAAACGAAATGCCGGCCCCTCCGGTGGCCGGCTGACTCCGCTCCACCTCATCGTTGGCGGGCCGTCCCGCTCCCGATTCTCTCAAGCCGTCAGGTTACTGACAGTGACGAGCCGCGACCCTGGCCGCGAATGGCGCCGAAACGCGAGTGGCATCCTCTCGCCCTGAGGCGCTCAGGACGCCTCGGCTTCAGCAGAGGAAGAAGTCTGTCCTCTCCTCCCTCCTCCTTCTCCGCCTGTCCACGCTATGACCTGTCAGCTAACGGCCAACGGCTATTTCGCCGCCTCATCAGGATGGCTCAACTCTATCACGTGAGGCCCCTCCGCCCGGTGCCCGAACGGCACCGCCTTGTCCACTCCCATGGCCACGAACAGCAGCGCCAGGTACAGCAGGCTGAAGTGGAACATCTTCATCGCGGTCGGAGTCAGTTCGGTTTCCCGCAGCAGTTTGATGCAGTACCAGAGCAGCCGCCCGCCCAGCAGCGCCGCTGCCACGCCATAGAAAATTCCGGTCGCCCCGAAGAAGGACGGCATGATGGTGAGCGGCACCAGGATCAGGGTGTACACCAGCATCTGGACCTTGGTGTACCGGTCTCCCATGACCACCGGCATCATCGGCACACCGGCTTTGCCGTATTCGCCCTGCTTGACCAGGGCCAGGGCCCAGAAGTGCGGCGGGGTCCAGTAGAAGATGATGGCGAACATGTAGATGGCAGCCAGGTCAATCCGGCCGGTCATGGCGGCCCAGCCGACCAGCGGCGGAATGGCGCCGGCGGCCCCGCCGATCACGATGTTCTGGGTGGTGGTCCGCTTGAGCCACATGGTATAGATGAAGACGTAGAACAGCAGCCCCGACAGGGCCAGCACCGCGGTCAGCAGGTTGAGCTGCTGCCACAGGATCACAAAGGCGATGACGCCGAGGCTGATCCCGAACAACAGGGCGGTGCGGGCGGATAACCGGCCGGACGGGACCGGCCGGCGGCGGGTGCGGGTCATGACCTGATCGATATCGCGGTCAAACCACATGTTGATCGAGTTGGCACCGCCGGCCATCAGGTACCCACCCAGGATGGTCCAGAACAGCTGGCCCAATGCCGGCATTCCGGCCGGGGTGATGAACATCGGGGCGACTGTCGTGACCAGCAGCAGCGAGATGATCCTTGGCTTGGTCAGCGTCACCAGGTCCTTCAGCAGACTCGGCTCGGCCGGAGCGGCATCGGCGGGTACCTCGCTGGCGGTCCGGCTCGAGCGGTAGACCAGGTTGACCAGCGAGATCCAGACCAGAGTGCCGGTAAACAGGTGGAGCGCCCGCAGTCCGGTCGGCAGCAGCGACAGCACCATGGCCATCCCGACTTCGACCTGAACCGCCACCGCCAGGAGCACCAGAGTTGCCGCCCGCTTGAGAGGAGACGTCCACAACTTCGAGCAGAGATAGACGCTCAATAGCGCCAGGGTGTAGGCCAGCGCACGGTGGGTCCAGTGGATGGCGCCGAGGCTGGTGGCTGGCGGAGCGAGCGTGCCCTGGCAGAACGGCACACCGAGGCAGAGCAGGCCGGCATTGAGGTTGGCCACCAGGCCGCCGAACAGGATTACCAGGAAGCCGAAGGTTGCCACCCCGTGCACCAGGCCGTGATGGCGGTGCCGTGCGGTGACTGGCTCGATCATTCCTGCACTTCCCGACCGTAGCGCCGCAACGACCACCACGGCCAGCAGCAGCATGGCGTTGAGCAGGTGAATCACGATGACCGACGCCGGCAGGTCCAGCTTGACGATGACCGGGCCGAGCAGGATCTGGATGATCAGCAGGAAAAGGGAAACGGTAGCCGGCTTCCGGAGCCGCGGATCATCGCGGTGCCGGCGCCAGGCCACGAGGGCCAGCGTGGACACCGCGACCAGGACCAGCGCCGCCACCCAGCGATGCCCGATCTCGATGAGGGTCGGAATATCGAGTGGGGGGAACCAGACCCCATTGCAGTTGGGCCAGTGATCGCCACAGCCGAGCCCTGAGCCGGTGATCCTCACGACCCCGCCCAAGGTAATGAGTCCGGTGATCAGGACCGCCGCGACCACAGCCACCCTGTGGTACAGTATGGGGGCGGGTGACGCCGAATCGGCCATCTTCATGTCACTCCACGATTTACAGGTCTGTTAGCCGGACGGAAGGGGGTCCCACAAAGGCCAAAGAACGGACCCCGCGTGCTGCTTGTCAAGGCAACCAGCCGGTTTCCTGGCGCCAGAACAGCAGGGAATTGCAGGGCGCAACGCCGCTGTTCGCGTCCTTGTGATTGGACCTGTGCCGCCTCACCTTACCGGAATGCCCGATCAAACTGCCCCGACAACAAGTGCCCCGGATCCTTGGGGCGAACGGCTGCCACGCCAGCTCGGTCTCTGGAGTGCGGTGGCGGTCGTCATCGGTTCCACCATCGGCAGCGGCATCTTCCGGACTCCCGCCTCCATTGCCCAGAAGATCGACGACCTGCCGCTATTCCTGCTGGCATGGGTCATCGGCGGGGTGGTGGCCATCTGCGGCGCGCTGACCTACGCCGAGCTGGCGGCGGCCTTTCCCCGCAGTGGCGGCGTGTATGTCTTCGTGCGCGAGGGGTTCGGGCCACTGCCAGCCTTTCTGTTCGGCTGGGCCGAGCTGCTGATCATCCGGCCGGGGGCGTACGGGGCCATCGGGATTACCGCCGCCGCCTACGGTCTGCGGATCTTCGGGCTCGATCCGGCTGCCTCGCCGTTCGGTTTGCCAGTTCGGGCCGAGCAGCTGCTGGGTGCGGTGATGATCATCGTCGTGGCGACAGTGAATTACGGCGGGATCAAGCGTGGTGCGCTGCTGCAGAATGCCAGCACCATTTTCAAGTCCGGTGCCCTGCTGTTGCTGGTGATACTCGGCTTTACCCTCGGCACCGGCCACGGCTGGAGTGCCATCGTGGCGCAGCGGACCACGGTGGGGCTGTCGCCATTTCTGCTGGCGCTGGTGGCCATTCTCTGGGCCTACGACGGCTGGGCCGACCTGGCCTTCGTCGGTGGTGAAGTCAAGGATCCGGCCCGCAATCTTCCCCGGGCGCTGCTGATCGGCACCGGCATCGTGGTGGCGCTCTACCTGGCTGCCAACCTGGTGTATGTCTTCCTGATTCCGCTGTCGCAGATCAAGCAGTCGGAGCTGGTGGCGGCCGATGCCGCCATGCTGCTGATCGGCCGGGCTGGAATCGTGGCGGTATCGGCCGCGGTGGCCATCAGTACCTTCGGCACGCTCAATGGCTCGATGATGACGGCGCCAAGAATCTTCTTTGCCATGGCGGACGACCGGCTGTTCCCGAAGATTATTGCGCGAGTCGATCCGAAGACCGGCGCCCCCACTGCCGCCATTCTGCTGGCCGCCATCCTCGGCGTGATCTTCGTGCTGATCCGGAGCTTCACCGAGCTGGCCGACCAGTTCGTCATCGGGATCTGGCCGTTCTATGCCATGGCGGTGGCGGCGGTCTTCGTGCTGCGGAAGCGGCGGCCCGACCTGGTGCGCCCGTATCGGACCTGGGGATATCCCGTGGTGCCGGCCCTGTTTCTGGTGGCGTCACTGTTCCTGCTGGGGAACTACCTGGTCTCGGTGCCGGCGCAGTTTGCGCTGGATTTCGGGGTCATCCTGACGGGCGTGCCGGCGTTCGTATTGTGGCAGCGGTTTGGGGAACGGTGACCCGTTGCGCGCGGCAAGGTTTGCTTGCAAAAGGCAACTTCAACAGCTGTCCGCAGATTTCGCAGAGTACCAAGATTGTTCGTCGGCCAATTTGAGCCAATTTCTCGAAGCGGCCACTCTGTTGTTATGTGGACTGAAACCGCTTCTGGCCTGATGATCGAAGTGCAGTTGCAGTTTACCAGAAAATCCGGTGCTCGAGTTGGGGAGCGGATGTCAGCAACGAACCGGAGCCATCACCTGTGGAATCTGCGTACGCTGTGGATCGCAGTGGCCTTTGCTGGCCTGCAGGTAACCAGTGACAGGCGGGAAATAACTGGTAACTATTCCCTCTCACCTCTTACCGCTCACCTCTTACCGCTTAGCCTCTCACCTGTCACTATCTCGAGCCCCACATCCGCCGCCTTCACCGAGTGGGTCAGCGCTCCCACCGAAATAAAGTCCGCCCCCGCTTCCGCGTAGCTCCTGGCATTCTCCAGCGTAATCCCGCCGGTCGCCTCGATCTCGATTCCCGGACGAATGGCCCGGGCCATTCCGGCCCACTGACGCACCGTGTCCGCCGATTGATTGTCGACCAGGAGACGGGTGGCGCCGGCGGCGGCAGCGCTCTCGAGTTGTGCCACCGATTCGACCTCGACCTGGCAGCTGGTGACACCGCGGCCCCGGGAAGCATTGAGCGCCTCGGCGATGGTCTGCCGGCTCCGGGCCAGTGCCTGCCAGTGGTTGTCCTTGACCATTACGGTGTGCGACAGGTCGAGCCGATGCAGCGCCCCGCCGCCGGCCAGCACGGCCGAGACGTCGAGCAGCCGGAGCCCCGGGGCGGTCTTGCGGGTGTGGAGGATGCGGCACGGGGTGCCGACAACGGCAGTGGCGTATCGCCCGGTTTCGGTGGCAATGCCGCAACTGCGCTGCAGCAGGTTGAGCAATGGGCGCTCGGCACGGAGCACCGCAGGAAAGGTTCCGCGCAGCAGGCCAATCACGGCGTTGGGTGGCACCCGGTCGCCTTCCGCCGCTGACCATTCGATGCTACAATCGCACTCGGCGGCCACGGCATCCGCCCACACCCGGCCGGCGACGATTCCCCCCGTTCGGTACTCAATCCGCCCGATCGCCGCTTCGCGGCCGCTGGCGGTGACGAGGGTGGTGACGTCGGTCGGGCCATCCTCCGCCAGCGCGATCCGGGCAATCCGCTCGGCATCGGCCCGTACCGCCTCCGGGGAGAAACCGGTCGGGCGGGCCCGCTCACCGCTCACTGCTCACCTCTTCCCAAGCGCCACCATGCGCTCAATCGCCAGCCGAGCCCGGTTGGCGATGTCCTCGGGCACGGTGATATGGTAGCGGTCGAGCCGGAGGGCGTCACGGAGATTGGCCAGCGTGATCGTCTTCATGAAGGCGCACACCGCCTCGGGGTCCGCGGCAAAGAACTGCTTGTCCGGCGCATCGTGCGCCATCCGGTGCATGATCCCGGTTTCAGTGGCCACGATGAACTCCCTGGCGGGCCGCTCCCGCACCAGCCGGATCATCCCTTCGGTCGACGCGATGTGCAGCCCTTCGGGGCTGATGTCCCCCTCGTCGAGCGCATTGATCAACTGGCCGGCGCAGCCGCACTCCGGGTGGACCAGCACCTCGGCCTCCGGATGTTCGGCGCGCACGGCATTGAGGACCTCGGGCCGGATTCCCTTGTGCACGTGACACTCACCCAGCCAGACCTCGATGTTGCGGCCGGGCCGGTTGCGCCTGACGTGGGCGCCCAGGAAGAAGTCGGGACAGAACAGGATGCCCTTGTCGGCCGGAATGGCGTCGATCACGTCGAGCACATTGCCGCTGGTGCAGCAGTAGTCGAGCTCGGCCTTGACCTCGGCGGTGGTGTTGACGTAGCCCACCGCGATATAGCCGGGAAACTGCTGGCGCCACTTCCTGACATCCTCGCCGGTGATGGTGTCGGCCAGCGAGCAGCCGGCCCTGAGGTCAGGCAGCAACACCCGCTTGTTCGGCGCCAGGATCGCGGCGGTTTCCGCCATGAAATGCACGCCGCAGAACACAATGACGTCGGCGTCGGTTTCCGCGGCCTTGCGGGACAGGCCGAGGCTGTCACCCACGAAATCTGCCACGTCCTGGACCTCGGGCCGCTGGTAGTTGTGGGCGATGATCACCGCCTGCCGCTCGGCGGCCAGCTTCCGGATCTCCGCCTGCAGCGCCGCGATCCTCGAGGCGGAGTCGCGGTTGGGTTCGATCACGGGTAACGACAGGGACATCAGGCCAGCTCCGGCGTACGGGCACGGGGTGGGTAGTCCAGGCGGCGATGGCCACCGCGGCTCTCACGTCGCCGCCGGGCCGCCTGCACAATCAGGCGGGCCACCGTCAACTGATGACGGGTCCGCCAGGCGTCGGCATTGGTCTGGCGAGCCAGCCGGGCCAGGCTGTGCTTGGCGTGCAGCAGCGAACGCTCGGTGCGGGTGAGGCCCACATCGGTGGTCATGATGAACCGCATTTCCTGCCGGATCCGCTCGGCGCCCTTATCCGCTTCCAGATCGGATTCCGGCACAAACGGCTCGCGCGGTTTCGGGGCGCTGCCGGGGACGTCGGACGCCAGGGCCCGGGCCGCACGATCGGCGAAGACCAGCCCCTCGAGCAGGGAATTCGAGGCCAGACGGTTGGCGCCATGCACGCCGGTGCACGCCACCTCTCCGATGGCCCAGAGACCACTGACGGTCGACCGGCCCTCCAGATCAGTTCGGATGCCGCCCATGGCATAGTGCAGCGCAGGAGCCACCGGAATCAGGTCTTCGGCCGGATCGAGCCCGTTCTGCGACAGGATCAGGGTCACGCCCGGAAACAGCGCCGGGAAGTCGGCGATGTCCCTGGCATCCAGCCAGGCACCGCCGGTCAGGTCCGCCGTGGCCACGGCACGCGCCACCACATCGCGCGGCGCTAGCTCGCCGCGGGGATCGGCATCGAAGGTGAATCGGCGGCCGTCACGGTCCACCAGGGTGCCGCCAGCCCCGCGCACCGCTTCGGTGATGAGCGAGGCGGGATTGACCCCGGGCAGCTTGAGGGCGGTCGGATGGAACTGCAGGAACTCGAGATCGCGGAGCTCGGCGCCGACCACCTGGGCCAGGGCCCAGCCGTCTCCGGTGGCCACCAGGGGGTTGGTGGTGACGGAATACAATTGCCCCACTCCACCGGTGGCCAGGACCACATCATCGGCCTCCAGCGTTTCGTACCGGCCGCCGGGTCTGCGCAGCACCACACCGGTGATTCGCCCGTCAGCACTCTCCAGCTGGCGCACCTCGGCATGTTCCTGGATCCGGACCAGCGGGTGTTCGCGGATCACGGCGGCGAGGCACTTGATCAGCGCGGCACCGGTACGGTCGCCGCCGGCATGGATGATCCGGGCCCGGGTATGCGCCGCTTCGAGACCGAACTTGAGCCGACCGTCGGTGCCGCGATCGAACACGGCGCCGAGTGCCAGGAGTTCACGAATCCGGTCAGGACCTTCGTCGGTGAGAATGCGGACCGCTTCGGGGTCGCTGAGGCCATCACCCGCGGCCAGTGTGTCGGCGGCATGCAGACTGGTCGAGTCGCCGGGGCCGAGGGCCACGGCAATGCCACCCTGGGCCCAGGCGCTGGCGCTGTCGCTCAGCCCTTCCTTCGTGACAACAATGGATGCGTGGCCTTCAACCGCCAGCCGCCATGCGGCCCACAGGCCGGCGATGCCGGTGCCAACGATGATCGGTGGTGCGGTTGCTGACATGGCGGAAATATAGAGGGAGCGAGGGGCTGACTTGCGGGAAATGGTGCAAGAGCGGTCGGAACGTTGGACTGACGGATCGACGGAAGGATGCCCAACCTGTCACC
>JBEPVA010000139.1:0-10186 GCA_041691295.1 Gemmatimonadota bacterium
CGCGTCGCGCAGCGTCGCGTTCATTCGCGGCCATTAGTTCCCCCCTTCGCTCTGATCCCCGCCCGATATCCCGCTGGCGAATCACCAACCGACCGGCGGAACTCCCGCGCAAAGTGGGACGCATCCGCAAATCCTGACTCGCGGGCCACCGCCGCGATCGGCGCATCCGTCGTGGAAAGCCGTACCATTGCCGCGGCCAGCCGCCCCTGCCTGAGGTAGTCGGTGAGGGTCACTCCGAAGTGCTTCCGGAAGGTCCGCGACAGATGCACCGGATGCACCCGGGCCTGCCGAGCCAGGCGTTCGAGATCGAGCCGCTGCCGGAGATCGGCGTCGAGTGATCGCCGGATTTCCAGCAGCCAGAGCGGGACCCCACCTCCCTCCATCGGCGGGACCAGCTCGCCGAGCAGCGCCTGCAGGTATCCCTGGAGTATCAGCGCCGCGGCAGGAGTGGTGTCGAGCAGCGCAAAGGCCCGGTAGACCTGGAGCGCCAGCCAGCTGTGCCGCTCGGCCCACTCACTCGCCCGCAACCCATCGACCAGCGAAGCCGCCCCTCGGCTCTCCAGCCAGGCGGGGCCCGACTCGATCGAGAACAGTCTGGTCGGGCGGAGGAACCGGACAGAATGGGATGCACCGGCGGGACGCATCAGCACGGTGCCGGGCAAGGCCGCAGTGGTCCGTCCTTCGCACGACTCCTCCATGGCGCCGTCGAGCACCAGCAGCAGCAGCGGCGTGGGATGCGAATGTTCGGTGACCACCGCCTCCGCCGGATGGGCGGTGACATCGAGTCGCAGATCGTCGATCAGCGCCGTACGGACAAATTCGCCCAGGGCAAAATCGCCGTACAGCGGATCGCCGGGCGCACGGGGCCGGGCAGCCCACTCGCCGGCCGAGAGTTCGAGCTGGAAGTTTGGGAGCATGCAATGGCCTACGGAAGCTGAGCCCGGAGGATTCCAGCGACCGGGTTAGCACCACCGGACCGGCGCTAACACCGATCGAATCCCGATGGGCCGAGGGCAAACCTTCGCCCCCGCGTCGCCGTACAGCCCGGATCCTGGGCGCCTGGATCCCGAAGGCCCCGTCCGACACCGCGTGCGAGGACTCCGATGGCATCGATGGAAAGCTGGTGGCAGGACATCCGGCACGGGCTGCACCTTTTGTCACGCAATCGCGGCTTCACTGTCGTGGCCGCGCTGTCGCTCGCCATTGGCATCGGCGCCACCAGTGCGCTGTTCACCGTCACCCATGCGCTGCTGCTCCGGCCACTGCCTTATCCGGATGCCGACCGCATCGCCATCCTCTGGCAGCGCTCACCCGGGCTGGGAGTGCCGCAGGACTGGTTTTCCATCGGGCAGTATCTCGACATCCGGGCGGACAACCGGGTGTTCGATGAGGTCACTGCGGCCATCGGCGCCAGTTACAATCTGACGGGACAGGGCACACCGGAGCGGATCGATGGGGTCCGTGTCACGTCGTCCTTCTTTCGGCTGTTCGGCGCCAGCGCCATGATGGGACGGGTGTTCGCGGCGGCGGAGGACACTCCGGGTCAGGCACCCACCGTCATCCTGGCCCACGGCTACTGGCAGCGCCGGTTCGGCTCGGATCCGTCAGTCATCGGCAAGACGCTGAGCCTCAACGGCAATCCCTACACCATCATTGGCGTCATGCCGGCGACCTTCTTGTTCGACAAGGAAGTCATGCCGGCGGTCAACGGGATCGAGCACGCCGACCTGCTGCTCCCACTCCCGATGGGTCCGACCGCTCGGGCCAACCGGAGCGGCGAAGACTTCAACATCTTTGCCAGGTTCAAGTCAGCGGTGACTCTGGCGACGGCCCAGGCCGACATGGACGGACTGGCCGGCCGGATGAAGCAGCAGTACCCGGCCAACTATCCGGCCAACGGCGGGCTCACGATCAGCGTGGTGCCACTCCTCACCCAGGTAGTCGGTGACGTGCGCCTGGCCCTTTACATCCTGCTCGGCGCGGTGAGCTTCGTCCTGCTGATCGCCTGCGGCAATGTGGCCAACCTGCTGTTGTCACGCGGGGCCATCCGTGAAAAGGAGATCGCCATCCGGGTGGCGCTCGGTGCGGCACATGGCCGAGTGGTTCGGCAATTGATGACCGAGAGCCTGCTGCTGGCGCTGATCAGTGGCATCGCCGGATTGGCGATTGCGCTCGGGGCCATCGCGATTCTGCATCACGCCGGTCCCGCCACCCTGCCACGCCTGCGCGAAATCTCCATCGACCTGCCGGTCGTCGGATTCACCATCCTGATCACCACCATCACCAGCCTGTTGTTCGGACTGGTCCCTTCACTCCGCGCCTCCAGGGTAGACCCGAATTCGGTGCTGAAGGAAGGCGGCCGCGGGGCCGTCGGCACCCGCGGCCTGGGGCTCAGCCATCACCAGCTTCGGCGGCTGTTGATCAGCGCGGAGGTGGCGCTGTCGCTGGTGCTGCTGGTCGGCGCCGGATTGCTGACGCGAAGCTACCGGCGGATCACTGAGGCCAGCCCGGGATTCGATCCGCACCACGTGTTGTCGCTCCGTGTGGCGCTGCCAGGTCAGCGATACGGCACCGCCGATGCCGTCACGACCTTCTATCACCAGTTCGAGGATCGGATCCGGCAGATCCCGGGTGTGACGTGGGTCGGCGCCAACTACCTGCTGCCGCTCAGTTCGGTGGCACTCGGCTGGGAACCGATCGGGGTCGAGGGGTTCCAGCCGAAGACCGAGGGAGACGGGTTGATCATCGCCAGCAGCGGCTACATCAGCCAGGACTATTTCCGCGCCATGCGAATTCCGCTTTCGAAGGGCCGGTTCTTCGACTCGCACGACACCAAGGGCACGCCTGACGTCGTGGTGGTGGACGAGCAGTTTGCCCAGCGGTTCTGGTCCGGCCAGGATCCTCTCGGAAAACGGATCCGCCAGGGCGACGACGGCCCCTGGCGCACCGTCATCGGAGTGGTGAACGACGCCAAGGAGTACCAGGCCGCGGGTGAGCCGCCGATCACCGCCTACTACCCGCTCGAGCAGATCCCGGTGCCGCAGCGCTTCATGGTCATCCGCACCACCGGCGACCCGCTGGCCCTCACCGGACCGGTGATTGCCGCACTCCACAGTGTCGATGCTGAGCTGCCGGCCTTCGATGTCGCCACCTTGGAGCAGCGGCTGCACGACTCACTGGCCCGTCGACGCTTTGCCACATTCCTGCTCGGCATTTTTGCCGCGGTGGCGGTGACGCTAGCGGCCATCGGCGTGTATGGCGTCATCACCTACTGGACCAACCAGCGGAACCAGGAAATCGGAATCCGGATGGCCATGGGCGCCGAGCCCGCCGCCATCCGCCGGATGGTGGTGCAGCAGGCGCTGGCGCCGGTCGGGATCGGCCTGGGCGTCGGACTGATGGCCGCGCTGGCCCTGACCAGACTGGTGAACAGCCTGCTGTTCGGCGTGAGCGCCACCGATCTGGTCACTTTCGTCACTCTGCCGCTGGTCATGGGCGGGGTAGCACTCCTTGCCAGCTACGTCCCCGCCCGCCGGGCCAGCCAGGTCGACCCACTCGTCGCATTGCGACAGGAATGAGAAGCCTCATGTCCAGAACCACGCTGCTCCTGATCGGTCTGGTGCTTGCCGCGCGAGGCGCCGAAGCCCAGCGCCAGACCCGGGAGGTCACCCGCGTGGCCGACGGGGTCTACGCCGAGATCTACTCGGAAATGAAGATGGACCCGGTGCAGTCCAACTCGCTGATCATCATCGGGGATGACGGGGTCTGCGTGGTGGACGCCCACTACACCCCGTCGGCGGCGCGGGAAACCATCGCCACGATCAAGAAGTTGACCCACCTGCCGGTGCGGTATGTCGTCACCACGCACTGGCACGACGATCACATCTTCGGCAACCAGGAATACCAGAAAGCGTTCCCGGGGGTCCAGTTCGTGGCTCAGCAGGAAACCCGGTCGTCGATGGTGGCCAGGGCGCTCGAGCATCAGCAATCGCTGGCGAAGTTCTACGAAGGAGCGGTGCCGAGGATCGAGACTCGGCTGGCCAAAAACATCGACCGGGATGGAAAGCCACTGAGCCCCGCCGACCGGGCAGAATATCAGATGGTGCTGCCGGTCTATCGCGATTTCCTGGCCGATATCGTGACGGTGAAGATCGTGCTTCCCACGATCACTTTCGATCGCGAGATCACGCTGCACCTCGGCCAGCGGGAGGTCCGGGTCATGTCGTTCGGTCCCGGCAACACCAAGGGTGACGCGGTCATCTTCCTGCCACAGGAGCGGATCGCCGCGGTCGGGGATCTGATCGTCTATCCGGTGCCATTCATCTTCGGAGGCTTTCCGGTTTCCTGGGGCAAGGTGATCGACTCGGTCAAGGCGCTGAACCCGACGGTCATCATGCCCGGTCACGGCCCGCTGATGCACGACTTCGGTTACGTCGACCAGGTGAGCGGGCTGCTGCAGTCGATGGCCAGCCAGGTGAAGGACGCGGTCGGCAAGGGGCTGTCACTCGAGGATACCCGGAAGGCAGTTGACCTGACGCGGTACCACGACCTGCTGGTGCAGGGAGACTCATCTCGGGAAGGGACCTACGACGCGTCGATCCTCCAATCCGGGCTTGAGTCGGCGTACAAGGAAGCGAAGGGGCTCCAGGATCTCGACTGATGTGACAGCAGGCCGCTGATGAATGCGGACGCTGCGCGATAGGAATTGCTACGAGGGTGTTCGAGTGACTGCTGACCGCGGATGCTGCAAAGAAGTCGAGGGTCAAGGGTCAAGGGTCGGATCTCGACGTATGCGAAAAGTCTGGGCTGCGATCCTTCCGACTGTCCGACCGTCCGACTGCCGGCGGCCTTCCGCGTCGCCCAGCCTCCGTGTTCATCCGTGGTCTAACTCCTGAGCCGGCGAGCGGTCACCGGCGCCGCGTCTCCAACCGTGAGAGTCAGTCCAGCGCGGTCGAACGCCACCCGCGTCGTGCGCATGGTGGCGGGATCGAATGCCATGTACTGACCTCGATGCTCAGCGGAGTGCAGCAGCGTCGTGGGCGCGGCCTCGTCGGTCGGATCGGCGAACGCAATGATCCTCCCGCCGCCGGCCAATCCAAATCCGGCCACCGTCGAGCCCTTCGGCCCGCTGATCCGAACCCACGCAGTGCCGCGTCCCGGCGTTCCGGGAATGGCGCCCACGGGGTCGAACCGGAGCGGGCTGCCGAGCGAATCGGCCAGCGACTGCAGAAAATTGCGGGTGCCTGCGATCGCATTGGCCGCGCCGATGGCGGGATGAAGCCGTTGCTGGAATGGCACCGAATCGCCGCTCCGCAGTGCGCCGAGGGCCGAGGCAATGGTCTCCGCGGCTGCAGTGGTATCCCGCATACCGCCGCCGAGGGCCAGCACTGCCGCGCTGCCAGTGGCGCCGATGGTCAGATGGCCAGTGTCGGCGGTGACGACCAGCGTATCTCCGCCGGTGAGCAGATACCGACCCGCCACCAACCGCTCCGCTGCGCGGTCCCGGGTACCGACCGCAGGCGGCGCCGTGACCGTTACCCCATTGAGCAGGTTGGCCACCACCCGGGTGACCACGTCCCGGGTTCCACCGCTGGCCAGCCTGGCGTTGGACAACCAGATCAGCGTAAGGCCATCATCGATATACCGGCGAAACTCGGCGTTGAACGGGCCGAGATCGCCGGCGTGGTGGATCAGGGTGGTGCCCCGTGGTGTGGGCTGCACATTCCATCCGAACGCGTACTGGGCTCCCGCCACCGTGGGGGCTCTCGGCGTGAACAGCTCCGTGGTCCAGTGCTCGTCGAGGACGCGATGGGTCCGCAGCGCGACCTCCCAGCGGGCCAGGTCGCGCGCCGTGCTCACGATCGAGCCGTTGCCGACCGCGCGGTCGATCCCGGGGATGTCACTCATCGGTCCCTGGTCGACACCGAGTTGAATGCCGTGCGGTGCCCCATTCACCGGCCGGCCCATGTATGTCGTGCCGGCCATGCCCGCCGGCTCGAAGATCCTGGCGGTCATCACCGCCTGGAAGGGACGGTATTCTGCCTGTTCCAGAATCCCACCCAGCACGGCATATCCCGGATTCGAGTAGCTGTAGCGGGTACCCGGAGTGAAGTCGAGCGGCAGCGACACCAGCTCCCGCATCAGCTTCGCGCGGTCTGGAGCCGGATCGAACATCCCCGGCTCGAGGTAGACCATCCCGGCGGTATGACTGAGCAGCTGACGAACAGTGATCGCCCGCTGCGGCGACGGGGCATCGGGAAAGAACCGGCCGATCGAATCATCGAGCGAGAGATGGCCATCCGCCGCCGAGCGAAGGATGGCCGCTGCGGTGAACTGCTTGGAGAGCGAAGCCAGCAGGAATGGGGTATCGGGTCCGATCCGGCCGCCGTCAGGCCCGAGTGGACCGAAGCCGGCCAGCAGTGTCATACTGGTATCTCGCAGGATCGCGATCGCGCCACTGATCCCGAATGGCTCGGCCCGGGTGAGCCACTCGCGCACCCGCAACTCGATATCAGCGGGGATGGTGGTCTGCGAAGGTGGCGGCGACTGTGCTCGAGCCGGAGAGACCAATGCCGACAGCGCCAGGCAGGCGGCACCGATCAAGGCTCGGAGCCGGCCAGCCGATTCGGAAACGGGAGAGCGACCTGATCTCATCGAATATCCAGGGGGACGGGAGAACCGGGACGTACGCGGTGAGCGGAGCGCGGTTTCCCGCCAATTCGATCCGCTGCTTTCCGATATTCACCGCCATCCGAACGGGTTAACCGATCCTCGGCTGATCGATCGCACCACGGTTGACCTGCTTAATCCCACCATTCGCCACACCAGGTCAACCAGGCTGAAGGGAATGCGTAGAGCGCTCGTCAACTTTCACTCCTGGAGCGCCATGCCGATCAGCAGCTCGACTCAGCGGTTACGTCTTTCTCACATTCTGAGCCTGATGGTCCTTGCCGTTGCCTGCGCCCACTCGGGGCCGGGGCAGCGCGGCGTGGGACCATCGATGTCGACCAGCGGTTGGACCAATCCGGTGACCACCGAGGCCAGCCATGATCTCCGGGTGCTGGTCCGGACTCCCAAGGACTCGGCCGAAAAGGAATGGTTCCGGATGCACCAGGCCGAGCGACTTGGTGTGGAAGCGGGCCGCCCGATTCTGGCTGTGATTCAGGGATCCGACGCATTTGGTTGGGCCGATACCGTCGTGATGGACCGTCGGAGCCTGGTACCACTGCACGAGCAGCTGGTGCTCAAGGACCGGGTGATCAGGGTCACCTACCGGAACACTTCAGTCACCCGGGTCGAACAGGTCGGCGATTCTGCTCCCCGGACCACGGTCCGGCAATACCCGGTTCAGGTCTACGCCTTCAATCAGCTCGATCTGCTGATGCGGGCCCTGCCGTACCAAGTCGGCGCCACCACCATCCTGCCGCTGTATTCCGAAATGACCGACGAACTTGAACACGATACGCTTGAGGTCCTTTCAGGCCCGTCAAGCTCAGCACCCTGGTGGTCACTGCGGTTTGCCGATCCCGCCATCATTTCAACCGTGACCATCGACCCGACGACTCGGGCGTTCCTGAGCTACGAAACCCGCTGGCGGACTCGGCCGGGCGTGATGCGTAGAGTTCCGTGAATGACCGTCGAAATGCTGACCGCGGATAAACGCGGACGCGGCGCGGCGCGGATTGCTCCGACCCTCGCCGGCACCGCGCCTCACCTGACAGCGAGCCGTTTGGCTGGTAACTGCACTCGCCTGGCGGCCCTCCGACCATACCCGCTCTGGATTGTGACAGCTGATCGGTTGGGGTAGTTCACAAACAAAGCCGGATCCCAGAGCAGAGCGAGATGATCACGATTGAGCGGAGCGGTCCGTGGCCTTCCGCGGCCTCAATGCAGTTGGCCACGGATGAACGCGGACGCCGCGCGGCGCGGATTGCTCCGACCCTCGCCGGCACCGCGCCTCACCTGACAGCGAGCCGTTTGGCTGGTAACTGCACTCGCCTAGCGCCCTTCGACCATACCCGTTCTGGATTGTGACAGCTGATCGGTTGGGGTAGTTCACAAACAAAGCCGGATCCCTGAGCAAAGCGAGATGATCACGATTGAGCGGAGCGGTCCGTGGCCTCAATGCAGTTGACCGCGGATGAACGCGGAGGCTGGGCGGCGCGGATTGCTCAAATGCAGTCGAGAGACGAGAGACGAGAGACAAGAGTCAGAATGCGAGATGTCGACGGCCGGGAATTCTTCCGACGGTCCGTCGTTCCGACCGTCCGACGACCTCTGGCCTTCCGCGTCACTATCAAAGGCTTGCTCGGGCTAACCGCGATCAGGCAGCGCTAATCACGGCATCGGCTGGCCCGGATTGACACTCCCCCCACTCGCGTTGCGTAGAAACCGCATCCATCCGCTCAGCGGAACGACGCGACCGCCCTTCTACCGGACAACCCGATGCCACGCTTGCGCTCACTGTTCACGCTCCTCCTCCCTTCACTGGCCGCTGGCTCGCTGGCGGCGCAGGCCGCTCCCGACTGGAACGCACTGACCCGGCCGAGAACCCACGCCGCCGCGGCGACAATGCCGGCGATTTCCGCCGGCGATCTGTCGACCCGCCTCTATCTCTTTGCCGACGACTCCATGGGCGGCCGGCTACTCGGCAGCGAGGGGAACTACAAGGGTGTGGAGTACATCGCGAATGAGGTCAAGCGGTTCGGACTGGAGCCCGCCGGCGAGAACGGCACCTACTTCCAGACCGTACCAGTCACCAGCCGAATAGTCGACTCGACCGCCAGCTTTGCGGCCGGCGGCACGACCCTCACTCCCTGGATCGATTTCATTCCGCGTGATCAGGGCTCCGGCGCCCGGACCATCAATGGTGCCCAGGTGGTCTTTGGCGGCACCTGGCCCGACACCACACATCTGATCAGCCCTGAAGCAGCCGCGAGCAAGTTCGTGCTACTGGCCGTCTCTCCCGACGCCTATCCGCCGGGTAACCCGCCGGGAACCGCCAACCGCTTCGCGGTGTCCAGCTATTTCCACACCGCCGCGGGTGTTGCAGTGGCCGGGATGGATCTGATTCCGAAGGAAGCGCGGGCCCTCTACGCCGGGTCGGGTCCCGACGTGGTCACGGAAGCCGCACCGGTAGTTCCCTCCTACATGTACGTCACCCGACACGCCGCCGATGTCCTGCTCGGCGCTCCCATCGACAGTGCCAGAGTGGGCAATGCCGGCACCTCGATCACCGGCAATCCGGCCCTGGCTGAGCAGCCATTCGGCGATTTTCCGGCCCGGAACGTGGTGGCGATTCTGCGGGGCAGCGATCCGACACTGCGGAACGAATACGTGGCCATCGGGGCTCACAACGACCACATCGGCTACCGCCAGAAGCCCCAGGCCCACGACTCAGTGTACATCCGGGATCATCTGTTCCGGATCCAGGGCGTCGAGATCCCCGATCCCACGCTATCGGATGACCAGACCAAGGAGCTGAACGACGCTATCGCGGCAATTCGGCTCCGAACCCACGGCGCTTCGAGTCGGGCCGATTCAGTCAACAACGGTGCCGACGATGACGGCTCCGGCAGCGTCAGTGTCCTCGAGATCGCCCAGTATTTCGCGGCCAGCAGCCACCGTCCCAAACGTTCACTGCTGTTCGTCTGGCACGTCGGCGAGGAACTCGGCCTGTTCGGGTCACGCTTCTTCACCGATCATCCGACGGTGCCGCGGGATTCGATCGTGGCCCAGCTCAACATCGACATGGTGGGACGAGGCGGCGTCGCCGATGTCACCGGACTGACCAAGGAGGGCAAGCTGATTCACGGCAATCCCGACTACCTGCAGGTCATCGGCTCGCGCCGGCTCTCGACTGAACTGGGCGACCTCGTGGAGGCTACCAACAAGGCCGGCAAGCACCCGCTGCGGTTTGACTACGCACTCGACGCCAACGGCCACCCAACCAACATCTACTGCCGGAGCGATCACTACGAGTACGCCCGGTACGGGATCCCGATCGTCTTCTTCACCACCGGCGGCCACGCCGACTATCACCAGGTCACCGACGAACCGCAGTACATCGACTATCAGCGGATGGCACGGGTGGCCAACTTCGTGGCGTCGCTGGCGACCCGGGTGGGCAACCTCGACCATCGAGTGGTGGTCGACCAGCCAAAGCCGGACCCGCAGGGCGCCTGCC
>JBEPVA010000140.1:0-10106 GCA_041691295.1 Gemmatimonadota bacterium
CCCGTCCGCCCGTCCGCCCGTCCGCCCGTCCGCCCGTCCGCCCGTCCGCCCGTCCCCCCGCCTGTCCGCCCGTCTAACCCATCCGAGCGACATACCGCAGATAGCGAGTCATCCGGGGAATCAGGTATTGCAGGGCGCCGCCAGCCGCGAGTATGCCCCGTGCGCCTTTAGATGGTTTCTGGCCCTGGGGCAGCGCCATCGAATGCTTGTCTTCCGCCGGTGCGCAGATCGACTCCAGAACCTCGCCGACCGGGATGGCTACGATCACCTCATACCGGTTCTGCACCTTGTCCAGGGTCTTCTGATTGGTTCGGAGTCTGCTATGGTCGGCAACACCGAGTCGACCGACCGGGTAGCCCGATTTGGTGAAATAGGCTGACCGGTATGGCGAGACCCGGGGGTCCTTGAAGCCGACTAGGACCGTGCCGGGTGACAGCGATGGCAGTTCAACCGGATGGGAAAAGTCGATGCACTTGAGCTCGCTGAGGATCGAGCCAGGATTCTTGGCCGGGTACTGTGTTTGCAGGAACCTGAAGGCGCGGAACACCCGCGCCTGGACCTCGGGCGACTTGTGGGTCGGCTGGGTCAGCCACTGGTTGAGTGCGTCGGACTCGAAATTCGGTTTCGGGCTCACGGCCAGTTGACCGAACCGTTGCCGAATGCCTCAGTGAATGCCGGTCCGTTTCCACCGGAGGAGGTCCCTTCGTTGGAACTGGTCATGGTGAGGAACAGGGTTCCGATCGACGGGGTAAGCGAGACGTAGAACTCGCCGGCTCCCACGGCGGAAATCGGATCGAAATTGACTCCGCTGAAGGACAAGTTCCGGGGCGAGCCGCCTGGGCCCGTCAGGGTCAGCTGCACCACCCCTGGGCTGGCCATGCTCTGGAAGATCACGTTGTCGAAGTGCTCGTTGGCACCGGCCGACGCCCCTTCATTAATGATGATCGGGGCGTTGTTGACCGTGAGGCCGGTAATGAACGACCGCCGCATCGTCAGCGACGAGCCGCCGCCATTGAGGATGGCCTCGTTGCTGGTCGAGATCACCGAGTCGGCAATGGTGTTGACGTTGAGTGTGGCGCCGCCGATGGCACCGGTCAGGTCGAGCACCTGAAAATGCGATCCGGCCCCGGCACTGCCGGGAGAGTCGAAATTGATCGCCACCGCTCCACTCGATGCCATCTGCACCGTGTGCGTACCGCTCGGCGCAAAGCTCAGCACCGAGTTGGTGGCCTGCTGAAGAAAGTTGCCGTGGGCGATCAGGGTACCGGCGGTGAGCAGGCCGGATTCATCGCCGCCGCCGAATACCATGTCCCCACCGACGTTGAGCAGGTCGCCCGGATCGGTCATCGTGATCGTCCCGCTGGTGGCGGTAATCGTGTTCCCCACACTGTTGAGCGGATGTCCGTTGAGCACCACCGTGCCGGCCCGAGCGGCAAACCGGTTGCAGGTCACGTCGGAATTGAGCGTGAGCAGCGGCGTGCCGAAGGTGCCCAGCAGGGTCAGGTCGCCGGGGATGACCAGCTCACCGCCCATCGTGGCGCTGCCATAAATGTCGATGTTGGTATAGCTGAGACTCGGCACCGCCTGATTGGTGCCGATGAACCCGGTGCCGGTCACGGCATACGTCCCGGCCACGTCCATGGTGGCACCGCCGAAGTACAGATATGAGAAGCTGATCGTGCTGCCGGCCACGGTGCTCACCGTGCTGTCCACTTCGCAGGCGGTGCCGCAGGTGGCCGTGACCGCCGAGTTGATCGCAAAGGCACCGTGAGCCAGGAAGCCGGTGGTGAAGTTGACATCGGCGGTGCCGAGGATTTCCACGTTCTGGAAATCGGGCTGGGCGCTGGTCGGCGCGCTGGTGTTGAAGGCCACCGTGTGCGGCGTACCTCCGTTGAACCGGACCAGTAGAGTGCCGGTGGCCGAGGGCGTGAAACTCAAGGGACTTCCCGACTGGGTGAAGTTGCCGCCTGACTGGATGGTGCCGGTGGTCAGCAGCCCCACCTCCGAGCCGCCACCGAATGCGAGGTCGCTCGCGAACAGCCCCCCACCCGCGGCCGTCATCGTGACCGTACCAGTGTTGCTGGTCCGGAAACCGTTATTCACAGTCAGCAGCTGGCCGTTGATGTTGAGGTTGCCGCCGGTCACGACCACGGCACCGACCGCACTGCCAACGCTCAGGACTGGCGCGGTGGCCGTGGCCGGGATGACCACGCTGTCAGTGGCCCCGGGAACCACTCCTCCACTCCAGTTGCCGGCGGTGCTCCAGTTCGAACTGACCGCGCCGGTCCAGGTGAACGCCGGGGCCGCCGCCGGCCAGTTGATTACCGCACCGCCGGTAGCCGTGGCAAATGAACCGGGAGTTCCCGGCGTCGGGCCGTTCAGATTGACGGTGAGGACGTTCGGGTCCGCTGTATTGTCACTGGCAAAAAGGTAGGCGCCAGTCACCGGCACGGTGGTGAAGGCCAGATTGTTGAGGGTATACGGTGTCGCCGCGCCAGGGAGAATGATCGCCAGCTGATCGGTGGCGGTGCTCATGTTCTGGAACGTGGTGTTGTCGAGCACCAGGCTGGCCGGCGTGGTGGTGCTCAGAATTTCGAGGGGAGTGTTCTCCAGCAGCAGTCCCGTCACATTCGTCGTCGCGGCCTGGATCCGGAATCCGTTGCCGTGCACCACACTGCCGGCGCCGGTCGAGGTAAAGGTTCCCGCCACGAACATCGGTGTGCCCGAGAGGGTGACACTGGCCACCGGATTCAGGGTGACATTGCCGAAATGATTGGCGGTCGGGCTGGGGCCCGGATTGTTCATGGCAATGGTCTGGGTACCGGCGGCAGTGGCAAATACCGTGGTGTGGGTGCCGCTGGCCTGGAATGCCGTGGGGCTGTTGAGCTGCGTTTCGGTGAAGGTGCCGCCCACCTGCAGTGTCCCGGCGGTCAGCCGGCCGGTTTCCGAGGCGCCCTGGAACAGCACATTGCCGCCAACCGTGATCTGGTCCGCCGCATTGGTCATGGTCACCGTCCCCGCGGCCGAGACGCTGAAGTTGGCCGGGGTCTGCAGGGTCTGGCCGGCCAGAATCAGGTCGCCGCCAAAGACGTCGATATCCCCGGTCGCCGTCAGCGGTCCGCCAAGGGTCAGCGCACCGCTCTGGGTCACCAGGCTGTTGCTCAGCGTCATCGCGCCGGCCGCGGTGGTCGCCGTTCCCCGGTTGAACAGATTCACATAGGGCAGGACCGGGATGGTCTGGCCAGTGCCGATGAATAGCGTGCTGGTCACCGCGTAACTGCCGGCCACCGTCAGGGTCGTGGTAACAAAAAGCCGTCCGGCTGCCAGTGAGCTCCCGGCGCCGGTCTGCACGCTGCCCAGGACGCTGAAGCCGTCCAGTCCCGCCGTCACCGCCGTGGTCTTGGCGCCGGCGGCCACGGTGAAATTGCCCTGGACCTGCAGCAGGCTGCCGACGGCGACGCCCGTCGTATTGCTGATCTGGAGATCGTGGAAGAAGCTAAGGACGGTGTCCGGCATGGTCACCGTCTGGGCCGCCGTACCGTTGAAGCTGGTGGTGTGGCTGCCGCTGGCGGCAAAGCTGCTCTGACTCGTGGTATTCCCCTGGGTAAAGTTGCCGCCGACCGCAAAGGTGCCGGCGGTCAGCCGGCCGGTTTCATCGCCACCGTTGAACAGGGCGTTGCCGGCCACGGTCACCTGGCCCGCCGCATTGGTCATGGTCAGCGTCCCCGTGCCGGTCGTGGCAAAGGTGCGGGCCACGGCCAGCGTCTGGCCATTCACCGTGATCGTGCCGCTGGTGAGGTTGATGGCGCCGGCGCTCACCAGGGTGGTCAGCACCGGCGTTGTCGTGCTGGCCACGATCACCACGCTGTCACTGGCGCCCGGCACGGTGCCGGTGCTCCAGTTGCCACCGGTGTTCCAGTCGCTGTTGCCTGAGCCGCCGGTCCAGGTAATCGTGGCCCCGACTGCCGGCCAGTTGATCACGGCGCCATTGATCTGCTGGATGAATCCGCCGGGTGTCGGCGGGGTCGGCGTCACCAGGTTGAGGATTAGCTGCCCGTTGGCCGTGGCATCCACGTCGTTAGCCCGGAGGTAGGCGCCCTGGCCGGTCGGGGTGGTCTGGAAGATGAGGTCGCGCATGGTGAACGCACCACCGGCTCCGGTGCCGTTCACGGTCAACGCCGTGTCGGCCGGCGGCGTGGCGCTGAAGGTCACGCTATCAAATTTGGCCAGGATCACGCTGCCATCCGCCGGCGTCGAAACGGCCAGGTTGTCGAAGGTGGTCTGGGTGATGTTGAAGTTGGACAGCACCAGGCGGCTGCCGCCGCCGATGCCGTGAATGATTCGCGCCGGCCGTGGCAATGCCGGCAGGAAGGCGGCCGAGCCGAGGACGAACACCGAGTCGACGGACACGCCGGCGGCCGAGGGGTTGGCGATCACCACGTTCTGGAAGTGCGAGGCCGACGGCCCGGCACTGGCGAAGTGCACGACCTGGGGCCCGGTGCCGTTCAGTATGACAGTATGGTTGCCGGAGGCAGAGAAGGCCGAAGGGCTGGTAGTGCTGCCCTGGCTGAAGTTTCCGGCGACTTCGAGTGCACCGTTGGTCAACTGGGCATCAGCCGGGCCGTCGATCACAACCGCACCCAGAACCACGACCGTATCCAGGGCATTCTGCATGACCAGGCGGCCACCCACGTTGGCTGTCAGGCTGGCAGCCGTCAGTCGCTGGCCGTTGACCGTGATGCTGCCAGTGACGAGCAGCGGGCCCGTCGTGGTCGCGCCGGCCAGGGAATAGTCGCCGCGAATCGTGACCACGAGTCCGGCAAAGGTGCCTTGCAGGGTGCCGGTGCCCCCGTTGAGAACGGCCCCCCCTGTCGTCGTCGTGAAGCTGGCGGAAGAAAACAGATTACCTCGAACGTCCAGGCTCAGGGTATCGAAGGCCATGATGCCGGCCGCGCCGCGACGGAAATCGCGTGACACCAGCGCATTGGTGACCAGGCTGACCGTGCCGCTGGTCGGCGAGACCTCCAGATCCCTGAAATTCGACAGACCGGGATTGGCGAAACTGATGACGCCGCTGGTGCCGTTGAACAGGGTCTTGTGATTGCCATTCGGCTTGAAGCTCTGGACCCCGGCCCCCTGCTCGATCAGGGAATCCCCGACGACCAGCACTCCATCCGTCATCGAGGCGGATTCATCGCCACCAGCAAAGGCGGCCAGCTGCGTCGCATTCAGCGTGTCGATCGGATTGAGCATCAGCAACGTGCCGCTCCCCTGCGTCGTGAACCGGGGCGTGACCACGGTGTGTCCGGTCAGGTTGATCTGGCCCCCGCTGACGATGAACAGGGTGTTGACGCCGGTCAGGGTCACCGGCGCCGCCACCGTGATCGGGCCGTTGACGCTGATGTCCACTCCGAAAGTGCCGCCGATGGTGGTGCCGTGCATCCCGATGCTGCCATTGCCGATCTTGGTGATGGTGCCGCCGGGGACGACCGACAGCGCGCCGGTGATCGTGAGCCCGACGGCGTTCAGTGTAAGCGTGGCGCCGTTACTGACCGTGAGATCACCGATCGACGTCGAAGCGGACAGTATCGGCTGGGTGGCGGCCGGATTGATTACCACCGTGGCGCCGGCACCGGGGACAGTGCCGGTGCTCCAGTTGGTGGCCGTCTGCCAGTTGGTCCCGAAGGTCCCGATCCAGGTAAAGGTCGGCGCGGCCGGCGGCCAATTGATCACCGCACCGCCGCTCACCGCGGCGAAGCCGCCGGGTGTGGCGGGATTGGGCGCCGTCAGGTTGATGGTGAGGAACGGACTGAGCGCCGGACTGTCAATGGCCAGGAGGTAGAGGCCGGCACCGGTCGGCGGAGTCAGGAAGCTCAACTGGTCGAACACGGACGGAGTGGCCGCGCCGGGATTGGCGACTACCAGCTGGGTGTCGCTGGTCGCATAGGCCTGGAACGTGACCCGGTTGAAGGCGGTGAGCGCACCCCCTCCGATGCGGAGCGGCATCACCTGGAAGACCAGGCCATTCACATTGACCGAGGCAGTCTGCAGTCGAGCGCCGTTACTGGTCGACAGGGTGGCCGGGGCGCCGGCCGGGTTCGAGATCAGCGTGCCCGCCACGAACGTCGTGCCCAGCCGGGCAAACGAAACGATTCCCGTCTTGCCGCTCACGTCCAGGTCATTGAAGTGTGACAGGGCAGCACCGAGACCGCCGTTGAAGATGTCCACCGTCTGGGCCGCGGCGCCGGTCAGGCGCGTGGTCTGGGTGCCCGACGGGCTGAAGCTCGAGTTGGATGCCGCGCAGGCGCAGCCCGAGTTGTCCTGGGTCAGGTTGCCGGCCACATCGATCCGGCCGGCCGTCAGCTTGCCCGCCGTGCTGCCACCGGTGAAGCGTGCATTGCGGCCGATCGAGAGCACACCGGCGGCGTTGGTCATGGTGATGGTGCCCAGCGACTGCAGCAGCAGATCCCGGCCGATCGTCACCGTCTGGCCGGCCACTGCCAGATCGCCGCCGGTGGGTGTGCCCTGCACGAAGAGATTGACTGCGATGTTGAGCGGGCCGCTGGCCGTGTAGCTGCCGCGGATATCGACCTGCTGAATGTTGCCCTGGATAGTCTTGCCGGTCCCGATCGGCTGGAAGGCCGCGGCCAGGGTATCGGCCTGGATCGAGCCCGCCACGTTGATGTTTCCGCCGGCGGTGAAGGTACCAGCGGTGATCGAGAGATTCGCGCCGCTCGCCACGGTCAGGTCGCGAGTGGCGCCACCGGTGGCCGTGACCGGGTTGTTGGCGGTCACCGGAATGGTGACATCGTCACCTGCGCCGGGCACTCCGGCCGGGCTCCAGTTGCTGGCCGTGGTCCATGCCATGGTGGTGCCCAGCCAGGTCTTGGCGGCGCTGACCGGCCAGTTGACCACCGCTCCACCCGTCGCCGTGAAGAATCCACTTGGCGTGGCCGGGGTGACGTTGGTGAAGTTGAGGGTGAGGGGCAGCCCGTCGACCGTGTTGTTATCGGTGGCCGCCAGGTAGAGGCCCGCCCCGGTCGGGGTCACGCTGAAGCTGAGGTTGTCGAGCACGATCGGAGTGGCAATGCCGGGGTGCTGGACCGTGAGCTGGATCGAAGTCGAGGCCAGTCCCTGGAAGGTGGCGTTGTGGAGTGTGAAGGGTGCGCCGCCTCCGGTCTGACTGACGATGACCCGGATGTTGTCGAACACCAATGGGCCGCTGGGGACGATGTCGCCGAACTGCAGAAACCGGCCCCCGGCGATGGTGCCATGGAAGGTGACCCCGGCCGCGGCCGTCGTCCTGAGGGTGCCCAGCACGGTGACGCCGCTGCTCTGCGTCACCGTCCCATTGCCGGTCACGAACAGGTTCTGGAATCGCGATTGGTTGGCCAGGCCGCCCGGGGTGGCAAATGCCACGGTGGGATTGGTCCCGCTCAGTGTGGTCTGGTGGCTGCCTGAGGCCAGGTACGACTCCCCGCTGCTGGTGGCCGCCTGGGTAAAATTCCCAAATACGGCCAGCGTTCCGGCCGTGAGGAACCCGGACTCGCTGGCGCCATCGAACGCCGCGCTGCCGGTCACGGCCACTCCGCTGGCGGGGTTGGTCTCGATCAGGCGCCCAGCCCCCTGTACACTCAGGTTGCCACTTACGGAGGCGGTGTTTCCTGCCGGGTCAAAGCTGGCGCCGACTCCGGTGATAGTCAGGTCGCCACCCATGGTGGCGCTGCCGGTCAGAACCACCGCCCCGGTGACGGTGAGGTTGGGCACCGCCCCTCTCAGCTGGCCGCCGCTCAATTGCAGCGATCCGGTGGTGGCCACCACGCTGCCGGCGATCAGCGCATTCCCCCCGACCGTGAGCGTCCGGCTGCCCAGACTGAGGCTGACCCCGGTGGCCACCGTCAGGCTCTTGATCGAATCATCGGCCGACAGGGCCGGCGGGTTGGGGGTGCCGGTCGGGATGGTGACATCGTCTGCCGCGCCGGGCACCACCGCGGGTGACCAGTTGCCCGCGACAAACCAGTCGGTTGACGAGGCGCCGGTCCAGGTCGCCGTGATCGGACCGGTGGGCGTGGCGGTGGCGCTGAACGTGACAGGCGGCGCTCCCGTGACCGTCGCGCTGAAGGTCTGGGCGCCGGCAGTGGCGCCCAGATGGACCGTGGTACCGGCCTGACCGCTGGCGCCGGTGGTCACGCTCGCGGTGTCTACCGTGCCCGCCCCGGTCGCGGCGGCAAAGGCAACCGTCACGCCGGGAATCGGGAGGTTGTCCGGCCCGCGGACCTCGACCACAAGCGGCTGGCCCAGCGCGGTGGAGACCGGGCCGGTCTGTGCATCGCCGCTGATCTTGACCACACTGCTCGCCGCCGGAAGGACGGTCACCTGGGTGGCGTTGGTCACCCCGGACGGGGTCCGCGCGGTGATGGTCACGGTGGCTCGCGCCGTTCCCGCGTGCAGCACACCGTTGGCATCGATCGGATTGGTGGCGCTGTTGCTGGTCCACGACACGTAGAACAGGGGAATATTCGCACCCTGGCCGTCGGCCGCGGTGACCCGAAACGGCAATGTGCTTCCCGTCGTGACCACCGAATCGACCGGGGATACGACCAAGGTTCCCGCATTCGAGCCGGGTCCGACATAGGTCACCGTAACCGGGACCGGCGGAGTAGTTCCGGGCGGTCCCTGCCGTACCTCGACGCGCTGGGAGCCGGAGAAGACCACCAGCGTACCGGCCAGGTACTCGAGCGTTACATCGACGCTGTCACTGGGCTGGTTTAGTTGGATCGTGAGGTCGATCGTGAGTGTGTTGGAACTAGCGGGGAAGGGGAATAGCCGGTTCTGCAGGGTGTCGATCTTGTCGAGCTTGGGGTCCGGCTTGGTGACAACTCCCCGGACCTGGGTAATCGTGAGCCCGGCAAACTGACTCACATTGGGTGCGATAGTCTCGATGGCCAGGGCAGCGGAACCAGGGTGCCCAATTGGCCCCAGAGTGTCTTCGGTGCAGGTGGCGAGCAGCAGCGGAAGCAGGGTGGCCGCGATGACACGAACGGAGGGTCTGACGACTCGCACGGCGGTGCTCCGGGCTGACAGGATGTCCAGATCAGTATGGGGTTATTAAAAGGGGAATAGGCAGGCCGCTGGAGGGTTTGTCAAATCACTACTTCGGGAGCCATTCGGACTGCTAGTTGCCAATCCTATCATATAAGGAAGCGTGACGATCGGCGCACCGACTGAGATCGACCGACAGTGCGATGGACTGACGGACCGACGGGAGGGACTTCGATCTACCATTGCGAAATTCCGCGGGTGATCGAACTCTCCGCCCGCCCGCCCGTCAGCCTGTCCGCCTGTCCGCCTGTCCGCCTTTTCGGCGAGTCTTCAGCTGGTCTGAATTCTCGAGTTGAACCGATGAACGGAGCGCCTAACCGAGGAGTTCCTCTCGATCCCCATCTGCTTCAGCACCGAGGCAACCTCCGCATCCAGTACCGGCGCCGAAAAGCTGTACTGGCCGTCGGACCGGGTCGGAACCCGGGCGCTGCTGACCTGTCCTTGGCGGTCCAGCGTCACGATGGCGGTCACGCTGCCTTCGTCCCGGCGAGATTTGCCCACGGTAATGAGCAGCACCCAGTTGCCGTCGGCCGGCTTCTTGAATTTGAGAGTATACATCCCCGGCGTCGACGTGCCGCCGAACTCCAAGGCCACGCTCTGGCGCTTGCCGTCCACCACACCTTCCGCGGTTCCGTTGACCGGGTAGAACGCCGGATCTCCATGGTGATAGACCCTGACTACCAGCAGTGCTCCACGAGTCTCGGCGTTCATCGGATTGGCCGGACTCTCAATCGAAACCCAGGGGCCGCCGAACAGCCCCGAGGCATCGACCGGCATGACAGGACTGGGCGTCGTGGCCGCCAGGACGGCGGCGGCAATGGCAGCGAACATGTTGACCTCGGCGTGAGAGTGGTTGTGGATCGCTTCAGGGGTGAGATGCCGGCCGAGGGGGAGAGGTTTACGTCGGAACGTCGGAACGTCGGAACGAATGAGCGTCGGAGCGTCGGAGCGTCGGAACGTCGGAACGTCGGAACGTCGGAACGTCGGAACGTCGGAACGTCGGA
>JBEPVA010000141.1:0-10057 GCA_041691295.1 Gemmatimonadota bacterium
AGGTCCTCGAAGCCTGACCGAAAGGCGCTGACGATCGTGGGCAGGGAGCGGATCAGCGCCATGATGCCGGCCGAGGCCACCGCACCGGCACCGATGTAATAGACGTAGAACGAGCGGACTTCCCCGGGGCTCATCTGGGATATCAGCTGGCTGGTAGACGGAAAGAGTGGCGCAGTCAGCGCTTCGCCGAACAGCTTGATCGCCGGAATAAGCACCAGGTACGCGATACAGCCGCCGGCAAACAGGTATCCCGCGATCCGCGGCCCGATGATGTAGCCGACCCCCAGCAGTTCCGGTGAGACCTCCGCCGTGATCGACCCTCCTTTATACAGCGCGGCGCTCGGGTCCCTGGGGAATGTCGGGTACTCCTTCCAGAGTCTGAGCCCCTGCAGCAGGAACTTGTAGGCGAAGGCCAGCCCGAACGCCTGGAACAGCAGCCTGGCCTGCAATCCTCCCTTTTCACCAGCGATCAGCACCTCGGCGCAGGCTGTCCCTTCAGGATAGATCAGCTTGCCATGTTCCTTGACGATCAGCGCCTTTCGGAGCGGGATCATCATCAGGACGCCGAGGATCCCGCCCGCCAGCGCGATGATGCCGACCTTGAGGACCGTGAGGTCGTACCCCATCAGCAGGATGGCTGGCAGCGTAAAGACCACGCCTGACGCCACCGAGTCGGCGGCCGATCCCGTAGTCTGGACAATGTTGTTCTCGAGGATCGTCGATTTGCCCAGAGTCCGGAACAGCGCCACGGCCAGCACCGCGATCGGGATCGAGGCCGACACGGTGAGGCCGATCTTGAGCGCCAGGTACACGCTGGAGGCCGAGAAGATCACGCCCAGCCCGACTCCCAGTATGATGGCGCGGAGAGTCAGCTCGGCGGGGGATTGGCTGGCCGGGATGTAGGGCTGGAACCCGGCGGGCGCGTCGGAAGACGGCTTGGCGCTTGAAGCCATTCGGTGTCCGTGGTGTCGGGGGAGTGAAGTATTCCGGCAGGTGCTGAGCCGGGCCAGAGGAAGTTACGGGCAGAATGGAGGGGCGTCCAGCGGTTCATCCCGGCGGAGCCAGGGGTCGGCTACCATTGAGCCATGCACAGCGCCCTCCGCACTCGCACTTTTGGGGAGTCCGTCATTCGCGGCATGAGCCGCCTGGCGGCCCAGCACCAGTCGATCAACCTGGCCCAGGGCTTTCCCGACTTTCCCGCGCCCGACCTGCTCAAGGAGGCCGCGGCCCGGGCCATCCTCGAGGACGTCAATCAGTACGCCATCACCTGGGGCTCGAAACGCCTCCGGGAAGCGGTGGCGGCCAAGTATCTCGACTGGTACGGTCTCTCGGCCGATCCCGAAACCGAGATCACGATCACTTGCGGCGCCACCGAGGCCATGGCCGCCACCATGCTGGCGCTGGTCGATCCGGGGCAGGAGGTCATCGTCCTCGAACCGTTCTACGAGAACTACGGCCCCGACGCGATTCTCTGCGGCGCCAACCCGGTGTTCGTGCCGGTGCCGGCGGGACAGCGGCTCGATCTCGAACGACTGGCCCAGGCCTTCTCGTCGAACACCCGGGCCATCATCGTCAACAGCCCGGGGAATCCCTCGGGGCTGGTGCTCGCCCGGACGGAGCTCGCGGGCATCGCGGCGCTCTGCCAGCAGCACGACGTCCTGGTCTTCACCGATGAGATCTACGAACACATCCTGTACGAGGGGGAGCATATCCCGATGGCGACGCTGCCCGGGATGCGGGAACGCACGGTGACCATCAGCGGCTCCTCCAAGACCTTCAGCATCACCGGCTGGCGGATCGGCAGCATCATCGCGCCGCCGGCACTCACCACCTCGATCCGCAAGGTTCATGACTTCCTGACCGTTGGCGCACCGGCGCCGCTGCAGGAAGGGCTGGCCGTCACCATGGAATCCGTGGGCCGCGACTACTACGCCGGACTCGGCGCCGAGTACCTGGTGCGCCGAGAGATCCTGATGCCGGCGCTGCTGGCGGCCGGCTTTCGCTGCTCCCCTCCGGCTGGCGCCTATTACATCCTGGCCGACTATTCGGCGATCTCGAATCAGGATGACACCACCTTCTCGGCGTGGCTGACCACTGAAATCGGCGTTACCCCAGTTCCGGGCTCCGGCTTTTATCGGGCGCCTGACCCGACTCGGCACCTGGTGCGATTCGCCTTCTGCAAGACCGAGGAATTGCTGCGGGAAGCGGTCGGACGGTTGGGGGTGATTGGCAGGGAGCCGTAGGCCGATGGACCGCGGTAAGCCTGGTCCGACCGTAGCGAGGGAGCTCTTGTGACATCATCGGAGACGGCGTGGGGAAGGATCCGGAGTTCGATCTTCTCGGTGCAAGGCCCTCACTGACTTCGTTAGCGCGGGATGCGACGAGGATGTACCCTCGGCCCGCCCGCCCGATGTCACCTCCGGCCCTCCCGTTTCGATAGTAGCTTGAGTCATTCCGAGGTGTCCACCCTTCCAGCAGGCACCCATGGCCCGATTCAGCAAGGATGACTGGGAAGCGCTGACACCCTTGCTCGATGAGGCCCTCGAGCTGCCGCCGAGTGAGCTCGCCGCCTGGCTGGCCCGGCACCGGATCAGTCATCCTAGCCTTGCGGCCGAAGTCGAGTCCCTGCTGAGACGGGAGCCCGCCGTGGAGCGGGACGATTTCCTCGGACCGGGTCAGGCGCCTTTCTCTCCCGGGGTCTCCTCCCTCGCCGGACAGACGCTTGGCAACTATGTCCTCGATCGTCTACTCGGCCACGGCGGCATGGGTTCGGTCTGGCTGGCCCGCCGCAACGACGGGCGGTTCGAGGGTACGGTCGCCATCAAGTTCCTGAGTCTGGCGGTGGCCGGCCCGACCGGAGAGGCCCGCTTCCGGCGGGAGGGCAGCGTGCTGGCCCGGCTGACCCATCCCAACATCGCCCGCCTGCTCGACGCCGGGATGACGCCGGAAGGCCAGCCCTATCTGGTGCTGGAGCATGTCGACGGCCAGCCCCTCGATCGCTGGTGCGATGAGCGGCGGTTGTCGGTCGAAGCGCGACTGGGACTCTTCCTCCAGGTACTGGGGGCGGTGGCCCATGCCCACGCCAACCTGATCGTCCATCGCGATCTCAAGCCGGCCAACATCCTGGTCACGGCTGACGGGACGGTGAAGCTGCTCGACTTCGGCATTGCCAGACTGCTCGACGACGAGGAGCAGGCTCGCACGGCGTTGACCGGCTCCCACGAAGCGATCCTGACATTCCAGTACGCGGCGCCCGAGCAGGTGCGGGGGGAGCCCGTCACCACCGCGCTCGATGTCTACAGCCTGGGCGTGGTGCTCTACGAATTGCTCAGCGGGCAGCACCCGACCAGCGGCCGCGGGCACACCCCGGCCGAGCATGTCCGGGCGATTCTGGAGACCGACCCCCGCCCGCTGTCCCGAGCGGTATCATCGTCCGCCGTGATCTCCAGTGAGCAGGCACGGGAGCTGGCCGAATCGCGGGGAGCCTCACCCGAGAAGCTGCGCCGTCTCTACCGCGGCGATCTCGATAACATCCTGGCCAAGGCGCTGCGCAAGAGCCCGGTCGAACGGTACCCCAGTATCACTGAACTGGCCGACGACCTGCAGCGCTGCCTCCGCCACGAACCGGTCTCGGCCCGGGCCGATGCCTGGAGCTATCGGGCCGCCCGGTTTGTCCGCCGTCATCGGGGTGCCGTGACCCTTGCAGCGCTGACCGCCATGGTCCTGGCGGGTGCCGCAACGGTGACGGCGTTCCAGGCTCGCGAGGCCCGCCAGCAGCGTGACCTCGCGATCTATCAGAGCAAGCGGGCCGATGCCGAGGTGGAATTCCAGAATCTGCTGATGTCCGAAGTGGGCGATCAGCCGATGACCATGCGGGAAATCCTCGATCGCGGCCGGGTGCTGCTCGAACGCCAATTCGGCGGCGATCCCCGCTTCCTCGGCACCCTCCTGCTCCAGCTGGCCAGTCGCTACGCCGAACTGGGGGACCCCAAGACCGAGAGTCTGCTCCTGGCGCGGGCCGAATCGCTGGCGCTGGCCGGCCATGGTTCCGAGCGGCTGACCGAGATCCGTTGCTCCATGGCGGAGAACCGGCGGACCACCGGGAGCTATGAGGAAGCCATGCGGTTGCTCGATGGCGCCGATTCCATCCTCGCGGGCACGCCGGATGACCCGGCGGCGGTCCTCTGCCTCCAGACCCGGGCCGCGGTCGACGCTGAGATCGGCCGGCCCGATTCCAGTCTGGCGGCGCTACGGCGCGCCGTGGCGATCAAGGTTCGCGAAGGCGATACCCGCGACCAGACCTACCTCGGCCTGCTCGGCTCGCTGGCAGACGCGCTCGCATCCGAAAATCAATTTCGTGAATCGATCGAGGTGTCAGCCCGTGGACTCGCCGGCATGGACAGCAGTGGCCGGGGCGGTATGATGGCCCGCGTCATCATGCAGCACAACATGGCCCTGGTGCTACTGCGGATCGGCGAGACTCGGCAAGCCGAAGCGGTGCTGCACGACGTCCTGCTCCGCGCCGGGCAGGGAAGTCCCGATGGGGTGGTGGCCAACCAGCCGCTGATTCACTATGCCGAGACGGCCTTGTACCAGGGGCACGCCGATTCGGCCGTGAAATACTTCGGACGTTTGCGGATGCAGGCCGTGCGCGACACCAATCTCTATTGGGAAGGCCGGGCCATCTTCGGCCAGGTCAGGGCGCAGTTGTCCCTGGGGCAGGTTGACTCGGCGCGGCTGGGGCTGGCCCGGTTCCGGCAAATCGAGGCCCACTATGGCCACGTCAAGGACACCGATGACCAGCTGGCGGACAGCCTGAGCCTTGCGGGCATGATGGCGCTGGCAACCGGTGACACAGCCGCCGCTGGCACGGCGTTCGGCCGGATGCTCCGGGATAACGGATTTTTCGAGGGGAAACGCCAACGGCTCCAGCGGCCGGTGGCTCTGCTCGCTGGAGAAGCCGCTCTGGCGTCGGGTCGGTTCGATGATGCCATCGCCCACGCCCGGAAAGCACTCGAGATCGCGGCGGTCGATTCGTTGAGCCGGTGGCGCAGCGCCTACGTCGGCGATGCCCGCCACCTCGAGGGCCGGGCCCTGCTGCGCCGGGGCGATACCACCGCGGCACGGCCCGCGATTGCCGCGGCGGTGGCGGCCCTCACTGCCGGTGCCGGTATCGATCACCCCAACACCGTGGCTGCGACCCGCCTGCTCGCCAGTATCGAGGCGCGGCATTGACTGGGAGGTTGGGATGGGGGGATGGGGGGAATAAATCGGGACCCGCCGGGCTCATCGCATCCCCCCTTCCCACAACCCTCCCAGCGCCTAGTTTCCCCGCGTGCTCCGCCTGCTCCGCTCCCCCCGGCTTCGCGGTTTCGGCCTCCTGCTCCAGGTGGTGGCGCTCTGCTGCCAGCTGGTCAAGGGTACCGGAAGGGAGCACTGCGCCCATCATGATTTGGGTGCCGCGTCCCCGAACATGGGGATGCTCATGGCAATGGGGATGGAGCATGGGCGCCATGGCCCCATGTCCGACAAGCAGGGCCACAGCTGCCGCTGCCTGGGCGACTGTGCTTCGGGGCTCGTGGTACTGCCTGCCCCCGATGTCGCCGCGCTGCCGGACGTCGCCGCCCATCGGGCCGAACTGCCGTTCGTCATTTCGTCCGGTTCCCGCTCTCCGCAGTTCCGCCTTCCTCCCGCACTCGGTCCGCCACACTCCGCCTGATTGCTTCGACGTTTTCGCCTGCTACCGGTGTCCAAGCGGTAGCGGCACGACCGCCGCATTCAGTTCGGAGTCATTCATGCGTACACCGATGTGGGCGCTGGCTATCCTGGCCGGCCCCGTTGCCCTCGCTGCCCAGCAGCCCGATTCAGCGCACCACGCGGCCGATTCCACCCTGCGCCGCCGGGCCACCCTGCCCGAGATTACCGTCACCTCCAGCCCCACCCGTGCCGAGGACCCCAACGGCACCATCCGGGTCACACCGGAGATCATTCAGCGCACCCCTGCGCTCAATCCCTACGATTTGCTGCGCCAGGCCGCCGGCCTCCACGTCAACGACCAGAGCCAGGGACCAGGCTTTGCCTCGGACGCTACGGTGCGCGGTTTTAGCTCCGACCATTCGACCGACCTGGCGCTCTGGATCGACGGAGTGCCGAACAACGAGCCGGTCAACGGTCACGCCGAGGGATACAACGACTGGTACCTGATCCTGCCCAGCACCATTCAGTCGATCGATGTCATCAAGGGGCCGACCAGCGCGCTGTACGGCAACTTCGGTCTGGCCGGCGCCATCACCATCCGGACCCGGGAACGGATGCAGGGCACCGAGCTTGCGCTGCAGGGCGGCTCGTATGGCCGCGGCGACCTCACCGTCCTCACCGGTCTCGACAAGCCGCACACTGGCCTGGTGCTGGCGTTCCGCGGCCTGCGCGACGACGGCTGGCGGCCCAACAGTCACTATGACCTGGGCCAGTTCAGCGGCCGCCTGGTGCAGGATCTTTCTCCCTCGTCCACCCTCGATGCCAGCGTCCTGCTCCACCTCACCGGCTGGCATTCGCCTGGCTACATCACCGCCGATCAGTTCGCGGCGGGCAGCTTCGATACCGTCTCCAACCCGACCGACCAGGGCTACAAGCATTACGGCCGCGAGCGGGTAAGTCTACGGGTGGTGGCCAACCCAAACACGATCTGGCGCTCGACGGCGTACGCCACTCAGGGGCGCTGGCAGCTCTTCCTGACGACTCCGCCAGAGGGCGGAGCCGGCGAGGGGACTGGCAGTCAGACTGAGGAAGAGGACAAGCGCTACGGACTCGGCGCCACCACCGCCCTGACCTGGATCACCGACAAGGTCCAGGTCACGGTAGGCGCGGAAGGTCGGTACGATCACAGCGACTACCAGACCTGGTTTACCACGGCGCGGGTGCGTGATTCAGCCCAGACCCTGGTCGGTGCCCACCAGGTGTCCGGCGCCCTGCTGGTCCAGACGGATATCCAGGTGGCCGAACCGCTGCGCCTCTCGCTCGGTGCCCGTTACGACGTCCTTTCCACCCGGTCCACTCCGGTCGGGGAGGCCGCCACCAGCGACTCGAAGGGACTGGTCAGTCCGAAGCTCGGCGCACTGGTTCAGCTCGTCAGACCGGTCAGCCTGTATGCCAACGTCTCGCGCGGCTTTCGCTCGGCCGATGGGGTGATCGAAGACCCGACGCTGGCCTTGATCACCGCCTGGTCCTACGAAAGCGGTTTGAAGTTCCGGTTCGGGACCAGCAGCGCCAGCGTGGCGTATTTCCGGATGGATGTCAGCAACGAGCAGACCTTCAACCCAATCACCCTGACCAGCAGCGGTGGTGGCCGCAGCCGCCGGCAGGGGGTCGAGGCCGAGGCCAATCTGGCGCTGGCGCCGGTGGCCCGGCTCAATCTCTCGGCCACGATCAACGACGCGAAGTACCGTGACCTGGTCACCGAGGATGGTGATACCTTGTCCGGCGCCCGGGTGTTTAACACCGCCAGGTTTGTTGGCGCCGCATCCCTCGATGTCGGTCCCGTGAGCGGCAAGTGGTACGCCCGCGCGGCCACCGACGTCGTGGGCGACTACACCCCGTTCGATGAGCCCGATGTCGTGCTCGATCCGTACGCGCTGGTGCATCTGAGCGGCGGACTGCAGCTGGGACGGACTGGTCTCGAACTCGGCATCCGGAATCTGCTCGATCACAAGTATCCGGAGCTCAGGGCGGGGAACTTCGTGGTGCCCGGCCAGCCGATCTCGATCTATGGAACGGTGAGATACAAGCTCTAGCGGCACCTCCTCCTGAGCGCAGCGAAGGAGCGGGTGCTGGGAGTTGCTCCCTCGCTTCGCTCGGGATGAGGTGTGGTTTTGTTTTTGGCCCGCTGCCCGCTGCCCGCTGCCCGCCGGCCCGCCTGCCCGCTGCCCGCCTGCCCGCCGGCCCCGAGAGAACCAACCTCCCTCCGGAGGCGTTAGTAAGCTGAACCAGTCCAGCATTCACTATCCTCTCGGAGGCCCCATGCGGTTGCTCCACCGTCGTCTTCTCCTGACCATCCTGCCCACCTTGGCCTGTGCCACCCTCCTTGCCGCCCAGCAGCCCGCCATGAGCATGAAGAAGGACAGCATGGCGATGAAAAGCGGTATGATGCACGACGCCATGATGGGACCCAGCGGCAGCTTTACCGGCGCCAACAAGCACAGCGTGACCGGCGGGTATTCGATCGACATGGCCGGCGGCAACGCAACGGTCAAGCTCAATTCCGATTTCAAGCTCGACCAGGCACCCGATCCGTTCGTGGTGCTCAGCCCGACCGACAAGGGTGACGCCGCAGGTGCGCTCAACCTCGGCCGGCTCAAGAGCAACTCCGGCGCCCAGGCCTACGCGGTCCCCGCCGGCACCGACCTGGCCAGCTTCAAGCATGTCCTGATCTACTGCAAGAAGTACAACGTCACCCTGGGCTGGTCGGACCTCGCGGCCATGATGAAGGATGATGGCATGATGAAGCACGATGGCATGATGAAGCATGACACCGGCATGATGAAGCACGATTCGGCGATGAGCCACTAGCCGCATGGCTGACCGTCCGCAGCCGCGTCCCGTGCTGCTGTCGACGGCACCGTCTCCCGCCAATGGCGGGGGGCGGTGGCTCTCGGCTGAGCGGGAGCGGACGCTGCAGCAGCGACTGGTGGCCAGGGATGAACGCGCCCTGGTCGAGCTGGTCGAGGTGGCTACGCCGTGGCTGCTGGGTGTGGCGCTGAACATGCTGTCCGATGCTGACGAGGCGGAGGAGGTGCTGCAGGAGGCGTTCACCATTGCCTGGAACCGATCCGACCTGCTCGAACTGGAAACCGGTACCCTGATGCCTTGGCTGTTACGCATCGTGCGTAACCGGGCCATCGATCGATTGCGCGCGGCGCGCCGCCGCCGGCTCAAGGTGGAGCGGCTGACCTCGCACCAGGCCTTCGGTGACGGCTCGGAGCCGGCCCGGGAGCCGGATGAGGCGGCCCTGCCCGGCTGGCACGTTCACGAAAAGGTCCGCAGCGCGCTCGGCGCTCTGCCGCCGGATCAGCAGACCGCCGTACGACTGGCCTATTTCGAAGGGCTGACCCAGTCGGAAATCGCCAGGCAGCTGGACATTCCGCTCGGCACGGTCAAGACCCGCCTCAGGCTGGCGTTCGATCGGTTGCGGACATCTCTCGGTTCACTGCGGGAATGGGTGCTATGAATCCTCATGAGTGGTTTCTCGAACACCAGGTGGCCTTTGTGGCCCGGGCGCTGGAGCCGGATGAAGAGGCCAGCTTCCGGGCCCACCTGACCGGTTGCCCCGAATGCCGTGAGGCGGTGGCGGCGCTGGAACGGGATCTGGCTTGGCTGCCGATGGGGGCAGCGCCGGTGGCTCCCCCGCCCGGCATGCCACACCGGTTGATCCAGGGTGTGCTGGCGCCCCGCCGCCCCTGGCAGCGGGCCTGGCCCATCGGGCTGGCCGCCAGTATCGGGCTGCTGGCCGGTGGTGGCATTGCCACGCTGATTGCGGGTCGGCAGGCGGACACGATGAGGGCGGGGCTGAGCCGGGATATCGCTGCGGTGCGGGATACGCTCTCGATTACCCGCGCCGCCAGCTGGGTGGCGCAGGCCAAGGTGGAGCAGGGCGGCAAGTCGGGCATGCTGATGATCTTTGCTGACGCCCGGACCCATCGCTGGAACGTCATCCTGCGCGATGTGCCTGCCGCTCCGGCCGGCCAGGTCTACCAATTCTGGTTCATCACCGACCAGGGAATGGTCCGCAGCGTCGAGTTCACCCTCGACCAGGGCAGTCCGGGATTCGTCACCCTGCCGATGCCACCCAAGGGCGGCAATGTGATGGGCGCGGCGCTCAGCGTCGAAGCCTCGCATTCGCAGGGCACCCAGCCGCAGGGACCGATGCTCGTGCACCTGATGCTGTGATGCGCGGGCCGAACGCCTGAAGGTGGCTTTGTTGGGCTCCCATGCGCTCGTATTGTGGGGCCCGCCCCCCCCCCCCCCCCCCCCCCCGCCCCCCCCCCCCCCCCCCCCCCCCCCC
>JBEPVA010000142.1:0-9974 GCA_041691295.1 Gemmatimonadota bacterium
GTCTCGATCCACTCAATACCAGTTTCAAGGGATACTGGATCATCGGTGCCCAGGTCAGCTGGGCGCCGTTTGACTGGGGCAGCACCGGCCGTCGTCGTGAAGCGTTCGAACTCGAACGCGAGATGGTCGCGGTCAACCAGGCGGCATTTGCCCGGGACCTTCGTGCCGCCATGCAGGAGGACCTGGCCACGCTTGACCGCCTGGCCGCCACCATTGCACTGGACGACCAGATCGTGGCCCTTCGCGAGAAGACCGAGCATGAAGCGCAGGTCCGGCTCGCCGAAGGCGCCGTCACCACATCCGAATACGTCGATCGCAACACCGAACTGCTGTCCGCTCGGCTTGATCGAGCCCAGCACCGGGTGGAGCTGGCCCGTTCACAGTCCGAACTGATCACCCTGCTTGGCGCGGAGGCCCGCTGATGTTCTTCACTCGATGCAGTCTCACCCCGATCGCCACCGTCGCAGTCGCGCTTGCATCCCTCGCCGGTTGCCATCGCGCAATCGCACCGGATGCCTACGGCAATATCGAGGCGGAAGAGGTAGTGGTGGGCGCCCAGACCAGCGGACAGCTGCTGCAGTTCATGCCGGAAGAAGGCGCCCGGCTGCTGGCTGGAGACCAGGTGGCCGTGGTCGACACGGTGCCGCTGGCGCTGCAGCGTCAGCAGATCACCGCGCAAAAGGCCACCGGCAATTCGAAGCAGGCGGAGGTCGGCCAGCAGATCGATGTGCTCGAGGTCCAGCGCCAGGTGGCCCAGCGCAACTTCGACCGGATCAAGCGGCTGTATGCCGAGCAGGGCGCAACGGCGCAGCAGCTGGACAACGCGGAGCGGGAGTACAAGACGCTGGTCGCCCAGATCGAGGCCACCCGGGTGCAGCGGCAGACCGCCGGCCATGACGTCCGTTCGACCGACGCTCGGCTGGCTCAAGTCGAGGACCAGATCCACCGCAGCCGGGTGACCAATCCACGCACCGGCACCGTGCTGGCCACGTACGTCCGCACCGGTGAGATGGTCCAGACCGGTCAGGCGCTGTACCGGATCGCGGGCCTCGACACCCTGGACCTGCGGGCCTACATCACCGAGCCGCAGCTGAGCTCGGTCAAAGTCGGCGCCACCGCGCAGATCACCATTGATGCCCCAGGCGGCACGCGTCAGCAACTCAATGGAGTGGTGTCGTGGGTGGCGTCGGAGGCGCAATTCACGCCGACCCCGATCCAGACCCGTGCGGAGCGCGCCAACCTGGTCTACGCGGTGAAGATCCGGGTGCCGAACCCCGGCGGCGTGCTCAAGATCGGGATGCCGGCAGACGTGCAGTTCGGCGCTCCAGTGGCCACCAAGTGACGCAGGCCGGGCCTGTCGCCAACGCGGTGGTCGCGGACCGGATTAGCAAACGATTCGGGGCCACCACCGCACTCGACGATGTCAGCCTCACGGTGGCGAGCGGTGAATTGTTCGGCTTCATCGGCCCCGACGGCGCCGGCAAGACCACGCTGTTCCGGATTCTGACGACCCTGATGCTCCCCAGCCAGGGCCGAGCGGAGGTGCTCGGGCTTGAAGTCAGCAGCAAGCTGTGGGAGCTGCGGCGCAGAGTGGGATACATGGCGGGACGGTTCTCGCTGTATCCCGATCTCAGCGTCAAGGAAAATCTGCGGTTCTTTGCGTCGGTGTTCGGCACCACCGTTGAACGCGAGATGCCGACCATCGAACCGATCTACCGCCAGATCGCGCCATTTGGCGATCGCCGCGCCGCCGCCCTGTCAGGCGGGATGAAGCAGAAGCTGGCCCTCTGCTGCGCCCTGGTGCACCGGCCCGAGATCCTGTTCCTCGATGAGCCGACGACAGGTGTTGATGCGGTATCCCGTCGCGAATTCTGGGACCTGCTGGACACCCTCAAGCGCTCGGGGCTCACGATCGTGGTCTCGACGCCGTACATGGATGAAGCGGCCCGGTGCGATCGGATCGGGCTGATCCAGCGGGGGCGGATCCTGGCCATCGAGACGCCGGCCGCCGTCACCCGGTCATTCGGACGCATAATGTTCGGAGTGCGGGCCGCCGACCGTCACCGGCTGCTCACCGTGGTGCGTGAATATCCCGAGACCCATTCGGCCTACCCGTTCGGCGAGACGCTGCACTACACCGATCGCCGGACTGATCGTGCGGCCAGCGCCATCATTTCGGAGCTGGGCGCCTTTCTGGCGTCCCAAGGCGTGGTGGACGCTCGGGTGACCGAAGTGCCCGCCACCATCGAGGATGTGTTCATCGACCGGATGGGGGCGCCGGAAGCGCCCGAGCGGGATACCGCGGGAGTGGCTTGATGAGAGGCGAGCTGGCCATCGAAGCCAGGGAGCTGTCCCGGAGCTTCGGCGACTTCACGGCCGTGGACCGGATCACCTTTTCGGTCGGAGTCGGCGAGGTCTTCGGATTTCTCGGCGCCAACGGCGCGGGAAAGACCACCGCGATCCGGATGCTGACCGGATTGCTGGCGCCCAGCAGCGGCGAGGCTCGGGTGGCCGGGTTCGACGTCTATCGCGAGAGCGAACAGATCAAGCAGCACATCGGCTACATGAGCCAGCGGTTCTCGCTGTACGACGATCTGACCGCCAGCGAGAACATCCGGCTGTACGGCGGGATCTACGGACTGTCCCGCGCGGACACCCGGACCCGCACCGAACGCATCCTGGCCCGACTCGGCCTGGAGCAAGCCAGCAAGGTCCAGGTCCACTCGCTGCCGCTGGGCTGGAAGCAGAAGCTGGCCTTCTCGGTGGCACTGCTGCATCAGCCGAAGGTGGTCTTTCTCGACGAGCCGACCGGTGGCGTCGATCCGGTCACCCGCCGGCAGTTCTGGGAGCTGATCTACGAGGCGGCACGGGGCGGGACCTCGGTGCTGGTCACCACCCATTACATGGATGAGGCGGAGTACTGCGACCGGCTGTCGATCATGGTGGCCGGCAGAATCGGCGCGATCGGCACTCCGGGCGAGTTGAAAGCCCAATTCGGGGTGGACTCGATCGACCAGGTCTTCGTCCGGCTGGCCCGCCCCGCCACAGGCGCCGCCGCATGAACGCGCTGCTCGGCCTGCTGCGGAAGGAATGCCTGCACATCCTGCGGGACCGGCGCACCCTGGTGGTGCTGGTCATGCTGCCGATCGTGCAGGTCATCCTGTTCGGTTTCGCGATCCGGACCGACGTCCAGGACGTCAAAGTGGTGTTCGTCGAACCATCTCCCGATGCCGTGACCCAGGCCATTCGGAACCGGTTTGCCGGTAATTCGGTGTTCACGGTCGTGGGCACCGCCCGCGACATCGCTGACGTCGACCGGATAATGGCCGCCGGCTCCGCACAGGTGGCGGTGATTTTCGAGTCGGGGCTGGCGGGAAGACTGGCGGGTGGACTGCCCGGACGGATTCAGATCGTGGCGGACGCCGCTGAGCCCAACAGCGGCACCGCTCGTCAGAGCTACGCCTCGGCGGTCATCGACGGCTACGCGCGTGAAGCTGCAGTGCTCTCCGGCATCCAGATCGTGCCGCAGGTTCGAGTCCGGTTCAACCCGACCGCCGAGAGTGCCAACTTGTTCGTACCAGGGCTGATGGCCATGGTACTCACCATAACCGCGGCGCTGATGACCGCGCTGTCGCTGACCCGGGAAAAGGAAACCGGCACGATGGAGACACTGCTGGTCTCACCGCTCCGGCCCTGGCAGATCGTGATCGGCAAGGTGGCACCCTACCTGGTCATCGGGTTGATCAGCCTGCTGGCCGTCGTCATCGAGGCCAGGCTGATCTTTCACGTGCCGCTGGTCGGGAGCTTCATCCTGCTGGTGGCCGAAGGGCTGCTGTTCATTCTGGTGTCACTGTCACTCGGCATTCTCATCTCGGCCAGGACCGCGTCGCAGCGGGTGGCAATGATGGCGGCCCTCGTCGGCACGATGCTGCCCACCCTGATGCTGTCCGGTTTCATCTTTCCGCTCGAGAGCATGCCGAAGGTACTGCAGTGGGTGTCGCTGGTGGTACCGGCCCGGTGGTTCGTCGCGATTGCGCGCGGAATCATGCTGAAGGGCACCGGGCTGACCTACCTGTGGCCGGAGACGCTCATCCTGCTCGGCATGGCCATCGTGCTGCTGACCCTGAGCGCCCGCTCCTTCCGGGTGAGGCTGGAGTAGTCGTGGCTTTCGGAATTGGAGTTGGGCTGCGGCGGATCCTGGTGCTGGCCCAGGCCGAGGTGCTGCACGTGCTGCGGGACAAGGCCACCCTGGCCCAGGTGATCGTCATGCCGCTGCTCCAGCTGGTGGTACTGGCGAATGCCGCGACCTTCACCATCAGGGACTCGCCGGTCTATATCGTGGACCAGGACCGGTCCAGTGTCTCGCGCGGGCTGGTCACCCGGCTCGGCGCCTCGGGGTTCTTCCGGATCATCGGTGAATCATCCAATCAGCAGTCGGCCGAGTCGGAGCTGCTGTATGGCCGGGCGACCATGATCCTGACCATTCCGCACGATTTCGAATCCGACCTGGTCAGGGGCGGCTCCGCCCCGATTCAGCTCCAGTTGAACGGCGAGAAGGGATCCGCCGCCGGGCTGGTGCAGGGATACGCCTCCCGGATCCTGAGCGATTATGCCGATGAACTCACCAGCAGCCTGCGGCCGGTCCGGACCGGCGGCGCCGCCGATCAACCGGTGGCGGGACGACCGCATTTCCAGATCGAGACCCGGGCCTGGTACAACCAGTCGCTCGACTACCGCCAGTACATGGTGCCTGGCATCCTGGTGGCGCTGGTGACCATGATCGGAACCCTGCTCAGCGCCCAGAACATCGCGCGCGAAAAGGAGATCGGGACACTGGAACAGCTCAACGTCACCCCGATCACCAAGGGGCAGTTCATCACCGCCAAGCTGCTGCCCTACTGGCTCCTCGGACTGCTCGATCTGGGACTTGGCTTGATCGTGGGCAAGCTGGTCTTCCACCTGCCGGTGGTGGGCAGCGTGTTCCTGCTGGTGGCGGCGGCTGGGGTGTACCTGCTGGTGGCGCTGGGAATCGGATTGTGGGTATCCACCATCGTCGAGACTCAACAGCAGGCAATGTTCGTGACCTTCTTCATTCTGATGGTATACCTGCTGATGAGCGGCCTGTTCACCCCGATCGAGAGCATGCCACACTGGGTCCAGCTCGCGTCGCTGTTCAATCCGGTGCGGCACTTCGTGACCATCTCACGCGGAATCCTGATCAAGGGCGCTGGCGTGAAGGAGATTGCCGTGCCGATGCTGATCCTGGCGGGGTATGCGGTGGTGGTGCTGAGCCTGGCGGTGAGGCAATACTCCAAGCGAACAGCCTAAGGCCGGAGGCCTTACGCCCGTGGCTGGGTTGTCGGCGTTCGGGATGCTGCAATCAGGCCCGGCAGCTGCCTCCAGTCTAGCGGATGGTCCAGGTGAAGCCCGGGCGGAACTGGAACGCCCCCTGGTTGTCATAGCTGACTCCCACTGAGAGACGAAAGGACGGCGCCAGATTGTGGGCGACGCCGAGGGTACCGACCACCTCACCGCCGGGCGCCTCGGGCGAGGTGTTGGTCCCCGAAGCGGATTCCGGGGAACTGGTCGCGGCAGAGCTGGCCAGCACCTCCCCAAACACGAGGCTCCGAGAACCCACTGAGTATTCCGCGGAGGCGGCGAAGGAAAAGGTATTGTTGACCGGGACACCTTCCGTCCGGCCTATGAGAGTGTAGCCAACGTTCATGCTTACATCAAATCGATTCAACCGCTTGCTGCCAACCAGGTACATGGTGTAATCGGCTTCCCGGCTGCCGATCAGCGGATTCCGGGCCGTGGCGATTTTGACCTCGCCGGCAAGACCCAGCGCGGGCCGGGTCCGGCCTTCGCTGGCCAACAGATAGTTGGCCGTGATCTCCAGATCCCCAATGCCGGTCGCGCCGCGACCGGAGGTTGGATGGATTCCCGTGAAGAGCACTGGCTCGACCATCAACTCCAGCCGAGAGGTCACCCCGTATTCAAAGGCGAAGGGAATTGCCGTTTCCTTACCATCAGCCGAAGTCTGAAATTCGAAATTGCTGGAGGCGGTGAAGGTGCCTCGAGGCAGGAGGCGCTCCGATTCAGTCTCGAGCATTTGGGCCGCGGCGGCTCGGCTGGAGCCGATGAGGCCGGTTGCGATGGCAAGGGTGCGGAAGACCGATCGGGTGGACATGAATTGCCTCGACGCGGACGAGAAGGTGAGTGGTCAGTCGTGGCAAGAGCATGGTGGCGACCAACGGTGGCCAACGTAACCACCCCATGTGACGGGACGATGACGATTCCTTTGCGGATCAAGGCCTTCATCCTCGCGCTGTCCGCCAGTCGTTGGCCAATAGTCGTTGGCCGTTAGTGACTGCCCACCCAGCTCCCTCTCTGCGTAGCGGGGTGGGGTTGGGGGAGGGGAAAGGGCGGGCGTCGATCCTTAGTTCTCGGCTACAGCCGAGGCTCGGCCCTGGCACCTGAAGGGGCCTGTAGCGGTGGCGGACCCGAGCTTCTATCGCCTGGGTAGGATTTGTGAGTGATCGCGGAACCAGCTCCACTCCTTGCGCAGCGGTGAGGAACCGGGGGAGGAGCGGGAGCGTCGATCCGTTAGTCCTCGGCTAAAGCCGGGGCGTGGCCCATACACCTGAAGGGGCCTGGGTCGTATCAGACTCTGCCTTGGTGTTGTTCTCGTTGATTGGAGAATTGCTTCGGGCTACCCGTCCGCCCGCGGCAAGATTCAGCCAGAACTCCTTACCGCAGACCGCAACTCCTGATCGACGAATCCCTGTTCCTCGGCTTAAGCCGAGGTCAGCGACGACGGCCGGAAGAAGGCAATTCGGCAACGACACCAGGAGACAGAAGACAGGAGATGCCCCGGGGCTTAAGACGGGTTCTCGAGTTGGTGGGATCGCCCGAATGAATTCGTGCCTCGGCTTCGCCCTGCGTGGCTGCGCCACGGCCTCGGCCAGAGCATCCCCATCCACGGCGGCACCCGGGCCGAATCCGGGCAAAGAAATCCATTAGCAAGCACCCACTTGCATGCCCAGCGCCCGACAATTAGACTGACCGCCCTTATGGAAATCCGTGATCGACTGCTCGAGGCTGCGGCCCGGGTCTACTCCGAAACAGGATTTCGGGGCGCCACCACTCGGCGCATCGCCTCCGAGGCAGGGGTCAACGAGATCACCCTGTTTCGTCATTTCGGCTCCAAGTCCCGGCTGATCCACGAAGCGATCAGCACCACCGATCAGATGGAAACGGTCAACGCCCTGCCCGATGAACCGGTCGATCCACGGGCGGAACTGCTGGCGTGGGCCCGGGTCCATATTGCGCAGCTGCGCGGGCGGGCCTCGCTGATCCGGACCTGCATGGGGGAGATCGAGGAGCATCCCGAACTCCTGGGCGAGGGCGGCAGCCCATCGATCGACGCGGCGATCCGGGTCCGGGAATACCTCCAGCGCCTGATCGATCGAGGGATGGCGGATCGGCACTTCGATCCGACCAGTGCCGAATCAATGCTGATGGGTGCGCTGTTCGCCGACGCGATGGGTCGGGATATCATGCCCGGCCTGTTCGGTCCGGACGCCGACAAGGCAGTGGAGGATTACGTCGACCTGCTGGTGCGGGCCATCGGGGCCCGGAGCATTACTCGGAGCACGGCATGACACGATCATTTCGCTGGACCACATTGGGCGCCACACTCTGCCTGGCGTTCCTGCCCGGAGTGCTGCTCGGACAGGATTCGGCTGCTGGTACGCCGCTCTCTCTCGAAGAGGCAGTCCAGAAAGCCATCCCCGCCAGCGAAGCGATCGGCCTGGCGGTGGCTGAGCGGCTGCGGGCCAGCGGGCAGATCCACCGCGCCTATGCCGAGTTCCTGCCGCAGCTGACCTTGTCGGCGCAGTACACCCGGCAGATCAAGTCGCAGTACGGTTCCAGCTCCGGCAGTTCGTCCGCCGGTGCCGCCTGCACCCGGTTCACCCCGCAGCCTGGTACCGAGGCGGAGCGGCTCGATTCGCTGGAGGCAGCGGTCGGATGCCTGACCAATCAGAATCCGTTCGCGGCGTTCAGCGAGCTGCCCTTTGCCCGGCCCAATCAGTACAACTTCGGCATTTCCTTTTCGCAGACGCTGTTCAATGGCAGCGTGCGCGGCCGGGTGAGAGCCGCCAAAGCCGGGCGTACCCTGGCTGAGCTCGGCATCACCAGTGCCCAGTCGCAACTGGTGCTGGATGTGACCACCGCCTACTACGACGCGCTGCTGGCCGAGCAGCTCGTGTCCATAGCGCAGCTGGCGCTGGATCAGTCCGACACCACCCTGGCTCAAACCAGCCTGGGTGAGAGGGTCGGCTCGGCGGCGGAGTTTGACGTGCTGCGGGCCCGGGTATCTCGCGATAACAACCGGGTGGCGCTGATTCAGCAGCGGGCCAGCCGGGATGTGGCGTTCGACCGGATCAAGCAGCTGGTACTGCTGCCGCTGGATCAGCCGGTGAACCTGACGACTCCGCTGGCCAGCGGCGATTCAACTGCCTTTTCGATGCCGGACACGTCGATGCTGAAGTCGAACGACAGCAGCGTGACCCAGCGGAACGCCGTCCAGGAAGCGCAGGCCACCGCCACCATCCAGGAAATCGTCTACAAGATTGCCGCGGCCGAGTGGTGGCCTTCGCTGAACCTGACCTCGCGGTACAGCCAGCTGGCCTATCCTAACGGCGCCATTCCCCACGGCAGCGACTTCAGGACCGACTGGAATGTCGGCGTACTGCTTAACTTCCCGGTCTGGACCAGCGGCCGCTTCAAAGGCGACGCGCAGATTGCCCGGGCCGACTACGAACAGTCGGTCCAGCGGCTGTCGCAGGCCCGGAAAGCCGCCGTACTCGACAGCCGGCAGGTCATTGCCCGGCTGCAGGCGGCGCACGCAGCCTGGACCGCGAGCTTCGGGACCGTCGAGCAGGCCGAGCGGGCCTATCACATTGCCGAGATCCGCTATCGTGAAGGGCTGTCGACCCAGACCGAACTCAACGACGCCCGCCTGGCGCAGGCCCAGGCCCAGGTCAATCGGGCCACTGCCGCCCGCGATTTCCGGGTGGCCCTGACCCGGCTCCAGCTGCTGCCTGACCTGCCGCTCGGCGGTTCGACCGCAGCGGTTGCCGGGCCGATCCTCACGGCTCCGTCCACGCCCGCTACCCCAGCCCGAACCGGCCCATGAACACCCGCGCCTTCAGCCCGCGTCTTGTCACCGCGCTGCTCTGCCTCTCTCCTCTGGCGCTGGCCTGCAACAAGCCGGCGCCGGCCGCCTCTGCCGCCGAACAGGCCATCCAGATCGGCAAGGAGAATGTCACCATCGCGGAGAACGGGGTGCTGATCAGCGGGCCAACCATCTCCGGCGCCCTGACCGCGCAGAAACAGGCGACGGTCCGCTCCGAGATCAACGGCACGGTGACCGAGGTTTCGGCTGAGCAGGGTCAGCCGGTCGGCAATGGTGCGCGACTTGCCCGGCTGGACGATACCGGCATCCGCGATTCGTATGAGTCCGCCAAATCGATGAAGCGCGCCGCCGACGTCGCGGCCGACCTGGCGGCCCGCAACTTCGAACGCAGCAAGTCACTCAAGGATGCCGGTGCCATTTCGGCCCGGGACCTGGAGCAGGCCAGCTACACTCAGTCGAATGCGCTGGGGCAGCAGGCCGACGCCGAAGCGCGGCTGGCGAGTGCCGACCGGCAGTTGAGGCGGACCGAGATGCGGGCGCCGTTTGCCGGCGTGGTCAGTGAGCGCAAGGTCAACGTGGGCGACGACGTTACTCCCGGCACCGCGCTGTTCACCGTGGTCGACCTCGGCAGCCTCAGGCTCGAGGCGTCGGTGCCATCCGACCAGCTCAGCATGGTAAAGGTCGGGGCCCCGGTGCAGTTCAGCGTCGACGGGTTCAAGGGCCGGGTGTTCAACGGCAAGATCGAGCGGGTCAATCCGACCGTCGATCCCTC
>JBEPVA010000143.1:0-9951 GCA_041691295.1 Gemmatimonadota bacterium
ATAAGAGACAGCTCGACGACGTAGTAGCCGCGGCCATGGAAATAGCCCATCCGCCGAGCTGCCAGGTCGATGGCCTGGATCGCGATCGATGTCTTGGTGTGTTCGAGCTGGTAGCTGACGCCGGCGGTGTCGGGCAGGAAGTAGCTGTCCACCTCGACCACCATCAGTCGCCCCATCCGGAGCTGTTCTTCGATGTGACCGGCCAGCGGGCGCCAGACATTCATCTCCTTGACCTCGAACCCGTACAGACGGTACAGGTCCTCCAGCGGAAACTTGAAGAAGGTCCATTGATCTCCCTCAAAATCGAGGGCCAGGGTGAAGGCCATTCCCGCCACCGGGTCGAGACCCATGCCGTGGACCGTCTCGACCCAGAGGTCGACGTAGCAGTTCGACTCGGTCCAGGACCGGTCCTCCCCGTGCACCGCATGGGAGGTGTAGGTCGCGGGGTCGAGCGAAAGTACCGCTGTCCTCACAGCTCGAGCGTGCCGCGCACGCCGGCCGGCCAGCGGTCCCGCTCGAGTCCGTGGGTCTTGAACAGGGCGAGCGTCAGCCGTTCGAGGCCGAATCCGATGCAGGCGGTGTGGCTCACGTCACCGGCATGGGTCTGGATCCCGAAATCCAGGCCAAAGTGGTCCTGGTGATAATTGAGCGATATGACGGCGGTCGGTTTTTCGACCGAGCAGATCGGGACCACAATTTCGAACTTCAACTGCTGGTCCCGCTGGTTGACCGCCAGCATCTTGCCGGCCCGCCCGAAGAACGGGTCATTGGCGACCTCCGGCCGGGCCGGCAGTCCGAGCTGATCCGTGAACTGCTGAGCTCGCTCGAACCAGGTGTCACGCCAGGGCTGGACCACGGCTGGATCGCCGATCCGCACATGTTCCCGCTGCCGGAACATCTGCATTCTGGCTGGATCCGGGGATGGTTCATGCCGGAAACAGAAGGACAGGACGTCGACCACCGCGCCAGCCTCGGCCAGGGGCCCTCGTGCGGCGATCGTCGGGTAGACCGGATAGCAGGCGGCGGGGGTCAGCACGACGTCGGTATGAGGAAGGCCGGCGCTCCAATCCTCGCCGGCCGCCTGCTTGCGGAGCAGTTCCTGGTGCTCCTTGTCCGTGCCATCAAAGCTGTGGACGATGCCCGCCAGCTGCGGGAAGGACTTGAGGTGCTCGCTCTTTTCGTAGTAATGCCGGTTGAGAATTGGGGGGAAGTGCATCACTTCCGCTCCGTCCGCGGCGCCGAACCGGGTCACCAGCCGGTTCAGCCGATCGATGGTATCCTCGAATACGCCGCTCCGGCCGTAGACTCCCGGAACGCCTGTCGCGTACAGCAGCCGGTGAGCCAGCAGGGCTTTACGATATTCATCGTACGCGGCCTCGAGTGCCGATCCCATGGGTAGCCTATTCGTCCTTGTGGACCAGCAGGAGGGAAGCGTTGTGCCCGTAAATGCGGTCGTTGGCGACCATCAGGCCGGTGCCATACGCGTCGCGAAGGTGCCGGGCCAGGCTGTATTTGGAATCGTTCCGGTAGCCGGTGATGCCACAGACCTGCAGTGCCCGGCCCACGATTTCAACGGCCAGTTGCGAGCCTGCGATCTTCAGGTTGTTCATCCGGATGGCGAACCCGATGCCCGACAACGCTTCGGGATCGTGCATCAATCGTTCGTACTCGCGGGTCCCGTCCTCGACCGTGGCCCGCATGGTCTGCAGAATGGCCATGACTTCCGCCAGGCGCAGCGCCCCGGGGGGGGTGGTCCCCGGTTTCTTCCGGGCCTCCCCACGGATGTAGGCCCGGGCACGATTGACGGCGTCGGTCGCGATTCCGAGCCAGAGCGAGGTCCACACAATGTGCGAGAACGGCAGCATCGTTTGAGCGGAAATCTCGGCATACGGCTGCGGCAGGACCTGGTCCGCGCTGCCCGTGGCGGTCAGTAGATAGCCGAGGCTGCAGGTTCCCCGCATCCCCATGGTATCCCAGGTGCCGGTCTGTTCGAGGCGGGTATCAGCCTTCTGCACCAGCACGATAACCTGATCGCTGGTGGCGGCCTCCGGCGCCCGGCGGGCGGTCACCAGAATGTGATCCGCGTGGGCGCCGTAGGAAATGACCGGTGCCTGCTTGGTCAGTGAGATTCGGCCGCCCTGGGTTTCGACGGCGCAGACACTTGAGCGCACGTCACCGCCGACTCCGACCTCCGTGGTGGCCGAGGCCAGCAGTTCCTCCTTCTCGGCGAGCTGCGACAGCATGGCGCGATGAAAGGGAGCGGACTGTCCGTGACGTACCAGGCAGCCGATCTGGATCTGGTGCATAGCATACACCATCGCGGTCGAGGCGCAGTACTGACCCAGTGTGGTGCAGATCGCCGAGAGGTCGGAGATAGTGCAGCCCTGTCCTCCGAACTCCTGGGGGATGAACGCCCCCAGCATCCGTTCCTGGCGCAGCGCCGCAAACGACTCGTGCGGAAACCGGGCTTCGCGATCCACGGCATCGGCCGCGGGTCCGACGACCGTGGTACCGATGCGATGGGCCTTCTCGATCAGGTCCTGGCGCAGCGAGTTCGGACTCGTTGCCGGAGGGTTCCGGGTCGCCACTGGAGCTCCTTGTCCGGTCAGCCGGAAGTGGTGGGGCGGGAGCCGGTCAGTTCCTCGATCGCCGCGCGAATCGCGGCAATGCTCTCGAATGCCCGGCGACGCAGCATCCGCTCGGGAAACTCGACATCGAACCGGTCTTCGAGGGCGAGCATGAGATTGACACTGGCATGGGAGGTCATTCCAGCCTGGTAGAGGTCCGCATCGTCGCCAAGGGTGCTAACGTCTGTGGCCAGGCGGGCATGCTCCCCAACCACCTGTCGAATAATTTCATCCATCGGATTTCCTCGACTCGCGCTTCGGGATAGATCGGTCAGAATGTGATGGCGGGGAGCAAGAACCAAGCCCCTAGTGCTCCACTGTGATCTTCGGCCATAAATATATGCTGTCTAATGATTTGGGGAGCGTTCCGATGGTCACTTGCGTCGGGCAGCTCACGCGTTCTACCCAGCTTACCAGTACGCAACAAGAGTGGCGGCTACACCACAAGGTAATGCGAAATTGACGGGCCGGAACGACAGAATCCAAGGCGCCACAGCCGGGATCCTGTCGCTGAAGTCGAGGCGCTCAGTGGCAACCACGCCGGTCTGGCGCCGCGGGTCACTGGCCGACCTTGCCAGCCGTCATTCGCGTCTCCACCGGGGCCCATCCCGGAACGTAGATTGCATCTAAATGAGGCATGCTCGCCAGGAGGCCGCTCAGGGCGGCGTCCCAGTCCCCGTCGGCCTCGCGCAGGGCACACTGATCCAGCCCATCCTCAACGGAGCCCGCAGAGCCTGTGGAGCCTTGTCATTCGATCACCTTCATCACTCCGGGCGTTCCAGTCCCCGTTCGTGGGAGTACCCGGTGAGTCAGCCACCAGGGCAGCGACCCTTTCGAGACCCCCACGCCCTGATCTCGGCCATCGTACCAGCGCTACAGAGGCAGGTGAGTGACGGCCTGCACCGGCGGGGGCTGGTCATCGGTATGAGCGGCGGCGTCGACAGTTCGGTGTGCGCGGCGCTGGCGGTACAGGCGCTGGGGCCGGGGCGGGTCTTCGGTCTATTCCTTCCCGAGCGCGACAGCGAGCCGATGAGTCTCGAGCTGGCTTCGGCGTGGGCTGCGGAACTCGGCATCGCCGCCGCGACCGAAGACATCGCGCCGATCCTCGAGGCGGCTGGTTGCTATTCCCGTCGAGACGAGGCCATCCGCCGAGTGCTGCCGGCGTACGGCACTGGCTGGCGCTGCAAACTGGCACTTCCCGGGGCGGGCGCCGGGCCGGGTGTACTGAATGTGACGCAGCTGGTGGTGCAGCCCCCAGCTGGCCCACAGCAGACGCTGCGGTTGCCGGCCGCCGAATACCGGCAGATCGTGGCGGCCACGAATTTCAAGCAGCGGGTGCGCAAGATGCTGGAGTACTTCCACGCCGATCGCCTCCACTTTGGCGTCGTGGGCACTCCGAACCGGTTGGAATACGACCAGGGATTTTTCGTCAAGGGCGGGGATGGGCTGGCTGATGTGAAGCCAATCGCCCACCTGTACAAGACCGAGGTCTACGCGCTGGCGGCGGCACTCGGGGTCCCCAGCGCCGTCACGACTCGCCCCTCGACCACGGATACCTATTCACTGCCCCAGAGCCAGGAGGAATTCTACTTCTCCGCGCCGCCGGCTGTGCTCGACCTGGTGCTGCGCTCCTACAATGCGGGACGATCCGCTGCGGAAGCCGCAATCGAGGCGGGACTCGAACCATCGCATGCCGAGCGGTTGTACCAGGACATTGGTCAGAAGCGGCGGACCACGCGGTACCTGCACTTGGCGCCCCTGCTCGTCGATGAGGTCCCGCTGCCGGTCCCCGGGGAGGCGGGCGACTGATGTGTGGCATCGCCGGGATTTCCCGTCAGGACGAGCTGGGGGTGTCGCTCGATCAACTGGGCCGAATGGCTGCGGCCATTCGCCACCGCGGACCGGACGGCTACGGATTTTACACCGGCCCGCGGGTGGGACTGGCGCACGTCCGTCTCAGCATCATCGACATCGCCAGCGGGGCCCAGCCGATGACCAACGAGGACGGCGAGATCGTGGTGACCTTTAATGGAGAGATTTTCAACTATCGGGAATTGATGGCCGAATTGAAGGGCCGGGGGCATCAGTTCCGCACCAGTTCGGACACCGAGGTTCTGGTGCATGGCTGGGAGGAGTGGGGCACGGGCCTTCTGGACCGGCTCAACGGGCAGTGGGCCTTCGCCCTCTATGATGGAAGGACGCAGCGGCTCATGCTTGCCCGGGATCGGTTCGGAGTTCGGCCGCTGTTCTATGCGGTGAATGGCGGGACGCTGGTTTTCGGTTCCGAGGTCAAGGCGCTGTTTGCGTCAGGGCTGGTTGTGGCGGCGCCGGATCCGGTCGGGCTGGACCAGGTCTTCACATTCTGGGCGGCGCGGCCACCACGTACCCCGTTCCTCGGGGTCAGCCAGCTCGAGCCCGGCAGCTATGCGATATGGGAAAAGGGCCGGCTGCGTACGCATACCGTCTTCACCCCGTCATATCCGGAGGATGGCGTCGAGGACCCGCGGGCCCTCGAGCAGCTTGACGAGCTTCTGTCCAGCAGCACGGCGCTCCGGCTTCGAGCCGACGTTCCAGTCGGGGCGTATCTCAGCGGCGGACTGGACTCCAGTATCACGGCTTGCCTGGCGGCGGAAGCGTCGCCGTTTACCCTCCATTCGTTTTCCATCACGTTCGAGGACCCGGCCTACGATGAGGCCGTCTACCAGAACGAAGTGGCGGCGGCTCTCGGTACCCGGCACACCGTTCGGCACGTCCGTTCCGAGGATATTGCCGCGGCGTTCCCCGACGTCATTCGTCACACTGAGACTCCGCTGCTCCGGACGGCCCCAGTGCCGATGTATCATCTGGCGCGTGCTACCGCGGAGGCCGGAATCAAGGTCGTGCTCACCGGGGAGGGCGCTGACGAGTTGTTCCTGGGCTACGATCTGTTCAAGGAAGTACAGGTCCGGCTGTTCTGCCTCCGCCAGCCGGACTCCAGGCGCCGGCCACGTCTGTTCGATCGGCTGTATCCATGGCTGTCAGCCGCGGGTCGGGGCGGTGATGTCTGGCGCCGGTCCTTTCTGGACGCAAGTGCTCCTGATGATCCGCTGTTCTCGCACATGCCACGGTTTCGAGCCGCCAGCTGGGTCAAGCAGTTCTATGGCGACGGCATGGCCGAACCCCTGCGGGGCGTCGACGCCCTGGCCGAACTGCGGGATATCATGCCGGCAGAGCATACCAGCTGGACTCCGTTCGGTCGAGCGGCCTACCTGGAAATTCTCACACTGCTGTCCCCGTATCTGCTGAGTTCCCAGACCGACCGGGTGGGCATGGCCCACGCGGTCGAGAGCCGCTACCCCTTCCTCGATCCTCGGCTGTTCCGGTTTGCCGCGTCGTTGCCGACCAGTTCCAAGCTGCGGGGGCTCCGCGAAAAGCGGATTCTGAAGCGCTGGGCTCGCGGCCGGATCCCGGATTCCGTTACCGCCCGGACCAAGCAGCCGTACCGTGCCCCAGATGCCCCTCCATTTTCCAGCGCCGGCGCACCGGAATGGGTGGCGGACCTGATGGAGGCGTCAGCTTTGGGCCGCAGCGGATTCTTCAACCCCGCCGCCGTCAGCCACCTCATGGCGCGGTGCCGTCAGCAGCAGGGCGGGCCGCGCGAGCACCAGGCGCTGGTCGCCATTCTCTCGACCGAACTCTGGTACCGGACCTTCTGCCTCACGGCGCCCGCCGTCACCGCGCTGCCCGAGTCCGGCGCGGATGTGGTACTTTCCTCCGCCCCGCAGCAAACCGCCGCCTGACCCAACTTTGAGACTATGACCAACCTCACCGATTCGGCAATCCGGGAACGACTGCGTCAGTTCATTCGAGAAACGTTTCTCTACATGCGGCCCAAGCAGGCACTGGGTGATGAAGAATCACTCATGCGGACCGGCATCGTTGACTCGATGGGTGTCATGGAGGTCCTGGCATTTCTGCAGGACACCTGGAGCGTCACCGTGGCGGACCTGGACTTGACCGAGGAAAACCTCGGCTCGATCGCCGCCATCGCGCGCTACGTCATGCGGTCGGTATCTGGCGCGTCGCCAGCCCGTGAGGCTCGTGACCGCAACGCCTGAGCAAGCCGGTGCGCTTCGGCTGCAGCGATGCGAGGCACTGGATCCCGAGTCGGTGGCACCGGGTCTGTTCATGCCGGATACGAACGGACGTCCGCTCGCCTCGGTCTATTCCATGACCTCCCGGCCGGGCGCCGTGAGCTGGCTGGGACTGGATGACGCGGACCATCCAGTCATGCACGTCTGTGTCGTTCCGAGGCGGTTTCGACTGCCGGATGGCTCCGGGCTCACCGGAGGCCTGCTCGGAGATCTCGTGGTGGCCCCAGGGATGCGAAATTTCTGGATGCCGCTCAAGTTCTTTCGCCAGATCGTTTCCGAACTCACCGACAACCGGGAGCTGGATTTCTTGTACTCCGATCCGACGCCTCAGGCCGTAGGCTTGAGCCGGGCCGGGGGATTTCGCCTGCTCGGCAATCTTCAGCGCTTCGTCCTGCCGGCCGGTCGGCCGTATGGCTGGCTGATGCAGCTGCGACGGATGGCGCGGGTGGAGCAGCGACTGTCCTGGGCAGTGGCCGATCCGAACCGGGTGGACAGTGTCCTGGCGGCGTTGCCACCATCTCGTGGCTTCGGCCCCCTTCGCACGGCCGAGGACTTCCGGCGGGGCGGTGAGCTGTCGGCCGGCGATCGGCGGCGCGAAATGGCGGTGCTGACCGAATCCGCCACTCCTGGAAGCCCGTTGGCCCTGGTGGCCGTCGAGGTCGACTCGCGGCGGCGGTCAATCCATTTGTTGAAGGCCGCCTGGGATGAAGGCAGGGTTTCGATCGGAGGCGTCCTCATCGGCATCGCGGCGGAGGCCCGCCGGCGCGGCCTCACCAAGGTCGGTGTCTCCCTCCTCGCTGACTCACACCTGGCGACGGACGCGGTAGCCTACGGTGCCATTCGTCGGGTCGATCGGCTGCCGGTCGTGGTCAAGGAGCTGCGGGCCAGCCTGACTCTCCCTGATGCAGCGGACTGGGCCCTCTTTCATGCGGATGGCAGTGCCTGGTAGCGCCGAGCCCGCGCCACTGCAGGGTGTTCGAATCGTGCATGTGGCGGCCCCCGGAGCATTCGGCGGCCTCGAGAGCGTAGTCGCCATGCTGACCGCCGGCCTGGCCCGTCGGGGCGCCGAGTGCACCCTGGTCCTCAGCCTGGATCGGAACGCCGGTCTGTCGGATCTGTGGCGGGAGGCCGAACTGGCCGGAGTGCGGGTGATTGCCCTTCGCACCGGCGGACGAAATTACCCTGGCAAGATCATGCGGCTCCGCCGGGTCTTCCACGAAATCCGTCCGAGTATCATCCACAGCCACGGCTATGTGACTGACATTCTGACGCCGATGGCCGCGGGGGGCCTCCAATCCCGGCTGGTGTCGACCGCCCACGGGGTCACCGGCGGTGATTGGAAAAATCGGCTGTATGAGCGACTGCAACACAGAGCATGGCGGCGCTACGATCGAGTCATTGCCGTGTCACGGCCACTCCGGAATGCATTGGTGGCCAGCGGACTGCGTCGTGATCGATGCCTCATGGTGCAGAATGGGTGGGCCGCCCCGTATGCCTTTCTTGACCGTGCCGCCGCGCGTTTGGAACTGGGGCTCCCGGTGGCTGCCGTTGCGATCGGCTGGGTTGGTAGGCTAAGTCCGGAAAAAGGGCCGGACATTGCCCTTCGGGCGATGAACCTGGTTTCCCACCCTGATGCCATCCTGGTGGTGATCGGGGCAGGGGGGGAAGAGCCCGCGCTGCGACAGCTGGCCCACGAACTCGGAATCGCCGACCGCCTCCGCTGGGCCGGGGTAATTCCGGAAGCCGGCCGACTCATGAAGGCGTTTGACGTGTTCCTCCTGTCTTCCCGCACGGAAGGCACCCCGATCGCGCTGCTTGAGGCCATGGCGGCGGGTACGGTGTCCGTAGCCACGGCCGTCGGTGGGGTGCCGGATGTCTTGACGGCGCAGGAAGGATGGCTGGTCGACCGGGCGGACCCGGCCGAGGTGGCGGCGTCGATCGACGAAGCTCTCGGCGATGGGGACCAGCGGCGGTCGAGGGGCCAGGCCGGGCCCGCCCGGGTGGCTACCCATTTCGGCGCGCAGGCGTGGATCGATCACTACGTGCAGCTGTACAGCACTCTCGTGGCCAGGGAAGAGGCAGACATCGCATGATCCAGTTGATCGGCGCCATTTGTGTGGGAATCCCAGTCACGCTCGCGCTATACGCCTTTCTGGGGTACCCGCTGCTGCTCTGGTTGCTGGCCAGAGCCCGAACCAACGGCGAGCCGCAGTCCGATCCGCCGGAATGGCCATTCATCACGATCTGCCTGCCAGCCTACAATGAAGAACGGGCGATCGCCCGGACGCTCGAGAGCCTGCTGAGCATCGACTATCCGGAAGATCGGCGCCAAATCCTGGTAATCTCCGACGCCTCGACCGACCGCACCGACCAGATCGTCGAGAGCTTCGCAAATCGTGGGGTGGAACTGCTGCGACTGGAAACTCGCCGCGGCAAGACGGCGGCGGAAAACGCGGCCTTTCCGCATTGCAGGGGTTCGATCCTGGTCAATACCGACGCCACCATCCGGATCCTGCCGAATGCCCTCAAGCCTCTGGTCGCGGCTTTCAGCGATCCCCGTGTCGGGGTGGCATCCGGGCGGGATGTAAGCGTCGGGGACCTGCAGACCGAAGGGGGCCAGGGTGAGTCGGGCTACGTGGGTTACGAGATGTGGGTGCGTGGGCTCGAAACGGCGGTGGGCGGCATTGTCGGGGCGTCCGGCTGCTTCTATGGGATCCGGCGGGAGATCGTGGACGGGGCGTTCCCCGAAATGTTGAGTCGGGACTTTGCCAGCGCCCTCCTGGCCCGGGAGCATGCCACCCGGGCGGTGTCAGTCAACGACGCGGTCTGTCTGGTGCCCCGGACCAGGGATCTCAAGAGCGAATACCGCCGGAAGGTCCGCACCATGGCTCGGGGGCTTGAGACCCTCTGGTTCAAGCGCCACCTGCTGAATCCGGTCCGCCACGGTTCATTCGCATGGATGCTCTGGAGCCACAAACTACTTCGCTGGCTGGTGTTTCCCAGCCTGATTCTCCTCCCAGTTGGCCTGACGCTCCTTGCCATTCAGGCCAGGCTGGCCCTGGTGGTCGTTCCTCTCCTGGTGGCCGGCCTGCTGGTCGGCCTGGCAGGATTGCGGTGGCCCGAGGGCCGGCCAATGCCGGTGCTGGTGGGGATCCCGTCCTATCTCGTGGCTTCGTCGCTCGCCGCGATTC
>JBEPVA010000144.1:0-9934 GCA_041691295.1 Gemmatimonadota bacterium
GGAATACTGTCCAGCCCCGCGTCATGCAGCCGCCGGACGACCTCGGCCACCGGAACCCTGAACCGCTCGCTGAAGAACACGATCTCCGACGGCGAGAAGCCGTGGATATGAATCGGGTGATGCTGCTTGATGTAGCGCATCAGGTCCAGATACCAGTCGAACGGGATGTATGGATTGTGCCCGCCCTGCAACAGGATCTGGACTCCGCCAATGTCCCGGCACTCGTCGATCTTGCGGCCGATCTGCTCGAAGCTCAGGACATACCCTTCGTTGTCCTTGGGCCGGCGATAGAACGCGCAGAACTTGCAGTCGGCCACGCAGACATTGGTGTAGTTGATGTTCCGGTCGATGATGTATGTCACCACATTGGCCGGGTGCTGCCGCCAGCGCTCGGCGTCGGCGAGTTCGCCGAGTTCGAGCAGGGAGGCGTTCTCGTACAGATCGAGAAAGCCGCGAAATTCGCTGGAGGATCGATCGACGTAGCTCATTCAAGGCTCAACTCTGTTACCCACGGATGAACACTGATCAGCACGGATGAACACGGATACCACAACTCTTGTTGAGCAAGCTGACTGTATCAACGGCAGCTGCTTGGCGGATCGGATCGATGCGTGTCCGTCCGTGGCCACTCTGTCAGGCAGCGGTGATGAACGAGAGCGACCCGTCCGGTACCAACCCATCCTGGGCCAGCCGCCGGAAGAAGTCGGTCAGCCCCGCCAGGTGACGGTAGGTCAGCCGGTAGTCAAGATCACCCAGATAGTCACGGCATATCTGCCGGTCAATCCCGGTGGTGGACCAGGCCTGGTCGGCCAGCAGATCGAGGTGCGCCAGTCCCCACGCCCTCGACTCCAGCAGCCGGGCGTGCACCGTCCGCGCCAGCTCCTGGTCCGCGGATCTCCGCGCGGCCCACACCGCGAAAACGAATGGCAACCCGGTCCACTCTTTCCACTCGGCGCCCAGGTCGGCGGTCACCGGATATCGGTCACGGGCCGCCAGAACCAGCGCGGCATCCCCGATCACAAGCACGGCATCATGCGGGAAGCCTGCCAGTGACTCCAGATCGGTCGCCTCGGCGCGCACGGTCGCGAACTTTGGTGCCACTTTCCACTTGTGACGGCAGAGCAGCTCGAGCAGGAGCACCGAGGTGCGGGACGAGGCGGTCACCAGCACGGTGGCGCCGTCCAGAGACTCCATCGACCGGCGACTGAACAGCTTCACGCTGTGGACCGGCCCGTCACAGGTGATGGCCAGGTCGGGCAGCAGGTGGTAGGCCGATGCATTCCGGGCATACTCGACTGCGGACACGACGCTGAGATCGAGCTCCCCGGCGGCCAGCAGGTCATTGAGCTCGCTGGCCGTGCCGCTGACCAGCCGAGCCGGGAGCTGCACCAGGTTGCGGTCAATGGCACCGTAGATCGGATAGCAGTTGATCCACGGGATCCGGCCCAACCGCATCATCGGGAGCGTGCTCACGCGGCGTGAACTACCGGGGCTGATGCGCCACTCAGCGAGGCCATCGCATCCAGGTCGTCGAAGTTGTCCCGGACGGTTTGATACAGGCTGTTGCGTTCGACCGGGCGCTTCCCCGCCCCGCGGATCAGCTTGACCAGCCCGCTGTAGGGCATGTGCATCTGCGTCGTGGAGCCGGCCTCGTGGTAGATCCGCTCGAATACCACCGTACCCTCGACGTCATCACAGCCGAAACTCAGCGCGATCTGTGACAGGAACGGCGTCACCATCGGCCAGTGAGTCTTGACGTGCGGAATGTTGTCGAGGAACAGCCGGCCTACCGCAATATTCTTGAGATCCTCGTATCCGGTGGTAGCGCTGCCAACCCGGCCCAACTCTTCCCCCAGCTGGTTGTTCTCGGTGTGATAGGCCAGCGGGATATAGGTCAGAAAACCACCGGTTTCATCCTGCAGCGCCCGCAGCATGCTGAGATGCTCGATCCGGTCGTCAGCCGTTTCGACGTGCCCGTACAGCATCGTGCAGTTGGTGGGAATGCCGAGTTCATGGGCCACGCGATGGACCCGGAGCCACTCCTCGCCGGTAAGCTTACGCTCCGCGATGGTGGCGCGTACGGCAGTGCTGAACACCTCAGCGCCACCGCCCGGGAGGCTGGTGAGCCCTGCGTCCTTCATCGCGATCAGCACCTCGCGCTCCGAGGTCTTCTCGATCCGGGCCAGGTGGGCAATCTCGACCGCGGTCAGCGCCTTGATGTGAATATGCGGGTAGCGCTGCTTGAGCCCGCGGATCATGTCGGTGTAATAGCTCAGCCGGAGCTTGGGATGCAGCCCGCCGACGATATGGAATTCCCGGGTGGGGCTGTCCTGGGCCTGCTCGGCTTCCTGGTAGACCTCGTCGAGGGAGCGGGTGTAGTTGCCCTCTTCCTTCGGCATCTTGGCAAAGGAGCAGAAGGTGCAGGTGTTGCGGAGGATGCAGACGTTGGTCGGATTGATGTGCTGATTGGCGGAGAAGTAGACCCGGTCCCCGTTGGTGCGCTGGTTGGCGTAAGCGGCCAGCAAACCCAGGCCGAGCAGGTCGGAGGTGGCGTAGAGGGTGCGGGCATCGTCGGCATCGAGCCGGCGGGCCTCGAGCACTTTGGCGGCCACAGGGTGGAGCGCAACATCGCGAAACCGGGCCGGATCCAGCGGGGCGTACATCCTATCTCCTTGGCGGTAAGCGACTTAGTATCGCCTCAGCAATTTACCCCCAAGAGGCCATCAGGTGCCAGTCCGCGGGACGTACTGGTACGGCGAGAGAATTCCGCCCATGCAGGGGCGTCAGGGAATCGCGTCAAACACATGGATCTGCTGTGGAGTGCCTTCGGCGCCGGCAAAATAGATTTTGTGGCCCGACTGATCGAACAACGACGTGCCCTCGCAGTAGGCGCCACATCCCTGGTCCGTGGTGAGCGTCCCGCGCAGTTCCAGCGTCGATGCGTCGTACACCAGGACGCCGGCATTGCCATTGAGCGCAGCGGTCAGGAAAATCTGCCCGGTGGCGTCGTCGTCCAGCGCCGCCAGCCCTTTGGCACCCACTGGCAGGGCAGTTCTGCGGAGGGTGGCGCCGGATGCAGTGCTCACCGCTACCAGGGAATCGCTCTCAGGACTGCCATCGCCGACGCCGTAAACCACTTGCTCATCCTGGCTGAACGCCACGCCACTCATACGTCCCAGCGGAATCACGAACAGGCTGTCGCCGCTTCGGGCATCGAAAACAGTGACACCGAAATGACCGAAGCTGGCTGCTGCCGTGACGGTGATGAAGTGACGGCTCGGGGAGAAGGAGACGCGATGGGGTTCTTCAAGTTCGATGGTGCGGACAAACTGGCCATTCACCCGGTCCAATCGGGCGGAATGATGATAGGTCCTGAGTACGAGGCTGTCGTTCAGCCAGACAACCTGTCGAGCGTTGAATTGGTCGTCTCCAGAGAGCACGGCCAGTCGGGCAATCGTCGGCGTCAACCGCCAAGCCGTGCTGGAATCGGTCAGACTGTCTCTGGCCGCCACGGTCCCTGCAGCGAACCCCGGGCTCACGGGGTAGAATGGCGTTCCAGCCACGGTCAAACCTGGGAACTCGGTGACAGTACCGGTCTGCAGATCTGCGCTCGCGAGAAGATAACTCCCCTGCTCATAACCCAGGATTGCCGGCCGACCATCTGGACTCCAACCTGACAGGCCGAAAATCGGCCCGTCCAGCGTCAGAGTATTTGTATAGCCCACTCGCGTCACGGTCCCTGCCGTATCGACCCCCCCGCCCGACAGCCCGACCCGGATCAGCACCGGTCCCGATGGTCCCGTGGGCAGAGTGAAGCGGTACGTGGTGTCGCCGACCGGCGTGGCGGTGGTCGAGTCATCCCCGGCGTAGACCAGTCGAGGCGCATGCCCGGCATTGGCCTGCGAGCTCCGCAGCGTGATGGCGCCACCGCTCCACTGCCGGGTGGTGACGAGGGTGAATGTGATCGGGGTTGGGGTACCGCCGGTAGGACCATCCTCCGTGCAGCCGAACATGACAGTGGCCACGAGCACAAGTCCGGCGCGGGCGGCGGTCATCGGCTTCATAGGCTGGCTCCAGGGAGGCCACCCAACATGGCCTCCGCCTGTCGTCGGGTCAATCGGGCGGGTTCAGGTGTGCCCCGCCAATCCTCCCCGGAACATGAAAAACACCGCCCCCAGCAGGCAGAGCCCGGCCCAGAGGAAATCGAGCTTGAGCGGCTGGCACATGTACAGCACGGCAAATGGCACGAACACCGCGAGGGTAATGACCTCCTGCAGCATCTTCAGCTGACCCAATGAGAGTTCGGTATACCCGATCCGGTTGGCCGGAACCTGGACCAAGTACTCGAACAAGGCGATTCCCCAGCTTATCAGGGCGGCCACGATCCACGGCCGGCCCGCCAGGTTCCTGAGGTGGGCATACCTGGCAAAGGTCATGAACAGGTTCGAGACAACCAGCAGCAGCGCGGTGCGTACCATGGCAGGCACGAATCGATTCTCCTGGCGGAATCTGGGGGCAGGATGCTCCGGGCAGGTCCCTCTCTAGCCCGGGGCCCCGGGGCGCCCTATACTCCCCGAGCCCATCCCGTTTCTGGTAACCCGAAAGCTGATGCTGCGAATCCGATTGTCTAGCGGGCAGGAACTGCACTACGACTCGGCCGAAGAATTTTCGGCGGCGGTCCGCGGTGGATCAGTGCGCTCGGACGCCACGATCTTTCACGCCAAGAGCGAGCGCTGGCTGCCGATCTCGAGCCACCCCGCCTTCCGCCTGGCCATGGCATCGATGCCGATGCCTTCCCCGGTTCCCATTGTCGGCGAACGGTCGGCTAGCATTCACACCGCGCTGGTTGCCCCCTCCCCGCTCTACGCTGAACCGAGACGGCAGGCATCCCGCGGGGCCGAAGGACTGGGCCGGCCGGACGATGCCCGCAGCGACTCCCTGGTCCTGTTCCTGGCCTCAGTGCTGGTGCTCGGCATGGTGGTGATTGCAGTCAGGCGCCCGTTCGCGGTTGCGGTCCATGGCAGTGAAACGACCGAGGATGCCGCGGCCTCCCTCACCTTTACCCGGGTGACCGCCCCCGGCAGTCTAGCCCGTCGGCACGCCGCCCGCGAGGATCGGCTGGTCAGTCTGCTCAATGACCGGCTCCGGCTGCTGGCCACGGGCCGGCCGCTGCTGCCAACCGCGGTCGATACCCCGCAGATCCTGGAGCAGGCATTGATTCACCTGCGAGAGGCGCGGGACACGATCGCGGCTTTTCGCCGGCGGGCGCTGCTCATCGACCGGGTCTACGCCGACAGTTCGGGCCGCGTCGGCCAGGTGGATGCCGCCCCGCTGGCCCCGCTGCTGGCCGAGCCCGATTCATCCTATGCCCTGGCCCAGTCACTGACCGCCCTGCTGCTGGCAGCCAGGGAGCGATACCAGAGCACCCCGGACACGGTGACGTTCGAGCGGGCACCAGAGGCAGCGGAATATTCCCGGCTTCTGGGTGAGTACAATGAGGTCATCACAGGGCTCAAGAACGATCCGCGATTTTCCATGCTGCCGCCGCCGCTCCCCACTCTCCCGGTCGCACCGCCGGGTCACTAGGCTCCGACCCTCCTGGAAAACAGACGCGCCCCGGCAGTTGCCGGGGCGCTTTGTCGTGATTCCCCGGGCGGCCTACGGCTTGAAGCCCTTGACCGCCAGCGTCACGTTGTGGCCGCCGAAGCCGAAAGAATTGGAGAGGGCCACATCGACCTTGCGCACGATGGCCTGGTTGGGGGCGCACTCGAGATCACATTCGGGATCGGAATGGAACTGGTTGATGGTCGGTGGAATCTTGCCGGTATTGACGACCATCAATGAGATGGCAAACTCCAGCGCCCCCGCTCCACCCAGGAGGTGGCCGGTCATCGACTTGGTCGAACCGAAGACCAGCTTTCGTGCCTGGGCCCCGAACACCGACTTCACCGCCTGAGTCTCGGCGATGTCTCCCTGGGGTGTCGAGGTGCCGTGGGCGTTGATGTAGCCCACATCCTCGAGTCGGATGGCGCCATCGTCCAGGCACATCTTCATGGCCCGCTGGGCCCCTTCCCCCTCGGGCGCCGGGGCCGAGATGTGGTAGGCATCGCCGGTGAGGCCGTAACCCAGGATTTCACCGAGGATGTTGGCACCCCGCCGGGTCGCGTGCTCCAGGCTTTCAAGCACGATGACCGCGCCGCCGTCGGCCAGCACGAATCCGTCCCGATCCTTGTCGAAGGGGCGGCTGGCGCTCGCCGGGTCATCGTTCCGGGTCGACATAGCCTTCATGTTGGAAAAGGCGGCTACCGTGAGCCCGGTGATCGCGGCTTCGGAGCCACCGGCCACCATGGCGTCGGCGGCGCCGTACTTGATCAGCTTGTAGGACTCGCCAATGGCGTGGGCCGAAGAGGCGCAGGCCGAGACCGTGGCAAAGTTCGGCCCTTTGAGCCCGTATCGCATCGAGACCAGTCCCGGTGCCATGTTCGGGATGAACATGGGCACGAAGAACGGAGAAACCCGGTCCGGCCCCTTCAGGATATAGGCGGTACAGTTGTCCTCGTAGGTCTGCATTCCGCCGATGCCGCTGCCGAGCACCACGCCGGTCCGCTCCGGAACCGGAAAGCCGCCCTCGAGCCCGGCCTGGACGACCGCCTGATGGGCGGAGGCCAGCGCAAACTGAGCGAACAGGTCGTAGCGCCTGGCTTCCTTGCGATCCATGTACGGCAGCGGATCGAACCCCTTCACCTCACAGGCGAAGCGGACCGACAGCTTGGCAGGATCGAACTTGGTGATGGGGGCGGCTCCCGACCGTCCGGCCAGGAGCGCATTCCAGGTTTCATCGACCGTATTGCCGACGGGGGACACCATCCCCACGCCGGTGACCACGACGCGCTGCACGAAGCTACTTGCCCATCTTGTCGTGGAGATACTTGAGCGCATCGCCGACGGTCCGCAGCTTCTCGGCGTCCTCGTCGGGAATGTCGATGTCGAACTCCTTCTCGAACGCCATGACCAGCTCGACCGTGTCGAGGCTGTCCGCGCCGAGGTCTTCCATGAAACTGGCCTCGGCGGTCAGCTTCTCGCGCTCGACGCCGAGCTCCTCGACGATGATGTCCTTGACCTTTTCTTCGATGTCAGCCATGTCGTCCTCGAAAGTGTGATGAAGATGCCAACGGTCAGAAGATCATGCCGCCGTCGACCACCAGAACCTGCCCGGTGATGTACCCGGCCAGGTCGGAGGCCAGAAAGAGCACCGCGGCCGCCACCTCTTCGGGGCGGCCCGGCCGTCCCAGCGCAACGCCGTGTAACATCGCGGCCCGAGCCTCCTCGGGCAAGCCGCTGGTCATATCGGTCTCGATGAAGCCGGGGGCCACGCAATTGACCAGGACATTGCGGCTGGCGTACTCCTTGGCCACGCTCTTGGTCAGCCCGATCAGCCCCGCCTTGGAGGCGGCATAATTGGCCTGCCCCTTGTTGCCAGTGATCCCGACCACACTGGCCACATTGATGATCCGCCCGCTGCGGCGTTTCATCATGCCGCGAGTGACGGCCTTCATGGTATGAAAGGCGCCCTTCAGGTTGGCATCGAGCACCGCATCCCAATCGGCTTCGGACAGCCGGAGCAGCAGATTATCCCTGGTGAGTCCGGCGTTGTTGACCAGGATATCGATCGGCCCGAGCGCCGCTTCGGCCGCGGCAATGGCGGCATCGACCTGGGCACCATCAGCCACATCGCAGGCCACTCCGAAAGTCCGGTCTCCCACCGCTGTCGCCGCCGCCTGGGCCTTGGCCAGGTCCCGCCCGACGATGGCCACCCTGGCTCCGGCCGCATGAAACGCGCGGGCGATGGAATTCCCGATTCCGCGGGTGCTCCCGGTGACAAAGGCCACCTTGCCGGCGAAATCCATGGCACTGGCCATCAGCTAGCTGCTCATGAATTTATCGACGTCATCGGCGGTGCCCAGCGCGATGGTCGTGGAGCCAGGCAGGATCCGCTTGACCAGGCCGGACAGCACCGCGCCGGGGCCGGCTTCGATGAAGGTCGCGCCGGGTGCCAGCCGGCCAGCCTGCTCGACCGACGCGATCCACCGGACCGGCGCCGTCAACTGGGCGGCCAGCTGCTGGCGGGCCGCGGCACCGGTACGGACCTCCGCTGCAGTCGCGTTGGCGATCACCGGGAATTTCGGGTCGGCGATCGACGCGGCGGCCAGAGCGGCTTCGAGACCCGCCACGGCCGGCGCCATCAGCGGCGAATGAAAGGCACCACTGACCTTGAGCGGCAACACCCGCTTGGCTCCCCTGGCCTTGCACCCATCACCGGCCCGGGCCACTGCCGCCGGGTCGCCGGAGATGACGGTCTGGTCAGGAGCGTTGAGATTGGCCGCCACCACGACCTCACTGCTGTTCGATGCCTCGGCGCACGCGGCTTCGACCTGGGCCGTGTCGAGTCCGAGCACTGCCGCCATGGTGCCTGGCCGGGCCGCACCAGCCTCGAGCATCAGTTCCCCGCGGCGGCGCACCAGACGGGCTGCAGCCGTGGGCTCAAGGGCACCGGCCGCGATGTAGGCGCTGTACTCGCCGAGGCTGTGCCCCATGCCGGCTGAAGCAGCCGACAACTTGCTGACCACGACCGCCAGCACCGCGGCGCTGTGGGCCAGAATGGCCGGCTGGGCGTTGTGCGTGAGGGTGAGCTGGTCTTCCGGCCCCTGCCACATCAAGTGGGAGAGCGAAACGCCCAGTGCTTCGTCGATGGCTTCAAAGGTGGCTCGCGCCGCTGGAAAACGCTCGGCGAGGTCCTTCCCCATTCCGACCTTCTGCGCCCCCTGTCCGGGGCACATCACGACCATTACCACCGGATAACCGCGCTGCCCCAGGTAAAGCCGGCGCCGAATGCCACCAGCAGCACCAGCATCCCGGGCTTGAGCCGTCCCTCTTCCTCCGCCTGGACCAGGGCCAGCGGAATCGAGGCCGATGAGGTGTTGCCGAACCGGTCGACGTTGACCATGACCTTTTCCATGGGCATTCCGGCGTGCTTGGCCGTGGCCTCGATGATCCGGATGTTGGCCTGGTGCGGCACCAGCAAGTCGATCTGCTCAGCGGTGACGCCGGCCCGGCTCATCGCCACGTCACAGGCCTCGGCCATGGTCAGCACCGCGTGCTTGAAGACCTCCCGGCCGGCCATTTTCATGTAGTGGTTTCGCTCGCCGACGACTTTTTCGCTGATCGGATCGGAAGAGCCGCCGCCCGGGCGATACAGAAGGGGTGCCAGGCGGCCATCCGACTTGATGAAAGTGGAGAGCACCCCGCGATCACCGCCGTCCACCTTGCGCACGATGGCGGCTCCAGCCCCATCGCCGAAGAGAATGGCGGTGGACCGATCGGTCTGGTCAGTAATGGTGCTGAGTTTCTCGGCACCGATGACCAGGGTGATTTCCGCCTGTCCGCTGGCGATCAGTCCCTCGGCGACCGTCAGCGCGTAGACAAATCCGGGGCAGGCCGCCTGAATGTCAAAGGCGGCGGCGTTGGTGGCGCCCAGCAGCGCCTGAAGATCGCAGGCGGTCGAGGGCAGCAGCCGGTCGGGCGACGCGGTGCCCATGACGATGGCGCCGATATCCGTGGCGGTAATCCCGGCCTTTTCCATGGCGCGCTGGGAAGCAATCATCGACAGACCGGCGACGGTCTCTCCGGGCCCCGCCATGTAGCGCTGCCGGATGCCGGTCCGCTCCACGATCCACTGGTCAGAGGTGTCGAGGGTTTTTTCGAGATCGGCGTTGGTTACCACCCGGGCCGGGACGGCAGACCCGATGCCCGCCACCCGGGCAAATGGACGCCGGATCAACTGCGGACCGCGGCAATGGGCTGGGCCATTTCAACCCCGATGTGCTGGCTGAGCTGGTGGGTAACGGACTGGATGGCGACCCGGATGGCATTCTTG
>JBEPVA010000145.1:0-9906 GCA_041691295.1 Gemmatimonadota bacterium
CCAATGCCGGCCACGTGCAGGTGGTCCGCCGGGTCCGGCTCGGCACGCTCAGGGCCAAGCGCCGAGCGCTGATCCGGCTGCGGGATGAAGGTGCGATTTCCGATGATGTGCTGCTCGACCTGGAAAGCGAACTCGACTACGAAGCGCTGCGGCTCGGGGCGGGGAACGTCCGGGATTCGTCCTGAACTTGCCGGTATTGTGGTCACCGGCGACCACAGATGATTGCCGGGCTCACGTTCCGAGGGTCTCACTTCTCCGACTTCTCCAAATTATTCCGGCCAGAGAATCTCGATTGCCGCAGGTGACCAATCCGGGTTCATTGGTGGCCATTTTCTCCAGCCGCGGGCGTGGAGGTTGAGCCCTCGACCAGGCGGTCCAGCCGGTCGAGCCGGTCCAGGTCGATCGTCACGACGCCATCGGGCGAATCGATGAAGGCATCGGCAAACTTCGCATCCCAGGCCACTTCATCGTACAGGTACGAGGTCCGGGCAGTGACCCGGGTCGAGAAGGTTTCCTCGTGGGCGGTGACCAGCACCAGCAGCTCCGCCTTTCCCTCCCGCAACTCTTCCGGCGTCACCCGCGCCAGCGGACTGTCCTTGTCGATCGGATGGACCACGGTCCAGTGGAGGGTGAAGAACTCGATCCGGGTGCGTTCCAGCGCCAGTTGATGGAACCGGCGTTCCCGAGTGTCGCCCACCCGCTCGAACCAGGACAGGCTGACCCGGACTTCCGCGTCGCTCACCTCGCTCAACTCGACGTTCGCCAGCCGGAACATCAGGCCGCGTCCGCCGCGGTAAGGTGCCACCACCGCTCGCTCAGAAAACCTGATTTTCGCCCTCGGTCGTGACAGGCGGGCCAGGGTCAGGCCGCCGCCCAACACCAGCCCCACCAGGCCAGTGATCGACTCGAACATCGTGAGCCAGACCGCGGTCGAGCCGACCGCGGACACAGGGCCGGCGCCCACGCCGGTGAGAATCTCGACGCTATAGGCCAGCGCGATGAAAAAGGGATCGGTCAGGCCGAGCTGCTCGGTGCCGGCCAAGGCCGTGGGTCCCAGGCTCCGGTATCCAATCGCGAAGACACCCGACACCAGCAGGGTAAGGCCGATGCCCCAGATCATGAATTCGGGCCAGCTGGCTGTCAGGGCCCGGAGATAAAGCCGCGACCACGTCTGGCCGCCGAGTCCGTACTTCCGGCTGTTGGGCGTGCCGTCCTTGTTGAGGAATCGGCCGCGGACCCGCTGCAGGACCACCTTGCCGAAGCCCAGATCGTTTTCCGCCATGGCCGCTCCGCCAATTGTTGAGAATCCAGGATTGCCAGCGGAGAAAAGGTAACCGGTCCCCGGTCCGAGCTCAGGATGTACCGGGAACCGGCTCGGATTCGGGGGTGCCGTCTCGAACGAGGGTTGACCAGCGGCTGGAATCCACAACCGGACGAGTTTGACGAGAGGATTCGGAGTGCCACGATTTGGGCCAACCGGTAGACTGCCCTGCGCCTCGAATGGCGCCAGTGAATTCGTCATCAATTGTAAGGAGCGGCACAATGAGTCCAACGATCTATCACCCAGTCCCAGCCACCGTCACCATCCGCTTCGTGAGCGGTCAGTGCTCTCTGGGCGCTGTCCTTGTGGGCTGGAGCGAGCTCGGTGTCTGCGCGGTTCTGTTCGGCGACTCAGCCGAGCAGCGCCTGGCCGATCTGCGTCACCGGTTTCCCGAAGCTCGGCTGGAAGCAGGTGGGGCAGAGTGCCAGCGTGAGCTGGCCCGAGTGCTGGCCTGCGTCGACGGGGTTGGCCAGGTGTCGGACCTCGAGCTCGACCCCCAGGGAACACCGTTCCAGCGCCGGGTCTGGCGGGGAATTCAGCAGATTCCGCCGGGTGATACAGCCAGCTACCGGCATCTGGCAGAGGCGGTCGAAGCTCCGGGTGCGGTCCGGGCGGTGGCCCACGCGTGTGGCGCCAACCCGATTGCGGTGTTGGTGCCGTGCCACCGCGTCGTGAGATCCGATGGCGCGTTGTCGGGCTATCGCTGGGGAGTGGAGCGCAAGCGGGAGTTGCTAAGACGGGAAGGGGTCGAGTGAAGAGGTTCGACCCTCAACTCCTTGCCAGTTCCCCGGCGATCGGATATCGTCTTGTCGGGCGTGCAGGGCGCCTCCCGTCCGCGGGCAGGACTGAGTCCACCTGGCTCTACCGCAGTACTATTGGTTCTCGCGAACCTCCTTCGGCCCGACGCTGGCGGACCCCGGGCATTTCCCAAGGAGGCTCGTCATGCCCGCTCGCCGCCTGCCTGTCCGTCCCGATCTCACTCAGCTCAAACACCAGGCCAAGGACCTGCTCAAGGCCATTCACGCCGGTGAGCCCGACGCGCTCGCCGACCTCGCTGCATTCCACCCCCGATCGGTCGCGCCTGCTGAGGCAAAGCTGTCGGATGCCCAACTCGTGCTGGCCCGGAGTTACGAGGCGGCCAGCTGGCCCCGCCTGGTCCGATCGTGCCAGCTGATCGATGCGATCTGGCAGGACGATCTCGAAGCGGTGAGGAACCTGGTGACCGCACACCCCACGCTATTACACGAGCACGCGTTGATCCGGAACAGCAACTGGGGACCGCCACTCAGCTACGCCGCCAATCTCGGTCGCGATCGAATCATCAGGCTGCTCCACCAACTCGGCGCGACCGATCTCGATCACGCCATTGGCCGAGCCAGCCTGCAGGGCCAGGTGGAAACCGCCCTCATGCTGCACGGGATGATGGGAAAACCGGCCATTCCCGATGACGCCCTCGGCGGACCGGCCTACACCTTGAACCTGCCGGGTACGGCGATGCTGCTCGGCCTGGGGGCACGGGTAGTGGGTTCACGCGGAGAGCGGATCGCTCCGGTCGACGTGGTGCTGGAGAGCGACAGCCGCCGGCCGGCGTCCAAGCACGCGATTCTCGAACTGTACGTGCAGCATGGACTGGCGCTCCCCGACACCCCCACGATGGCGCTCCACCGGGGACGGATTGACCTGCTGGCCGAGCATCTCCGGCGGGATCCGGGCCTGTTGTCACGGATGTTCAGCCACGAGGAGATCTATCCGCCGGCCATGGGTTGTCACGATGAGGTGCAGGCAACCCAGGGCACTCCACTTGATGGGACCACTCTGCTGCATCTCTGTGCCGACTACGACGAACTGGAAATCGCCGAGTGGCTGATCGCGGAGGGAGCGGACGTCAACCGCCGGGCCCGGGTCAATGCTGACGGTTTCGGCGGGCACACCGCGTTGTTCGGCGCCGTGGTGTCTCAAGCCGCGTTCTGGCCTAACTCCCAGGGGCGGGTGGACGAGGCACCGATCGCGCGACTCTTCCTCGACCATGGCGCCGATCTCACGGTTCGCGCCTCGCTGCGCAAGCAGCTCCACCCGGGGTACGGCCCGCACCCGGTGCGGGAGTACCGCGACGTTACCCCATTCGAGTGGGGAACTCAGTTCGAGCCCAAGGTGTTCGTCAGCCTCATGGCACTTCGCCTGATTGCCGAGCGGGGCGGCGGCACGGGATGAACGGCGGGCACGCTTGACGGGCGGGGCCGCGAGTGGTATTTACGATCAGTCGTATTTAACCAGATGGTAAAATAGCTGATGCAGGCAGATGCTCTCAGTACCACATTCGCCGCCCTCGCGGATCCCACTCGGCGGGCCATCCTCTCCCGGCTGTCCAGGGGGGCGCGGTCGGTCAACGAGCTGGCCAAGCCGTTCCGGATGACTCTGCCGGCCGTCTCGAAGCACCTCAAGGTCCTGGAACGAGCCGGGTTGATCAGCCGGTCCAGGGAGGCGCAATGGCGTCCCTGCACGCTCAAGCCGGCGGCGCTGAAGCGGGCCGATGACTGGCTGGAGCAGTATCGCGACATGTGGGAGGAACGGCTGGACCGCCTGGACGACTATCTCATGGAACTGCAGGGAAAGGCAAAGCAACATGCCCGTCAGCCATAGCATGGCCAACGAGACCGAACTGGTGATCACCCGGACTTTCGAGGCGCCCCGGCAGCTGGTCTATGATGCCTGGACCCGGGCGGAGCATCTTGAGCGGTGGCAGGGCGCACCGAAGGGCATGACTGTGAGCATTGCGGAGTCCGATATTCGGACTGGCGGCAGGTTCAGGCTCAATATGAAAGGCGCTGACGGGACCGATCACTGGTTGAGCGGTGTCTACCATGACGTGACCCGCCAGACTGATTGGTCTTTACCCACATCTGGCTTGGTGCCAGCGGCAACCCGGGCACTCAGACCCTCGTTACGATCACGCTGGTGGAGCAAGGGGCCAGGACCGTGCTGACCCTGCGGCAGACCGGATTGACCTCGATGAGATCGCGGGATGGGCATCACGAGGGCTGGACCAGCACCCTGGACCGGCTGGAAGGATCTCTCGGAGCCATGTGACCGCGATGAGCTCCACGGCGTCGTTGCCTGCCGGAAGCTGGTACCTTCCGAACGGCTGGTCGATGCACATCTTTCTATTCCGAAACTCACCCCGACGGCCGCTGTTGCGGCTGAGGGTGCGGCGCGAAGCCTTTCTGGCCACAAGGAGGAGATCATGAGCGGCGTGCGTGTACTGGTGGGTACCCGAAAGGGCGCGTTCATCCTGACCGCCGATGGCAAGCGGTCGAAATGGAAAGTCAGCGGCCCGCACTTCGCTGGCTGGGAGATGTACCATCTCAAGGGTTCCCCGGCCGATCCCGACCGACTGTATGCATCGCAGTCGAGTGGGTGGTTCGGTCAGCTGATTCAGCGGTCCGATGACGGCGGCGAGAGCTGGAACCCGATGGACAACAAGTTTGTCTACGACGGACAGCCCGGCACCCACCTCTGGTATGACGGCACCCCGCACCCCTGGGAATTCAAGCGGGTCTGGCACCTGGAGCCCTCGCTGACCGATCCCGACACGGTATACGCCGGGGTCGAGGATGCCGCGATGTTCCGGACCACCGACGGCGGCACCAGCTGGCATGAGCTGCCGGGGCTCCGCTCGGTCAAGGCCGGACTGTGGCAGCCGGGTGCGGGTGGCCTTGGTCTTCATACCATCATTCTCGACCGGGTCCACCCCGGCCGGATCTACATCGCGATCTCGGCGGCGGGTGCCTTTCGTTCGGACGATGGCGGCGAAAGCTGGCGCCCGATCAACCAGGGGCTCAAGTCCACCGGGATTCCCGACCCCGATGCCGAGGTCGGTCACTGCGTACACCGGATCGCGATGCATCCGTCGAAGCCGGACGTGCTGTTCATGCAGAAGCACTGGGATGTCATGCGGAGTGACAACGGCGGGAATTCGTGGACCGAGGTCAGCGGGAATCTGCCCAGTGATTTCGGCTTTCCGATCGATGTGCATGCCCACGAACCCGACACGATCTATGTCGTGCCGATCACCAGTGACTCACTGCACTTTCCGCCCGAGGGCAAGCTGCGGGTGTACCGCAGCAAATCGGGGGGCAACGAGTGGGAGCCGCTCACCAAGGGGCTGCCGCAGCAGGATTGCTACGTCAACATCTTCCGTGACGCGATGGCGGTCGATACGCTGGATGACTGCGGCATATACTTCGGTACGACCGGCGGCCAGGTCTACGCCTCACCTGACGGTGGGGACAGCTGGTCGGCCATCGTGCATGACCTGCCCGCGGTGCTCTCGGTCGAGGTTCAGACCCTGGCATGATCCGGGTCGAACTGCCGTATCACCTCCGGAACCTGGCGGGGGTGGGCTCCGAGGTTGAGCTCGAGATGGCGGGACCAGTCACCCAGCGATCGGTACTGGATGCGCTCGAGGCGCGGTATCCCATGCTGGCCGGTACCATCCGGGATCATCAGACCCTCAAGCGGCGTCCGTTCATCCGGTTCTTTGCCTGCAGCGAGGACCTGTCCAACCAATCGCTCGATGCGGCACTGCCAGAGGCGGTGACCTCGGGGCGTGAGCCATACATGATTGTGGGGGCGATGTCCGGCGGCTAGGCGCCGCTCAACTCGACTGGCGCGGCGCTTCAAGTGCGGCGGCGGACCCGGCGGCACGATTCAGGAGCAGGGTCCGTTCACGGGCATTCTGGGTCAGTTCCGCCGCCCGCCAAAATTCGATATTTGCTTCGGCGTGTCGTCCCAGCTTGGCGAGCAGATCCGCCCGCACCCCGAACAGCAGGTGGTAGTTCTTCAGCGCTGGCTCCTCCATCAGCTGATCCACCAGTTCCAGGCCCAGCTCCGGGCCGAATGCCATTCCCAGCGCCACCGCACGATTGAGTTCCACCACTGGTGAGGGCGCCATTTCCGCCAACGCGTCGTACAGCGCGGCGATCCGGCTCCAGTCCGTTTCGGCCGGAGTACGGGCTGCGGCGTGACAGGCCGCGATGGCGCCCTGCAACCCATAGGGGCCGAGGGGCCCGCCCAGGTTCCGGGCCCGCTCCAGCGCCGCGAATCCGCGACCGACCAGCAGGTAATCCCAACGGGCCCGGTCCTGGTCAAGCAGCAGGATCGGGTCGCCGGTCGGGCCGACCCGTGCCTTGAGTCGTGAGGCCTGGATTTCCATCAGGGCCACGAGGCCATGCACCTCCGACTGCCCGGGCAGCAGTTCTGCCACCACCCGGCCCAGTCGAAGCGCTTCCTCGCACAGGCCCGGCCTCAGGAGTTCGTCGCCCGACGTCGCCGAATATCCCTCATTGAAAACGAGGTAGATGACTTCGAGCACCGAAGGGAGACGCTCTTCCAGCGCGGCGCCCCGTGGCACCTCGAACGGGACCCGGGCCTCGGTCAGGGTGCGCTTGGCTCTGACGATTCGCTGCGCGATGGTGCCTTCGGGCACCAGGAATGCCCTGGCTATTTCCGGAGTGGCGAGTCCGCCGACGAGTCGCAGGGTGAGGGCCACCCGGGCCTCGGTGGACAAGACCGGGTGGCAGCTCATGAACATCAGGCCCAGCAGGTCGTCGCCGACGGCGTCATCGAGCGAGTCGTCGAGATCAGACACGGTCCGGTCCTGGCGCTCCTCCATTTCGCGCGCCACTTCCCCCACGCGTTGATCGAACCGGCCCGCTCGGCGCCATTGGTCGATCGCCTTGCGCTTGGCCACGGCAGTGAGCCACGCGCCCGGATTTCTTGGCACCCCGGACTCCGGCCAGGTCGAGAGCGCCATCAACAGCGCTTCCTGGGCCAGCTCTTCGGCCGTGTCCACGTCCCGGACCATCCTGGTCAGTGCCGCGATGACCCTGGCGGATTCGATCCGCCAGACCGCCTCGATGGCGCGGTGGGCTTCCGGGTCGGTCACGCCGGGCTACGCAAGGTCAGCCGATTCGTGGAGTGGCCGGATATCGAGCTCGATATCGCCCAGCGCCGCGGCGTAGCTCGGCGCCCATTCGACCGCTGAGTCGATCGACGGGAGCCTGAGCAGCACGTAGCCCGACACCAGTTCCTTCGACTCGGTAAAGGGACCGTCGAGGACCGTGGCCTTGCCACTCTTGAAGTGCACCCGCTTGGAGCTTCGGCCCGGCTGCAGTAACTCGGCGGTCTGATAGACCCCCGCCGTTTTCATTTCCTCGATCAGTCTGGCTACCGCCGCGACTATCGCCGGACTGGGGGTTGTTCCCGATTCGTACCGGGCATCGGCCTTCAGTACCAGCATGAAGCGGGTGAAGGGGTGAGCGGCGGGTCTCATAGCCATGCCGAGGTCCCAGGGCTCCGTCACTGGGCGGATGTCGATCCGGGCATCGCCGATGATTGCCGCAAAGCGGCTGGCCCACGCAACGGCATCGTCCCGGTTGTGGACCTTCACGATGCAGAGTCCGGCTGTGAGCTCATTCTCCCCTTTGAAGGGGCCCGGGGTGGCAGTTCGCTTGCCGCCGGCGAAATCGAGCCGCACGCCCAGGGCGCTCTGTCTGAGCCCGGCGCCATCGAGAAAGGCGCCAGCCTGGGCCATTCCCTGGATCATTCTACCCACCCGGGCAATCAGGTCCTGGCTGGGCAACTGGCCGGCCTCGGTGGCCGGATCGCTCTTGTGCATGAGCATGAACCTCATCGAAAGAACTCCAGGAGTGTCGGCGCGAGGGCGGCGGCGCCGAACATGTGATTCTGTCCGGGCAGCGTCTGGTGCTGCGCATTGGGCAGCACCCGGGCCAGCGCCGCGGCCGAGTGCCGCATCCAGGCCGGGCTCTTGCCACCGTCCATCACCAGGGTGGAGATCGTGACCGCAGCCCATCGGTCGGGGCTGAGCGGCTCGCCGGACTGGTTGCCGGCCAGGATCGCAATGTCATACGGCAGGGTGTTGGCCACAGCCGTGAGCTTTTTCCAGACCGGCATCAGCCGCATCAGCCCGACGAAGAACGCTGGGATTTGGACGCTCTTCATGAACATGGCGACCATGTCCCCCCGGCGATCTTCGGCCAGCAGCTGATTGAGCCTGGCGACGTAATCGGCGGGCATCGGGCGGCTGTCGTCGACGATAAACGGTGGCTCGTACACGGCCAGCCGGTCGATCGGCAACTCGGCGGCCGCATTGATCAGCGCTTCGAAATCCTCGACCTCACGCGCTACCGCATAGGGTGCGGTGTCGCCGCTTTCCCCACGGCCACGACGGTCGTACCGGATCACGGTGAATTCCCGGGCCAGAGGCAGCGCCAGGGCCACCATCGGGCCACTGGCCCGGCTGCAGAGCGCGCCGTCAACCAGGATGAGCAGCGGGCCAGTGCCGGTCTTCTCGTAACCGATCTGGGTGCCGTCCTTCGACCGGACTATGCTCATGCGCCGCTGGTGGACCGGAGCGGGATCAGGGCCCGTAGCCTCGGCTCTCGGAACCAGAGGCCACCCCAGAGCATGATGCCGATGTAGCTGGGGAAGAGGATGTGGCTGAACAACGGATCCCCGATCCGGACATGCAGCATCATGGCACCGCCGAGGTAGCCGGTGAGCAGGATGGCGCCAAGCACCGCCGTCGCGGGGATGAGATAGATCACGACGCAGGTCAGCTCGAGCACTCCGATGGTCACCGGCAGCTGGGCGGGAATGCCCAGCCGCACGAACGATTCGGCCACCGCCGGAATGACCATCAGCTTGATGGTGAAATCCGTGGCCAGGAACAGCACCGCGAATCCGCTCAGTATCCGCCCGGCCCAGACTCCTTTCACTTGCCACCAGCGTTCTGGCGCATCTTCTCCTCGGCGGCCCTCAGTTCGGGGGTGTAGGCCTCACCGAAGTCGGCTGCTTCGAAGATCTGGCGGATCTCGATCTCCGAGTCGCCGGGCATCGGATTGGGGCAGCGCTTGACCCATTCGATGACCTCTTCCCTCGACTTGACCTGGAGGATCCAGAAGCCGGCCACCAACTCCTTGGTCTCGGCAAAGGGACCATCGACGACGGTGCGCTTTGACCCCGAGAACCGGACCCTGGCGCCCTTTGAGCTCGGCTGCAGTCCTTCCCCCGCCAGCAGCAGCCCCGCCTTGACCAGCTCCTCGTTGTACTTGCCCATCGCGGTCAACATCTCGCTCGTGGGCATCACGCCCGCCTCGGAGTCCTTGGTCGCCTTGACCATGACCATGAATCGCATCGGAGTCGCTCCTATTTAGAGGAAGGCCCGGTTTCGGTCGGCTGATTGGCTGCTCGCGGGCTCTACAGTCACGACGAACCATCGGGGCCGAAATCGACACGGCGACCGACCAATTGGGAAGGTTTGTGTAATCGTTTGTGGGGCAATCGCTTACAGCATAGGACCAGACAGTACTAGGAAGGGGCGCGGCTCAGCGATCGGTCAGTTCAGCGCGGTTCCGCAGCCCGGCGAACTCCGTATGCATCCCCGAGTTTTCCGAGGCGATACCCGAACGGCTCCAGGATGGGCACCGCGGGGGCCCTCACACCGCCTCCGGCGAAGTGTCTCCCTGCTTGCGTGACTGTCGGCGGAACCACCAGATCAGTGGTCC
>JBEPVA010000146.1:0-9898 GCA_041691295.1 Gemmatimonadota bacterium
GCCCTGGCCCGCGGCGACACCGCCAGGGCCATCACCGGTCTCACCGCCAGTAGTCAGTTGCTCGGCAGCAAGCCCGGCGGGCCGGAGCTGCTGCTCCTCGCCGGCCGACTGTCGCTGGCCCGCGGCCGGCCCGCCGAGGCCGAGCCGCTGCTCAAGCAGGTGGTGGCCGGCAGTGCGCCGGCTGCCGCAACTGCGGCCGGCCTGGAGTTGGCGCATCTCTATATTGCACAGCACCGTCAGCCGGATGCGCTGGCGGCGCTCGAACATCTGGTGCTCACATATCCGCAGAGTCCGCTGGTGCCTCAAGCCCGCCGGCTCATGGATGTTGCCAAGGGAGTGGTGCCGGGAACATGAAGCGGCGGGAATTTGTCGGACGGGTGGCCGGGGCATTGGGAGCGGTCGGCGCCGCAGGCGCATTCCTTCCGGGAGCACCGGGGTGGAGCAACTGGCGGGCTCCCTGGCTGCTGGTGCCGATGGACGAGGGGCAGGCCGATCATCTCAAGGCCTACGGGGTTGCGTTCCGGGTGCTCGAACGGGGCGGCCGGGGCGAATGGTTCCTCAACTACCGGGGCGGCGCCTTTCTGCTGCCCGGCGATGGCGTCACGGCGCACGATGCCGCCTTGAATGGAGTGAACATCGAGGGCATCGACCAGGGCAGGGTGGACCAGATCAAGGCCGAGATCGCCGGCGAGAACATGGACGCGATCCCGCTGGAAAAGGCGCCTAAGGTGGCGGTCTACGCCCCACCCAACGCCGCGCCCTGGGACGATGCCGTCACCATGGTGCTGCAGTACGCCGGGATCAGCTTCGAGAAGATCTGGGACGCCGAGGTGCTGGGGCTGGGGCTGAGCACCCACGACTGGCTGCACCTGCATCACGAGGACTTTACCGGCCAGTATTCCAAATTCTACCTGAACTATGCGGGCGCGCCGTGGCTGGCCGACATGGTCGAGCGCAACACCAGCATGGCGCGCCAGCTGGGATATCCGCATGTGCCGGCGCTCAAGCGCGCGGTAGCCGACAAGATTGCCGGGTTCGTCGAGAAGGGCGGCTTCCTGTTCGCGATGTGCACCGCCACCGAGACGCTCGACCTGGCCCTGGCCAGCCACACCACCGACATCGCGGCCAGCTACGCCGACGGCACCCCGATGGCCTCCGACGCCTCGGCGCACATGGACTGGAGCCGGGCGCTGGCTTTCCAGAATGCCAAGCTCGAACTCAGTCCGACCACCGCCGCCTTTTCCGATATCGACGGACACCAGGTCAATGCCCCGGACCGGCGGCAGCCGCTGGGGGCATTCACCCTGTTCAACTTCAGCGCCAAGATCGATCCGGTGGCCACGATGCTCGTGCAGAATCATCGGGACGTGATTCCCGATTTCTACGGGCTGACCACCTCGTTCCGGCGCGACCGTCTCAAGCCCAACGTCAGCGTGCTGGCCGACGAAACCAACGCGCCCTGGGTCAAGCTGATCCACGGCGAGCGGGGCCAGGGCACCTGGACCTACTATGGCGGCCACGATCCCGAGGATCCGCAGCACCAAATCGGCGATCCGCCGACCGACCTGTCGCTTCACCCCCACTCACCAGGATACCGGCTGATCCTGAACAACGTCCTGTTTCCGGCCGCCAAGAAAAAGGAGCTCAAGACCTGACCGCGGAACGGATGACTCCTGGAGTTCGAGTCAAGCTGGCCGCGGAGATCGCCGCGGCGCGGGGTCGGGAGGTCTCGTTCGTCGCCAGTCTCGATGAGAATGGGCGGCTGACCGAGGTCCGCGCGGTGGCGCGCGGGACGGTGGACATGGTCCTGGCCCTGCCGGGCGTGGCAAGCCGGGGCGAGATGCTGCTGCACAATCACCCCAGCGGGGTGCTGGAACCGTCGATGGCGGATCTGTCGATTGCGGCCCAGGTGCATGATGGCGGAGTCGGTTTCGGGATCATCAACAACGACGCGTCCGACCTCTATATCGTGGTCGAGGTGCCGCGAGGTGTCGAGTCGACCCCGATCGATCCGTTTGATGTGATCGAAATCCTGGGCGCCAAGGGCTCGGTGGCCTCGGTGCTGGGCCAGTACGAGGACCGGCCGAGCCAGCGGGACATGGCGGCGCATATCAGTGACGGGTACAATAGCGGCGGAACGATGCTGCTGGAGGCGGGCACCGGAATCGGCAAATCGTTCGCGTACCTGGTACCGGCGCTGGTGTGGGCCAAGGTCAACAAGGAACGAACGGTCGTCAGCACCAACACGATCAACCTCCAGGAACAGCTGGTCGGCAAGGACCTGCCGCTGCTGAAAAAAGCACTGGGCGACGATGCCTGGACTCCCAAGTTCGCGCTGCTCAAGGGGTGGCGTAACTATCTCTGCCTGGCCCGGCTGCAGACCGCCATGGCCGGCCAGCGTTCCCTGCTTGAGCCCGACAAGCAACGCGAGCTTACCGCACTGTCTTCGTGGGCTTCCAATACCGCCGACGGCAGCCTCAGCGACCTGACCGAAGCGCCCAGTCCCGACGTCTGGGATGAGGTGAGCGCCGAGGCTGATCTGTGTACCAGGCTCAAGTGCCCGCACTACGAGCCCTGTTTTCTGTTCCGGGCCCGCCGCAAGGCGGCGGAAGCCGACATCGTGGTGGTCAATCACCACCTGCTGGCCAGTGACCTGGCAGTCAGAAAAGCCCAGGACAACTGGGAAGACGCCGCGGTGCTGCCGCCGTACCGTCGCCTGATCCTCGACGAAGCCCATCACCTCGAAGATGTGGCCGCCACCCACCTCGGCGTCCAGGTCACCAGCCGCGGCATCCGCCGCCTGCTCGGCCGGCTCGAGAGGAACGGCAAAGGGCTGATCCCGACGCTGGGACATGAGCTGGGACTGACCAACGATCTGCTGTCCCGTGCCAGTGCCGATCTGTTACGCGAACGGCTACTGCCGGCACTGCGTGATGCCCGGCGTGACAGCGAGATGATCATCGAGCGATTGCTGCGCCGGCTGGAGCATGAGCCGGGCGGTGTGGTGCGGGTGACCGACGACTTCGGCCAGGACCAGGTCTGGGCCGACGGCCTCAGCCGCGATCTCGACGCCGGACTGGGCGCGTTCCGTTCACTCAAGGATCATATTGAGACCATCGCCGACCGGCTCCAAGGGGATGAGGTCAGCGATCGCCGGACCCAGCTGCTGCAGGAGTGTCGAGCGGTGGTGCGCCGGCTGGAGGCGGTGGCGGACGGCCTCAACCAGACGCTGCGACCGGTGGCCGGCGGGCCGCCGTCGGTGCGCTGGATCGAGCGCAGCGGGCTCAAGGGCCAGCAACTGTCGATGTCGAGCGTGCCGCTCGACCTGGCGCCGATGCTCCGGGAACTGATCTTCGATCGGGTCAAGACCGTGGCCATGACCAGCGCCACCCTGGCGGCCGGTGGCGATTTCGAATTCCTGCAGTCACGGGTCGGCTTATCGGGTGAGGGCAGCCCGGTCACGGTCAAGGAAATCCTTCCCAGCCCGTTCGATTTCGGCCGCCAGTGCCTGTTCGGTATTCCCGACGACATGCCCGATCCCCGCGAGGATGACCTCGGCCACGCCGATGCGGTCTGCGCGATTGTCCGGGACTTGGCGCATGCCGCGGACGGTGGATTGTTCGTCCTGTTCACCAGTCACGCGGCGTTGCGGCGCTGTGCGGCCGAGTTGAAGGCCACACTGGGCCAGCGCTGGCCGCTGCTGGTCCAGGGCGAAGGCACCCGCGACGCGCTGCTGCGACGGTTCCGCGAGGCCGGCAATGCCGTACTGCTCGGCACCGACAGCTTCTGGGAGGGTGTCGACGTACCAGGACGGGCGCTCCGCGGACTGATCCTGACCAAGCTGCCATTCAAGGTGCCGTCAGAGCCGATCACGGCCGCTCGTCTCGAACGGCTCGAGGAGCAGGGCCAGAACGGCTTCGCCAACTATCTTCTGCCCCATGCCGCCCTCAAGCTCAAGCAGGGATTCGGGCGGCTGATCCGCACCGCCACCGATGTCGGCGTGGTGCTGCTGCTGGATCCGCGGGTGCTCAAGAAGTCATACGGCCGGCTGGTGCTCGACGGGCTGCCGCGGGCCGAACGGGTGACCGGAAGCTGGGCCAAGGTTCGAATTCGCTGTGAGGATTTCTTTGCCCGCCACGGAATCGGCGCGGAGGTCTGAGACCGGATGAGTCTGCTGACGCCATCGAAGATCATCGGAGTGGGCCGCAATTATGTGGCGCACGCCAAGGAACTGGGCAATGAAGTGCCCACCGAACCGCTGATCTTTCTCAAGCCGCCCAGCGCCCTGATCGGCCACGGCGAACCGATCGTCCTGCCCTCAGCATCAGCCAGGGTGGAATATGAATCCGAGATCGGGATCGTCATCACTCGGCGAATCCGCGGCATTTCAGCAGATGAGGCCGCCACGCTGAGCTACGGCATCACCTGCGTCAATGATGTGACCGCGCGGGACCTGCAGAAGAAGGACAGCCAGTGGGCCCGGGCCAAGGGGTTCGACAGCTTCTGTCCCGCCGGCCCCCGGGTGGTCGAGGGGCTCGACTGGCGGAAGCTTGAGGTCATCGGACGGGTCAACGGGCAGGAGCGGCAGCGCGGCAGTTCCGACCTGATGGTTTTCCCGATTCCGGTGCTGATCGCCTACATCTCGGCCATCATGACGCTCGAGGTGGGAGATCTGATCGCGACCGGCACCCCGGCCGGGACCGCTCCACTCAGCGTCGGGGATGTCGTCGAGGTCGAGATTCCTGGTGTCGGCATCCTCTCCAACCCCGTCAAAGCTGCATGATTCGATTCAGTCAACGCGTCGACGCGCTGCCCGGCTATCCACTGGCCCAGATTCCCGCCATCAAGCGCCGGCTGCTCGAGGCCGGGGTCGATGTCATCGATTTGGGGGCGGGGGACGCCGATTACCCGCCGCCGGCTGAAGTCATCACCGCACTGCAGCGGGCGGTTGAAGTGCCGGCGCTGAACAAGTACGGTTTCCAGCAGGGCAATCCCGCCTTCCGGCGCGCGGCGGTGGACTGGATGGCTCGGCGGTTCGACATCCATTTCGATCCGGCCACCGAAGTGCTGCCACTGCTGGGCTCGAAGGAAGGGCTGTCCCACCTGCCACTGGCCGTACTCGACGCCGGCGACGTGGCCATTGTGCCGGAGCCGGGGTACCAGGCCTATATCGGCGGAACTATCCTGTCTGGCGGCACGCCGTACATCTATCCGCTGACGCCTCGGACCAATTTTCTGCTCGAAATGGCGGAGATTCCCGCCGAAGTCATTGCCCGCGCCAAGCTGGTCTTCCTCAATTATCCGAATAACCCTACTGCAGCCATCGCTCCCCGGGACTACCTGGAGCGGACGGTGGCGTTCTGCCGGCAGCACGACATCGTTCTGGCCTACGACAATCCCTACTGCGACCTGACCTTCGATGGCTATCGGGCGCCGAGCATATTCGAGATTCCGGGTGCCAGGGATATCGCGATCGAATTCTTCTCGCTCTCCAAGAGCTTCTCGATGACCGGCTGGCGGTTGGGATGGGCAGCCGGTGCGGCGCCGTTCATCCAGGCGCTGACCCGGGTCAAGTCGTACATCGACACCGGGCCGTTCCTGGCCATTCAGCAGGCGGCGGTCACGGCGCTCGAAGGGGCGGACCGACTGATTCCTCCGATCGTTGTGGAGTTGACTCGCCGCCGCGATGCGGCGGTGGCGGCATTGCGTCAGGAAGGGTTCGAGCTCGAATCCCCCAAGGGGGCCATGTACCTCTGGATCCGATTGCCGGAAGGGCTCGCATCGGCGGCGTTCACCAGCCACGCACTGGAAAAGCACGGCGTGGTGCTGCTGCCGGGCAGCGGGTTCGGGCCCGGTGGGGAAGGGTTTTTCCGGATCGCGCTGACGGTCGGCCCGGTCCGGCTGGTCGAGGCCGCCGGGCGCCTGGGGAAGGCGCTGGCGGAACTGCACGGTGTCGCAGGCGTCCGGAGGAGCTGAGGTCCGGCGGCCGGTGGCGGCAGTTCCGCGGTGGGCCGCGGCGCTGGCCAGCCTTGTGGTGCACCTGATGATCGTCTATTTCGTGAGGGTCGACCTTTCACTGCCGGTCGCGCTTCCCGCTTTCCCGCATTCTCGTTCCCTCCCCTTTACTCTGATCCTCAGTCAGCCACCGGCGCGGAAACCGCTGCGTCGCAGCACTCCTCCGATTATTGCGAAGCGATCAAGTGACGAGTCCCAAACGATCGCAACGCCCGCAGCCGATCCGGACACCGGCACCACATCCTCGTCGCCCCAAATCACCCCCAGTGCCGCTCCAGCGGCCCGAGGCGCGTCGCGGTCATTCGGGGATGGCCGGCTCTGGGTCCGGCCGCTCAACCCCGCCGAACTGGCCATGGTGCACCGCCTTACCCGGAGCAGTGCGCAACTGGCCGACAGCGCGGTCAAGGCAATGGTGCAGGCCTACCTCGACTCAATGGCAATCGAGCTGGCCCGTCAGCCGGGTCCGCCGAATTGGACCACCCAGCTTGGCGGGAAGAAGTTCGGAGTCGATGCGCAGTTCGTGTACATCGGCGGGCTCAAGATTCCGACGCTGCTGCTGGCCCTGCTGCCGATCCCGTCCGGGGGGAACCAGTCGCTGGCCTTCGATCGCGGCGGGCAGATGTTCGATGACCTCACGCGCGCCGCGGCCCGCTCCGCCACTCTGGAGGAATTCAAATCGGCAGTCAAGGCGCTGAGGGAACGGTCCGAGCAAGAGCATCAGTTGCGGCAGGCCCAGCAGCAGGGATCGGGTCCCGAAGAGGCGCCGTTAAGGGCCTCCGGCCAGTGATACCGCTCGGGGCCCGAATCTGGCACCGCTGGCTTGCCAGTGCACCTCACCTCATACAGCTTGAGTTGATTGAATCACCGTCTGCGAGGGGCTGAAATGTCACTTCCCGCGTCCTTGAAGTCTCGCCTGTGGCCTGCCCGCCGCACCCTGGCCCGATGGACCACCGCGACACTATGCCTGGCCGCGCTGCTGGGGTCTTGCAGCGACCCCACCGGAAGCGGGGCGTTTCCGCGCCAGGTAGGGCTGGTCCTGCGCCCCATCATGCCCGCCGGGAGCCAATTTGCCAGTGCCGTGCTGGCCGTGGAGCAGATCAAGGTCACCCTGACGACGCGGCCCGACACACTTCAGCGCATCGACACCGTCTACGTCCGCAGCTTCCCGTTTGGCCCCAACGCCAACAGCCTGACCATCGCGCCGCGGGTGCCGCTCAGCCAGCCGGCCGAAACTCTAGACGTCCATCTCGACTACAACACGGCATCGGGGATCACTCTCTTCTCGGCCGTCACCTTTGCCACGGTTACCGTGGGCGGCACCTCGGATGCCAACACTGATTTCGGTGCCACCTATGTCGGGCCCGGGCTGAACATCGCCTTTTTCAATATTTTCCCCGACACCGTGACGGTTGTCGGGGGGGACAGCGTGGTCTTCAGCGCCACGGCATTTGATTCGGCCGGTGCCGAGGTGCCGGCCTTTTATATCTCTTGGTCCACCGACAACCCCCTCGTCACCGTCAATGCCAAGGGGGTACTCAAGGCGCCGGACCTCAACGCCACGGTCCAGGTCACCGCCCAGACGCCCAACGGTTTCCGGGCCTTTGCCACTGTCCGCGTGGTGCCCCACGGCTCGGCGCCACTGAGCGGTCGGGTGATCAGCGCGCTGGATGGCACTCCGATCGACACGGCCACCCTGGTCTTCAAGGACGCAACCGGCACCGTGGTCGCCACGGTGACCACGGCGGCAGACGGGAGCTATACCACCGGCCCACTGCCGGGAGGGGTTTACACCGCCGATGTCACCGCGGCCGGGTACACTGGCACCCAGGTGTACAATGCCGCTCCTGCGGCTGGCGGAACCACCCTTCCCACGATCCCTCTGGTCTCCACGAATGCCAACGGTGGAAATATCCAGGGCGGGGTCACGGATGCACGGACCGGCCAGGCGCTCGCTGGCGTCACCCTTGAAGCCCGCAGTGGTGTCAACAACACCGCCGGTCAGACCATCAGCAGCACGACGACCGATGTAGCGGGGGCCTATTCACTTCAGACCCCGCCCGGCACCTTCACCGTGGTGGCCAAGCTCGCCGGTTACGCCGATGGTCAGCTCATCGTCGGCAACGTTCAGGGCACGACGAGCGCCAACCTTTCACTCTCGCCGAGTGGCAGCAACGATGTGCGGATCGTGCTGCAGTGGGGTGCCACGCCGCCCGATCTCGATGCGCACCTGACGGGACCCGACAAGGCCACGCCGGGTACCCGGTTCCACGTCTACTTCAGCTCGCAGGGCAGCCTCACGACCGATCCATTCGCCGCCCTCGATGTCGACAACACCTCCGGCTTCGGACCCGAGACCATCACGATCACCCAGCAGTCGAGTGGTGTGTATCGCTTCTCGGTGCACGATTTCAGCGATGCGGGGCTGACCACGGGCTCGCCGCTGGCGGCGTCTGGAGCCCGGGTCGACCTCTATATCCACGGCGTGCTGGTCCAGCAGTTCTTCGTGCCCAACCAGCCGGGCACGCTCTGGACCGTGTTCGAGCTCAACGGGTCTACCGTGACGCCCAAGAACATCATGAGCTTCCAGTCCAATTCGAGCGCGGTCACCGCACCCCGGGTGGACCGCGCCTCACTGGCGGATCAAGCCAGCCTGTGGCGTGATATTCTGGCCCACCCCAAGCACCATTAACATGGCCGGGATCCTGAAAGCATCAGCGGGGCGATCGAATGATCGCCCCGCTGTTGTTTCCAGCCTGGAACGGGGTGGGGTGAGACAAACCATCTGCAGCGTACGTCTATAGAGCAGGGGCTCAGATTACCGAGTTCTGTCTCGCTTCTGGAGGTACCATGCGCCTGCCACTCTTCGCCGCTGCGGCTCTCGTCCTCTCCGCTGGCGCCTGCAATTCCGATCCGGTCGGCGCGGGGACCGGGTCAGGTGGCATCAAGGTCCTGCTCACCGACAGCCCGTTCCCCTTCGACCTGGTCGCCCGAGCGGACATTTTCGTGGTCCGAGTCGCGGCCGGGACCGACTCGGGAAGCACCGGTTCCGATTGCAGCGGTGCCACGGCCCTGGCCGAGCCCAACAAGCGGTTCGACCTGCTGGCGCTCCAGCGCGGCACCACCGCCTCGCTGGGTGAAGGCAGTCTGCCCAATGGTTCCTACGGCGCGGTCTGTATCACCATCAACACCGACAGTTCGTCACTGACGCTGAAGGACGGAACCGTCCTCCGCCACGATACCGACCCGGGAATCAACTGGTCGGCCAGCGGGCAGCGGATCATCAAGGCCGACATTTTCCAGCCGATCGCGGTGGTCGATACCTCGGCGACCTTCGTGATCCATTTCGATGTCGGCAAAAGCTTCATTCCCGCGGCCGACATAGAGCCGGTTGGGACGGAGGGGTGGTACTACTACATCCCGGCGGTCGAGGCCATCGATCCCACCACCGTTGGCGCCATCAGTGGCACGGTCGGCGATAGCTCGGCGACCCCGATTGCCGGTGCCTCCGTCCGAGCAATGGTCGGGGATCCCGGTATGGCTCCGGGAACCTGGTACGTCGCGGCGACCGGCACCACCGATGCCCAGGGTCATTTTGCCCTCAGCTTCCTGAAGCCGAGCGGTGAACTGCTGGGAGCGGGCTGGGTCTATATCGTGGAGTGCTACCCGCCGACGACTTCAAGTCTCGGGTTGCAGCGGGTGGAGGGGGTGACGGTGAATGCGGGAGAAACGACGGCGCTGGGCACGGTCACCCTGCCGTAGTCCGCTGGCGGGGCGACCTCAAGGCGAGGAAATCGTTCCGTCGATATCGATTCTGGCGGCGGCCGGGCCCAAATCCGCCCCGCGGCGCCGCCCGCGCCATGCCGCCGCCCGCCCGGCGGGGTCT
>JBEPVA010000147.1:0-9815 GCA_041691295.1 Gemmatimonadota bacterium
GATCGACGCGGCCAGGTTGGCCTTGGCGAGCTTGGCCAGCTCAACCGGATCGGCGTCGAAGCCGAACGGGGGACAGCAGGTTCCCGCCATGATCAGCGAAGGATAGCGGCGGACCAGCTCTGCGGCCGCGGCATCCGCCGCCCCAGCCCGGCCACCGAAGAGGTACACCCGGAGTCCGGTTTCGGCCGCTTGTTTACAGAGATTGACGAACAGGTCGGTGCCGTTGACCCGCTCGGGTAGCGGGGCCCCAAGGGCCCGAGAAGCCCAGACCAGCGGCATGCCGTCAGCCACCGACAGCATGGCGCCACGATAGATTGTGCGGAAGCCCGGGTCGTGCTGCAGCTGCACCAGATGGGCGGCATTGGGTGTCACCACGTAGCTCGGCGGTCCACCGGCCTGGGCCCGGGCAATGATGGCGGAAACCGATTGCGCCATGGTGCAGGCGTCGATCGGGGTGCCCGCCAGTACCACCCGGTGCCCGTGCCACGGCGCCGCCACCGATTCGGTGTTGGGCTGGGCGGCGGTCATCGGAGCAGGAACCAGCGCCAGAGTCGGATAAAGGCCGGGCGCGGGAGCACAGCGGCCGCTGACCAGAATCCCAGCTGCTGGATCTTCTGGGCGGGGCTGAACCAAGGATCGTCGAGGATTGCCGATGAAAAATCGCGAAGAGTCCGGAACCGGTCGATGATCGAGCCGGTCAAGCATGCCAGGGCAAACCGGGCCCGCTGATAGTAGGCATTGTGGAGCAGGACCGCGCCAAGGCCGAAATGGCCGCTAATGGTTTCCTGCAGATCGAGTTGCCGCCGGAGCCCTTCCCCATTGGACATTCGCTGGAGATACATGCTGCTGGGGTGAATGCGATACTCGCCCAGGGGCTCGGCGAGGGCCAGGATCGGGCCAGCCAGGCAGGCGCCAAATCCGAAGTAGTAATCGGCGGCCGAGGAAAATTTCCGGGTCGGGGTCGGCAGCAGACCCTGAAAGGTCGTGGCCGGCAGCACCAGACTCGACGCGGTGCCCACGCCGAGGCGGGCGGTGCGCCGCATCTGGGCTCGGAGATCCCCGGAGGCGAGGAAGCCACCCCGGGGCCAGGTGCGACCGGTGCGGGCACCACTGGCATCGATCACGAATTGGGGATGCGTCAGCAGAGTCAGATTCGGGTCGGCTTGCAGTGCCGCCGAGGCCGCGGCCAATTTGCCGGGCAGCCAGCGATCGTCGGAATCGAGCAGGGCGATGTACCGGCCTCGGCAGAACGGCGCGCCGGCCTCGTAAGCGGCCGATTGTCCGGCGTTGTTGATCCGGATCTGCTGAAAGCGCCCGGCCAATGCAGCCTGATTCTGCCGGCACCACGCCGCGATCACCTCAGCGGTGGCATCGGTTGAGCCATCATCGACCAGCACGATTTCCCAGTCGCGATAGGTCTGGCCCAGCACCGAGTCCAGCGCCTCGGCGAGGTAGCTGGCGTGGTTGTGGGTGGCGACAAGCACGGAGAAAGCTGGCGAGGCTGATTCCATGGCCGTGACGGCAGTCAGTTCTGGGGCGGTCAACGAGTCAAGCGTTTGCGAAGCCGCGCGCATGGGCGCTCGATCAGCACATACATCGCGAACGAGAGCGAAATCGTCAGCGCCAGTGCCACGAATGCGGCTGGAACCCGGGGCAGGTGCAAATGGTCCTGGACCCCATGGATGACGCAGTAGTGCAGCAGATAAAGCGAATAGGAGAGCACACCCAGCCCGCGCATCCAGCCCCAATTCAGGATTTGCCACGGCCCCCAGGCGGGGTACCGCACGGAGCTGACGAATACGGGAACCAGGGCGATGCCTTGGATCGAGTAGCGCCACGTTTCCCTGAAGTCGGGGCTTCGGACCAGGAACGTCAGCAGCAGGAATGCGATCCCCAGCGGCAGAAAGATCCATTTCCAGGTCCGCTCCGAGAACCGGGTCGGATCCACCGCCGGGTTGCCGTACAGGGCAAGGGCGCAACCAAACAGCAGTCCATCGAACCTGGTATCCGTTCCCATATAAGTGCGAGCGGCGGGAATGTCCGAGCCATACACCAGTATCGTGCGCCACACCAGGACCAGAGCGCACAGTGCCCACAGCGCCGCGGCCTTGGTCAGCGGAGGCCATTTGAGACGGTACAGACCGTACAGCAGCAACGGAAAGATCAGGTAGAAATGCTCCTCGACCGATAGCGACCAGTAGACCAGCGTGCCTGGCGGAGCGCCTTCCAGGCCATGCCACATGGTCCGATAGTTCGTGAAGTGCAGCAGCAGCGGTATCATCGCGGCGCGCTGCAGCTTCATGGTCAGCACACCGGTAACCGTGGCCAACGTCGCCAGCGCGAGTACCGTGTAGAACGGCGGCCAGATCCGGAGCAACCTACGGGCATAGAACAGTTTGAAGCTGATATCACCGTACCGGCTAATTTCTTCCCGCAGCAGCGTGGTGATCAGGTACCCGCTGAGGAAGAAAAAGATTGTGACGCCGAAACCGCCCGGGAACAGGCGCTGCCACCCGGCGTGCGAGATGAATACGATCAGGAATGCGACCGCTCGCATCCCATCCAGAGACGGAATCTGGCCGTGTTTCTTGGCCGAGGCCTTGCTCTCGAGAGCTGGAATCGAGCGAATCGGCGCCGGCGCTTCGGCTTCGGACGGTGTACTCGTCACAAGGCTCACGATGGCTCCGTCCCGGCCCAGGGCAATTCACATCCATGGCTCATTCGGTCGTCGGCGACCTTGCGATAAATGATCCGGCCGAACTGCGGCACCGGTGGCACGTAGAGAAACGGAACGATCAGCCACGCAAGAGGCACTCGCCAGGCCAGTCGGCGGTAGGCGAGGAAACCGGTTGCAGCGCTGGAATCGCTCGCCAGCACATGCATGTCCGCGAGGCACTGAAGCCGATCGAGCCGTGGATACCGTGCGGCGATCACCGGCCACTGCCCGATGACATCAAGAAATTCGATCCGCCCGAGGACATCGACGGCTCGGAGAACCCGCATCGTGCGGGTACAGATGCCACAGCTGCCGTCGAACAGCATTACGACCCTTCCCCGCGCACCCAACCACCTTCGAACGGCGGCGGCAACCTCCGCCCACGGCACGAGGACCGGATAGACGCTGGCATAGCCGAGGAACAGCACCCCCATCATCAGCCAGATCCCGATCTGCATGAAGCCAAGCCCCGTCACGAAGAAAGCGCGGAGCCTGGGCCCGAACAACGCCAGGACCACTCCCATTTCCATGGCCAGTGACCCCGCCGCTAGCAGATGGGTGAGGGTTGGACTCGACGCGACCAGCAGACCCAATGACGTCGGTGGTCGATGGTCGTAGTAATGGACCAGCAGGGTGTTGCGCATGTTGTCGGACAAGGCCCAGGCAAGACCCGAATTCCGCAGTTTGCTGAGGGCCGCGCCGGCGAATGCGAGGACCAGAAGGCATAGCGCCACCCGCCGGGGCCAGGTGTACTCCGGATCGAGCGGCAAGAGAACGGGAAGCTTCTTTCCGTCAAGACTAGCCAGCCGGCGAAGTCGATCGAGCGAGCAGGCATCTCCGCCGCGACTGGCGGCAAAGACGAACATCAACAGGACGACTAGGGTGTCGGAGTGATGGACCTTGCCAAAGTTGTGGGGCAACCCGAGGACGTAGAATCCGAGGACGGCGGCGACGATGGTGCTATACCGCGTGAACAGCCCGATCGCCGACAGGGCCAGGGCAGCTTTCCAACTCACATCGACGGCTGTGAGCACCCAGCCCGGCAGCAGCGGTATGTGCAGCAGCCGGAACAGCAGGGTCGGCATCCAGAACGCGGCGGGAACGTCGGCCCAGGGAGCGAGCGGGCGCCCGACATAGAACAGGAAGACCAGCAGGAAGAACGCAATGCGGGCTCCGCCCAGCGTCGAGGCCCCCCCCGGTTCGAACCAGAAATGGTTCCACCGGCGGCCCACCCATTCGAATCGGCCTGAGTCGGTCATTGAATCGGCGCTTCGAATATTACAGCTGTGGAATCGGGCGTCAGGCGGTTACTGGCGCCGGGCTGGAGCAGCCAGGTGTCGCGGTACACCCCAATACCGCGAGCCTGCGGCCACGTCCCACCAGCTCTGGCTCGGGCTCGTTCATATCGTCCGAGTGCAAACTGCGCAGCTTGCTGCAGCGCGACCTGGTCCCCCTGACGGATCAGGCGATTCAGCGCCACATCCAACCGGCTGGTGTCGAACGGCCGAAGCCAGTCCAGGTCCCCAACAGTGACAAGACCGGTATCCGTCATGACCGCCAGCCGCGGAACCGAAACGACGGGCGCTTGAACGGCGGAGTACATCCCGTAGGGCGAAAATGGCCAAGCCTCGAAGCCCGAGACGACGGCCAGCAGCTGCGGAAGCAGGATCGTCAGCCACACGGCGGTAACGACCCGAGACCGTCCTGATCCGGGCATCCGGAATGCAATTCGATCATCGAGCGGGCCGAGTAGCGAGTTGAGGAATCGCTGTCCTCGCATCGTCGACAACACCAAGAGCGCACCGCCCACCACCAGCACCAGCGCCAGCGCAACCAAGTGGTAGCGGGGCCAGTAGTGTTGAAATGCAGGATAGGTCATTCGGCGACCCACCAGACCCAGGGCAGCCATATTCCGCTCAGGGTCACGCGCGATCCACCCCGGCACGGCCAGAAATACACCGAGCCAGAGCACGGCCACAACCGCACCCAGAGCGACCCAGAGTCGTCCGGCCCTGACGATCAAACCGGACCTCGGTTCCGGGTAGGCATCAATCCGTCCCTAACGCTTGGGAGCGGCGTCAAAGGCGCGGGCGATCGCGTCCCAGACTGAGGTGCGCCGCAACTGGGGGTCGAGGGGCAACGGCCGGAGCGGCTGGCCGTCGCGCCGAGGATGGATTTTCTCGAGCCAGGTGTCATTGTCGTTGAGGCCCCAGGTCAGAACCGCCACTACCGCCGGCTCATCAAGTGCCACCGAGAGGTACCTCGAATATGCCCCGGCGACCGCTGAATCCCGCTCCGTCAGCGCCCCGGCGACTTGGTCGTCCCTGACATCGAGTTCACTGAGGATGATCTTCAGTCCCAGTGCCGCGACGTCCCTGAGAAACTGGCGGAATTTCGTTTCTGAGAATCTGGTCTCGGATGCATCAAGATGGGCCTGGATTCCCAGAGCCTCGACCGGAACCCCGTCTGATTTAAGCTTGGTGAGATACGCCAGAACCAGACCGCGTTTCCGGTCCCAGGCCGGAGTGTCGTAGTCCATATGATTGTCATTGTAGACGAGGAGGGTATCCGGGTCCGCCGCCTTGGCGGCCCTGAATGCCATCGGGACGTAATCCGGCCCGAGTAGATCGAGCCAGGCACTGGGTCCCAGTCCGTCCGGACGCACCGATTTATCGTCGATGATCTCGTTAACCACGTCCCAGGAATGCGTCTTGCCCTTAAAATGCCCGACCACCGTCGTGATGTGGTTCTGCATTACCGATGCTGCGTTTGAAGGATTCACAGCCGCTCCGAACCAGTCCGGCAATTGCTTGTACCAGAGCAAAGTATGGCCCCGGAATTTCAGGCCATTGCCCGCGGCGAAATTATAGATCTTGTCGGCGGCACTGAAGTCGAATCGATCCGGGCTGGGGTGGATCTTCGGCCAAAACAGCGCCGTGCCCGGCACCAGGACTCCACATTCATTTATGTACGCCTGGGCAACCAAGGGATCCTTCTCCGCCACTCCGACCCGGATCACGGAACCGTAAAGCAGTCCCCGTGCCGAGGCGCGGGCCGCAAGGCCATCGCCCGTTGGGCGGGAACCGGCTGCACATTTGCCAAGCAGATCGCCCACCGCTAGCGCTCCAAGGAGCCCGGAGCTGGTTCCTAAAAATTCGCGCCTTAGCATAATTCCCCCCGCACGGAATGACTCGCGCCGAAAGTGCCCGGATTGGTGCCATCGTGAACGGCCCGCCAGGAGACGCATGACCCGCTCCTATCCAGGGTGTTCACCGAGTGGCGGCCCCCGCCAGGCGGTCCCGACCAGTCTGTTTCAGCTGAAACCAGCGCCATTGCCGCAAAAATAGTGTGCGCGGCGCGAGAAGACCCAGGCCCCAGAACAGCGTGAACGCCAGTTTCTGAGTGGGTCGGAAGGCGGCATCGGACCAGATCGCTCGAATCAGCAGGATATACGCCCGCACCTGAGTACGTACACTGGCGATCAGCTTTGCGCTGGCGAAGCTGTTGCGCGCAAAGAACGAGTTGCGTTCGACCACGTGGCCGAGTCCGAAATGCCCGGCGATGGTCCGCTGGATGTCAATTTGGCGCTCGATCCCGTCAGGCGTGGTCATCCGTTTGATGTAGTGGCCATCGGGATTGAGCCGGTACTCGCTCTGCGGCTCGGCCAACGCGCGGACCGGTGCAAGCAACGTGGCCCCGAAAGACAGATACTGATCCGCAGCCGATGGAAACCGGCGAGTTGGCATCGGCAGCAGCTGGGTGAAAATGTCGCGGCGGTAGGTCTGGCAGGTCATGGCCCCTGCGACATGACGTCCCGTTCGGCGCATCTGGTCTCTCAAATCACCATCGGACAGCTTCGCACCCTTGGGACGGAGCTCGCCCGTACGGCTCCCGCCAGGATCGATCACGATCTGCGGGTGGACGAATAGCCCGCATTCAGGATGCTGCTGGATCTCGCGGGCGACGGCCTCCAGCTTCCCGGGAAGCCAGCGATCATCCGAATCGAGCGTGGCGATATATTGACCACGACAGAGCGCAAAGCCCGCCTCGAGCGAAGCCGACTGCCCGCCATGGGACTCACGCACGTACTGGATCCGGTTGGATGCCCGCTGCCGAAACGTCTCGATCCAGGCCGGCACGAGTTCACCGGTCTGGTCGGTTGATCCGTCGTCCACAAACACAATTTCAAAGTCTTGAAACGTCTGGGCCGCCACTGAGTCGAGCATCTCGACGACGAACGTGGCGTGATTGCGCGAAGCAGTCAGGACGCTAAACAGCGGAGAATGGGTCATGGCCGGGTCTGCCAGCCATCAGCCTGGGCTGAGGCGGCCGGAAGTGCCCCGGCAAGGCGGGGGCGCTCCCGCCAGGTGCTCTGCAGCACGGGCGGTTGCGCCGCTGCTCCGGCGATCTCCTCCTCCGAGTAGGTCAGCCGGGCGACGGCCATCATGGCAAAGAACGAGGGCAAGTTTGCCAGCGGAAAGAAGGTCTCCGCGAACGAGCCGACCGCCATGAAAGTCACCAGCGTCAGAGCAAAAAGGGCTCCAGCTCCGTGATGCTGCCGCCACTCCTGCAGCGATTCGACCCACGTGGTGCCAAGCAGCAGGAGGTACAGGGCGAGGCCGATGACTCCGAGGCCCAAGGCAGCATCCACATACCCGGAGTGGGCGTGGAAGAAAACCCAGCCGAGTTGCGCCGCGAACATATCGATGCGCTGTGGAATCCAGAACCCGCCAAACCCGAATCCCTGAAGCGGGCGCTCCAGGAAGAATGTGTAGGCCATCTGCCAGATATACGTCCGACCCGTGAAGGTCCCGATATCGGAGCCCTGCACATCCTGCCGGCCCATCGTCGCAGTGCCGGTCAGCAGACCATGAATGTCCGGGACAAAAACGATCGCGGCGGCGACCAGCGCGCCAACCAGCAGCGCGCCAAAGACGAGCTCACGCCTTGGCCTGGCAAAGAATCCCGCCGTGACCGCGGCGACCAGGAAGCTCGCAACTGAGGTCCGCGAACGGGTCAGAAACATGCAAATCCCGGCCACCGCGCAAATGGCGATCATCAGTCGCCGGCGCGGACCCGCGATGGCCAGACCCCCGGCAGCCATGACCAGTATCGCGCAATCCTGAGCGGTCGGATTGGGGTGTGACATGGGCGCAAACCGGTAACCGCCCTCCCACGGCCTGAAATCTCCGAACACGATGGAAAGCAGCAAGCCACCGAGGGTCACGATGCCGGTTGTCACCAGCCCCAACATCAGGATTTCGGTCCAGCTCCATCGCCGGGAAAGAGCCACTGCAAGCAGCATTCCGACCGCAACGGCCCCGGCCCGTTTCACCGAAACCAACGGATCGTCGGACCATGCAATGCTGGCCACCGCGACGCCGCCAAATGCCAGCATTGACCGGCGCCCCCAACGATGGCCGGAGCGTTCGAACCGGACCGGACGTGTCAGATACAGCAGGCTGACGCCGCTCAGTAGCAGCAGCGCGACCCCCCGGATCGGGCCGCCCTCACCGATCTGGCCGATCGATTCCCGCTTCGTCTCGTTCCATTCCTCGCCCTGAAAACCACCGTGCCGGCCCGCGAGTGGGTCATAGTTTGAGGCCACGATCAGCAGGGCGGCGATCAGCAGGTACATGAACCAGGGAGGGGCCGCAGAGTGAGAGGCATCCATGGTAGGTGGTGCCTCGTAGACCCTGCCGCCGGTGGAGGTGGCGCTCATGCGATGCTGCCAGACTCGCCGACCGACGCCGGCACCAGTTGTGCCTCGACCCCCGGCTGGCGCGCGTAGTGCCAAACCAGAGCCCAGAGAGACACTGCCAGGGTGGATTCCGTCGCCAGCGTCGCGAATCCCGCACCCCGCCAGGAATACACCGGGATCAACCAGAGATTCAGACCGAGGTTCAGCAGGCAGGCTCCGCCCTGCGCCCAGGTCCTGGCGCCTTGAAGGTTGCTGCCAGTAAGCGTATTGGCGGAGAGTATTTGTGCTGCCTTGAACAGAGGAACAATGGAAAGCAGCCGTACCGCATCGACGGAGGCCGCGTACGCCGGTCCCAGTATCCAGGGTAGCACTGGCGCGCAGACAAATAGGCCGATCGACGCCAGGGCACCGTAGCCAAGTGCACCAGGCGCCAATCGACGGGCAAATTGGAGCCCGCCCCGTATTCCCTCGGATCCATGCTTGAAGAACCGCGCATACGACGCCTGCAACAGCGACATCAGCGGTAAAGTCGCGAGAAACAGCACCTTGTAGGCGGCACTATACAGACCGCTGGCTTCAAGTGTCGAAAGCCTCGGCAGCAGCGCCTTGTCGATGTCGTTGTACACGTTGGCGGCCGAGACGGTCACCGTGAACAATGCGCCATCGCGATAGTTGAGCGCCGACGCGCGCGTTCCGAGTGCCGGAAGCCCAAGCTCACGAGAGGCAGCCACTACTGCGATCACCGCGCTCAGGACAGTCGCTAACAGGTAGACCGTCGCCCACTGTGTCGGGGTCGGGTTGGAGATGATTACCAGTGTCACGATCAGCCCGGTGAGGCGCGCAACGGACAGCACCCATTGAACCGCGACCATCCGGTTGACCCTGTGACAGCCTTGATACGCCTGACCTGCGAGATCGACGAGTCGGGCGAAGACCACGTCTGATGATGCCAGCAGCAGGACCAGCAACGTTGGAATGCGGGTGGGGAGAATCAGTCGTGCGAGACCGATCGTGATCACGAGAAGGGCAATGCCGCTGGTCAGTGTGATGCGCAGTGATTTGCCCCATGCCGCTCTGAACACCGCGGGGTCCCGCACCACGTCCCGGACTAGCAGGTGGCCCATTCCGAGAGTGGCAAACGGAGCGATCGCCGCCACAATCGCCAGCACTCCACTGAAGGCGCCGAATCCCTCGACGCCAAGCGAGCGTGCGACCAGGACAAAGTAGACCGCCTGCAACCCCGCCCGGCCCACCTGGCCAAGAAGAACCCAGAGCGTTTCGCGGGCGAGCGTGCGCTTCAGAAACGGAGTCTCAGAGCGCGCCATCCTGCTTCAGCACGACGAAAGGGGTGCGGCAGAGGATCTGCTTGCAGCTGGTCATGACGTCGGCCTCTCATCT
>JBEPVA010000148.1:0-9789 GCA_041691295.1 Gemmatimonadota bacterium
GGATTATGACTCCACAGCATCGGGCAAGGCGCTGGTGATTCGGAACGGCATCCTGCACTGGAGAGTGTAGAGAGGAGAGAGGAGAGAGTAAATATATGTCCGGAGCGAACGCGGAACGCGGCACGAGGAACCAGTTACGGACCGTGAACCGTGAACCTTTTTCCACCGAGATCCCATGACGGAGCAGGATCCTTTCACGATTTACGTAGCAACCCTGTTCGACGCGCTGGGCAGCCGCAATCCACTCGAAGTGATGCGCGGCACCCCTACCGCACTGCGGCACGCGGTGAGCGGACTGACCGAGAGCCAGCTGTCACAGCCTGAAGCCCCGGGCAAATGGTCAGTCAGGATGGTGGCCCAGCACCTGGCCGATTCGGAGCTGGTGGGCGGGTTCCGCTTCCGGATGGTGCTGGCCCAGGACGGGCCGACACTTCCGGGCTACGACCAGGATGCCTGGGCTGCCCGGATGCACTATGAGTCGGCGGACCTCGAGGCGGCCCAGGTCGCATTCGCCGCCATCCGCGTTGCCAACATCCGGCTGCTCGAGCGGGCCACGCCATCCGACCTCGAACGCGTCATGGTGCACTCCGAGCGCGGCAACGAGAGTCTCGATTTGATGATCCGGATCTACGCCGGTCACGACCTGGTCCATCTCCGCCAGATTGCCCGGATCCGCCAGGCCATCGGCCAGCGGGCCTGACACTCGGATGGCGGCGATCACCCTGGTCTCCCTGGATGAATCGAGCCTGGCAGCGCTCACTTCTGCTCCTGGAGCCTACGCCTCGACCCACGGCTTCGACATCGGTACCAACGAAGAACTCATTCGGGGTGTGGCGGAACAAAGCCTGACCTTCCGCAGGAACCAAGGCATCCAGCATCCCTGGGCCGGCTACCTGGCCGTCGATGCCGACACGCGGGTCATCGTCGGCACCTGCAGCTTTACCGGGGCGCCCGGCAGTACCGGTGCGGTCGAGATCGCGTATTACACCTTTCCGGGATTCGAAGGTCAAGGCTATGGCACAGCCATGGCCGAGGCGCTGAGGGCCATCGCGGTCGCGTCGGCCGATGTGCGAATGGTGACCGCGAAAACCCTCGCCCAGCCCAACGCCTCGACCCGGATACTGGACAAGCTGGGATTCACCCAGGTGAGGGAAATCGTCGATCCGGACGATGGCGCAATCTGGCAATGGGAATGGAGCATCGATGACTGACGGCTCGGTGCGATTGACCTATATCGGCGGGCCCACCCTGCTCCTCGAGCTGGCCGGGCTGCGGATTCTCACCGACCCCACTTTCGATCCGGCCGGAGCCGAGATCCGGAACGGCGCCTATGTGCTGCACAAGAACGCGGGCCCGGCGCTCTCGGCGGTGGATGTGGGGCCGGTCGACATGGTGCTGCTGAGTCATGATCATCACTTCGACAACCTGGATCAGGCCGGCCGGCTCTTTCTCGGCGATGCCACGCTGGTGATCACCACGAAGGCGGGGGCCGAGCGATTGGGCAGGAATGCCGAGGGCCTCGGCGACTGGGAGACGCTGAAGATCCCGGTGGCGGACGGACGCACCCTCCTGATCACCGCTACCCCGGCTCGCCACGGACCGGCCGATGGTGATCGTGGACCTGTCATCGGTTTCGCCCTCAGCCTGTCCGATATGCCCGGCGCCGCGCTCTACCTCAGCGGGGATACCGTCTGGTACGACGGCATCGCCGAGGTGGCTCGGCGCTTCCAGATCACGACGGCGGTGTTGTTCATGGGAGCGGCGAGAGTGGCGGCGGTCGGCCCAGCGGCGCTTACCATGACCGCGGCCGACGGTGTGGAGGCGGCCCGCGCGATGGCCAACGCCACCATCATCCCGGTGCACTTCGAAGGCTGGGACCACTTTTCCGAAGGCCGCACGGAGATTCAGGCCGCCTTTGATGCCGCAAACCTCGGCGACCGGCTTCGGTGGCTGGCGGCTGGGAGAGCCGAGAAGATCTGATAGGAGGAAGGAGGAAGGAGGAAGGAGGAAGGAGGAAGGAGGAAGGAGTGCCAACGTGAAACAAATCAACCCATAGTCAATACTTCCGCCCGCCCGAGTGTCCGCCTGCTCTAGTGGACTGTCGCCCAATCCCCGCTCGCACGAATGCGGTGGTTGGGTGACCGATAGGTCCAGTGAACTGGCCGACAGGTCTTGTTATGCAGTCGGATGTACTGCATCAGCGTGCGGTGCAGGTCCGCCCTCGACGTGACAATCCCCCTCGCAATGCAGTCGCGCTCGATCTTGGCGAACCACAGTTCGACCTGGTTCAGCCACGAGCTGTGCGTCGGCGTGTAGTGCATCGTCACCCGGGGATGGCGGGCGAGCCAGTCCCGGGTCCGCTGGGTTTCATGAGCCGAGAGGTTATCGCCGATGACATGGATCGCCCGACGCGTCGGCTGGGTGGTGACCACCTGATCGAGGAAAGCCACTGCTTGGATGGCGGTCTTCTCATCCCCGCAGAACACGGCGGAGTGCGCCGGCGGGCGCAGGCACAAGCCCAGGATGGCCGAGGCCTTCCGCTCGAAGTCCGGATCGGGGCTCGTGCCGTACCGCTCCAAGCGGTGCGCCTGTAACCCGGCCCGGGCCCACACCCGCTGCACCAACCAGGCGGCCGTTTGGGTCGAGCGAGTGGTCGCCTCCAACTCCGCCCGTACGGCAGCGCAGGACCAAGGGGCGGCAGTGGGCATACTCCAAGACACGCCGTGGGCACTACTAGCGCGACTTCAGAGCGAATCTACCAGCGGGCAGGCGACATCTGGTAGATTGACAGCGTCGGCTGTGTTTCAAGAAAACCGAAGCGTTCAATCGAAGAGGCCCTCGTGTACCTGCTGCTCGCTGTCCTGCTTGTCCCTCCGGTCCAGGACCCGGTTGAAGCGGTGGAGACCCCACCGGCTTGGAAGAGCGTGCCGGTCCAGGCCGAACCCCAGGACAAGCTGATCCGGATCCGAACTCCCGAGGGGCAGGTCACCGATACGCTCAATACCCTGTTCGTCGCCCACGCGGTGGACACCGTTCGAATCATGGCATCCGCTTCCATGGTGGGTGGCGGTACCGCGCTCCTGCTCGATCTGCACGGCTGGTCTCGAGGTTCCGGTGGGGAAATGGGGCAGTGTGGCGCCGGAGAGGAACGCGCCCTGCTGTGGGTTCGGGTGGCCGAGGGTCGGGTCACGACCACACAGGTGGCGCCATACGCCTCATGCCTTCTCTCCAGCGAGGGCGAAGTGAGCCAGGGCGCCGACAGCCTCTGGGCCGACTGGGACGACTACGCCACGCGACGCCACATCCGCGCCCTATTCCGCCTCGACGACGCCGCCAAGGGATTGCAATTCACCACTAGTGCGTTGCCTGCTCAGTAGCGGCCGGACCAGTTCTCCCCCGGTCGCAGCGATGTCGCCGAGTGATTGTCGCCTGATCGTTACAGGCGGTGGCTCCGGGGACCCAGTGTGCCGGCCATCACTGACGGGGAATCGAAGGGTTGGTACTCTTCCCGTGTCCAGCTAGTCGACACCACGTATTGAGAAAGCAGCCTCGCCGTGCGCCTCTGCCGCCTTGCCACCCTGCTCCGTGGCTGGCTGGGCGTGCCCGTTCGCGAGGAGGCATTCGCGATCGCCACGGTCGACTGCCTGCTGGTGGTCCACCCCGTCCCCTCCCTCGGGGCGCAGACCCCATCTTCGGCCTGTGCGGGCTTGGGCTCCACGCTGGCCAAGGTCACCCGCAACATGCACAACATGATCGTCGTCCTCAATTCCGGCGTGCGGGATGTCCAAGGGAGCTTCACCGATGGCAAGGACACGGGGTCGCTCGCCAGCGGGTACTTTGCCCACATCGCGTCGACCGGCGAAAGCGACGATGGTGGCGACCGTGCCGTACTGACCGTCCACCTGGCAATGGCAGCCGGAGCTACTGGAAGAGTGTCAAGCTGCGCTCCCCCTCGATGCTGGAGCTGAAGACAACCCGGGACCTGCCACTCAACGGCGCCAAGGGTCTGCTTCCGCTCCAATTCCCTGTAGATCCGACCCCGATGCGGGGCGGCGCGCGGCGCATCCAGCTCAGGGAAGTGGAGCGCTTCGACTCGACCCAGTGGGACTCGCGCAACCATAAGCGGGGCACCTTCAGCCTGGTGCCGATGGACACGTTTGAATGAACAGCCACTGCTGTCCACCGATGACACTGCGATCACCGGACGATGAGCCAGAGTCATTTCTCGGCCACGCCGCGCCCGGCGGCCTCTGGTAGAGTGGTCAGCGGCCACAGCACCGTGTGAGGCAGCGCGACAGTCATGACATTCGACTCGCTGTTGCTGTTTACCAACAAACCAAAGATCGGCAGCTGGCGATCGTCAGGCATGCCTTGGAGCGCTCATTCAGTGGTTGCAGCGCTATCGGTGGATTGCGGCTGCAGTTGATCACCCGCTTTTTCATTCGCGAGGCCCGATGACCAATTCCACCTGGCTCTGCACGGCATTCGGCCTGGTGCTCGGCACCGTGCCGGTGAACGCCACCCAGAGCGCCGGGCCCAACGCCGCCTTTGCCCCGGCCTACAGCGTTGAGCAAACCTGGTACGACGCTGACGGCAAGTTCTTTCGCAAGGATGTCGGGACACTTTATTTCCGCGACCGGGTCGGCTTCTTCATTCGGAGCATCCTGGATGACGACAGGCCGGGAGAGCCCGACGTCTTCTTCGTGAGCGACCTGTCCGAACTGCCCGGTGTCGGCCTCCGGCTGGAGACCGGCAACGTCGAGTACCAGGGCCACCGGACCACCGAGGGGTTCGAGGTGGCGGCGGTGACCAAAGGCTCATCCGGCCGCAGCTATACCGTGATGCTGACGGCCAAGGCCATCCAGCTCCCGCCAGCCAACCGCAGCGGACTGTACGACATGACCTCCACCACCGTCTTCGTCGTTGATGGGGATCGGGGTGACAAGGCGATGGACTGGACCGGCACCGCGGCCATCGCGCTGGTCCGGGACACGGTCCACCTCTCGATGGTCATGAACAACGGTGCCGGTGGAGACGCCGGCCTCTCCGGCTCTTCCCCACTCGCCAGCAAAGGCAGCTTCCGGATCTGGATGGCGGACAAGCACAAGGAGTTCATCGGGCAATTCGGCGGCCCCGGTGGACTGCAGGGACACTGGGTGGTGTGGACCGATTCGACCACCCGCTTCGAGGGAGACGCGTCCGGTACTCGCTTTTGAAAGCACCGGTCACAGACGAGTAGGAGTCGGCCTGTCTCATTCCTTCCTTCGCGCTTTGCCGCACCCAGATCGGGGTTTCGCAATAACAGCACCATACCTGCGTCAACCTGCGATCATCTGCATTCACTTGCGACGACAGAGTGCTGCCGCAGTCATCAACAGATACCCGGGTCTGCTGGTTGGAGTGGTCTCAAGCCATGTTGGGATCGATCCGCGTTCCTTCGCGGCCGTTTCGAGGCCGTGTTGTTCCACGGCTGTCTTGGATCATGGTATACCTGGCCACTCGGCCCAGTGCCCACTGTTCTTGTCACCGGCGGCGCCAGCTCCGTCAGCCACACCGATGACGTGCGGCTCAGTCACGATCATCTTTTCGAGAAAGGAGAAAGGAGAAAGGAGAAAGGAGTGCCAACGTGAAACAGATCAAACCATAGTCAATACTTCCGCCAGTCCGCCCGCCTCGCCTGCCCGGCAAGGCCTCAGCCACCTGGCGGCTGTCGGATCCAACCGAAACTCGGAGCTCCCAATCAATGAGTCCCTTTCCCATTGCCACACAAGGGGTTCCATCATACCTTCCCATAGCCTCACAAGGGAAGACCCTATGGCGCAGGATGCCGAACGACTCCGTGGCTCACTCGATCTCCTCATCCTCAAGGCGCTGAGCCTCGGCCCCCGCCACGGATATGGCGTGGCCGAATGGATCCGCCAATCGACCCGGGACGTGGTCCTGCTCGAGGAGGGCACCCTCTACCCCGCCCTGCACCGGCTGGAGTCCCGCGGGCTGATCGAGTCCGAGTGGGGCGTCTCCGACAACAACCGCCGGGCCAAGTACTACGCCCTTGCCAGGGCGGGTCGAGCGGAGCTCAAGACCGAAACCAACGCCTGGCGCCAGCACGCTGACGCCATGGCCCGGGCGCTCGGCAAGACGGTGTCCGAGTCGTGAGCCGGCGCCGCTTCTTCCGCTTTTCATTCGGCCGCAAGCAGCTGGCCGAGGATGTGCGTACCGAGCTCGAGCACCACATCGCCCTCACCGAAGAGTCGCTGGTGCAGGGCGGGATGACGCCGGCGGACGCGCGGGCCGAAGCGGCCAGACGGTTCGGCGACCGCTCGGTGGTCGAATCCGATTGTCTCCAGGTGGGAGAGCAACTGCGGATCCGGCAGGAGCGCAGCATCAGCTGGATCGACTTGCGGCAGGACCTCGGATACGCGGTCCGGTCATTGCGCCGAGACCGGGCGTTCAGCCTGACCGCGACCATCATCATGGGAATCGGGATCGGCGCCACGACCGCGCTCTTCAGTCTCTATCGCGGCACCGTGCTACGGCCGCTCAATGCCAAGGATCCGGGCAAGCTCCTGCTGATCGAAATCGCCGACGCCAACGGCCGGGGCGACAATGTCACGCCGGCGGCGTGGTTCGAGTGGAAGGAGCGGGCACGCACACTGGTGGGACTGGCGTGGGTTGGTCCGGGCAGCGCGACGCTGGAGGCGAATGGCGCCCCCGAACAGATCGACGGCTTCAGTTTGAGCCAGGAGACCCTTTCGGTGCTCGGCATCCGTCCGGCCCTTGGCCGAGCGTTTGACGACAGCGATTTCGAGGGAGTAGGCCAGGACGTGGTCTTGATCAGCGACCGCCTCTGGCGCCGACGCTTCAATGCTGACCCGCACCTGCCCGGACACACCATACTGCTCGATGGCCGGAGCGAATCCATCGTCGGGGTCATGCCGGCCGACCTTGATGTCTTCGGGACGCCGCTCGACTACTGGTTACCCAAGCCACTGCCGCTGTCCCAGCGGGCCAACAAGAGCACTCGCTACCTCGCAGCCGTCGGACGACTGGCGCCGGATGTTTCGATCGAAACGGCTCGCCAGGAACTGCAGGCGCTGCTGCAACCCACCCTGCCACCGGGCGATATCGGCGCGGCCGGCTGGCGAGTCCGCCTCACTCCGCTCGGCGATGTCTACTCGGCCCCCTTCCGCGACCGGCTTCTCCTGCTGCTCGGTGCCGGACTTGCCGTCCTGCTGATCGGCTGCGCCAACATCGGCAACCTGCTGCTGGCCCGAGGCACCGCTCGTCGCCAGGAGCTGGCGCTACGCGCCGCGCTTGGCGCCAGCCGGGGCCGCCTGGTCCGGCAACTGCTCACCGAGAACCTGGTGCTCGGGGTGGTCGCCGGTGGCCTGGGCCTGCTGATCGGGCACTGGGTGCTGCAGGGGCTGCTGAGCCTGCTGCCGACCGACATCCCGCGGCTCAGCACGGTGCGGCTCGACTGGCAGGCGGTCGCCGTTGCGATCGGATTGGCGGTGGTGGTGGCGCTGGTGGTGGGGTTGGTGCCCGCGCTCCGCGCGGCCCGTATCGACCTCCGAGGGGTGCTCGGCGAAGGTGGCCGAGGCGCCGGTCACCACGCACCGGGTAACGGCCTGCGCCGGGGATTGATTGTGGCCGAAGTGGCGCTCTCGACCGTGCTGCTGATCAGCGCCGGACTACTGGTACACAGCGCCACAATGCTGAGCCGGGTGCCGCCCGGTTTCGTGACCGACAGCGTCCTGACCGCAGCGGTAGCGCTCCCGGAGCGAACGTACCACACCGGACAACTCGTCAAGCTGGCCTATCAGCGGCTGCTGCTCTCCCTGCAATCGGCGTCTGGTCCGCATGCAGTCGCCATGATCTCCCAGGTGCCTCTGGGCCAGGGCGGGTTCGGGACCAGGTTTCACCAGATCGATCACCCGATGGTCGGCACGGACGGGGTGCTGAGCAACATCAGGATCAGCACCGAGGGCTATTTCGGCGTCATGGGCATGGGGCTGATCGCGGGCCGCGATTTCAATTCAGCGGACGAGCCTGGTGCTCAGCCCGTCGTGCTGGTCAACGAGACCTTTGCGCGGGTGATGGGGTGGAGCGGTCCGCCAGTGGGCCAGCTGGTCCGTACCGAGAACAAGGACATCGGCAGCCGGGAGGGTCAGACCACCAACTTCGAAGTGATCGGCGTGGTGAAGGATGTCCAGGAATGGGGCCTGCGGGAGCCGCCATCCCCGATGTTGTACTTGCCGCTGGCCCAGGCGCCTGACGCACCGTGGGACTGGATCGGCCGGCAGATGCTCATCGTAGCACGCGGCCCAGCTGATGCGATGGCCCTGGTCCCGATGCTGAAGACGGCGATTCGGAGCGTCGATCCCGGTCTTCCACTCTATGGCATCCAGACCATGGGACAGCGGCTTCGCGAGTCTCTCGCCGCCGAACGCACCAACACCATCGTGATCACCTCACTCGGCCTCATCGCGCTGGTGCTTGCGGCCGCCGGGATCTACGGAGTGCTCGCCTACGGCGTGCGGCAACGGACCGGCGAGATCGGAATCCGGATGGCGCTCGGCGCCGCAAATGGCGACATCATCCGGCTGATCATGGGAGAGGGGATGCGATTGACGATCATCGGTTTGCTGATCGGCCTGCCCGCGGCCTATGGGGCCTCGCGGTTGCTGCAGAATTCGCTGTTCGGCGTGGCGCCGACGGATCTGGCCTCCTTTGCTGGCAGCGGCCTGGTGCTGTTCCTCGCGACGGCGCTGGCCTGCCTGATTCCGGTCCGGCTGGCGCTGGCGGTGCCGCCCGCAGACGCACTCCGCGGCTAGATCGGCTGGAAGTTCACGGTTCACGGTACTGTGGTTCCGGGTGCCGGGTTCCGGGTTCCGCGTGACTCTTGCCTTTTCTCCTGTCCGCTGTTCCCAGGTCGTCTCTCGTCTCTCGTCTCTCTTCTACCAACTCTCAGCGGCGGCCAGCACCATCTCTCCCAGTGATACCACATCCTTGAGATCGATCACCTCCGCCGGCGAGTGGCTATACCGGAGCGGCCAGCCCATCGGGACGTCCGGCACTCCGTAACTCGCAAAGGTTGATCCGTCGTTGCCACCGTTGGTGGTGCCAACCTGGAGCGCCACCGAGCGGCCCCTGGCCAGGAGCCGGAGGGTATCGACGTATGCCGGCGGAGTCACACTACTGTTGTCGAGCGCCCGGACCACGGCGCCCTGACCCAGCGGCGCCACGGCAAAGGCGGGATTCTCCAGCGGAGAATCGGCCGAAACAAAGGTGTCGATGGCGTGAACCCGGACCGGCCTGATACCGAGTGCATTGGCCACGATCCGGGCACCATCGAGGCCGGTCTCTTCGCGGACCGAGAAGATGAATACAACCTCGTGGCGGAGCCGCTTGGGATCCATTCGCCGGAGCGCCAGCAGCAATGCGGTGCAGCCTACCCTGTCATCGAAGGACCGGCCGGTGGCGCGAGTACCGGCCAATCGCTGATACGACTTGGGCATCGAGATCGTATTGCCAACCCGAATCCCCAAGGCTTCGGTGGCAGCCCGTGAGCCGCTACCGACATCAACTCGAAGCGGAGGCGGGTTATGCAGGACCTTGGGGCTCCCGTCGGTCCTCGCCGATCGATCGGCCTCGCGGGGGATGAACACACCCGGTACAGTGCGGTTACCGGTGTGAACCAGGGCGGGCCTGCCTTCATACAGCGAGGTGTAGAATCCGCCCATCCGCTCGAGGTCGAGACTTCCGTCGTCGCGAAGGGCCGTGACCCGG
>JBEPVA010000149.1:0-9685 GCA_041691295.1 Gemmatimonadota bacterium
TCCTCCACCAGCAGCATAGTGCCGCGTCCCTGCACCGGCGCCAGCGCCTCCACCGGCATGACTGTGTCGACCACTGGCTCGAGGCGCGGAAACCAGAGTCCGAACCGGGCGCCCTGTCCGGGAGCAGTCTCCAGGGCAATTCCGCCCTGTGAGCGCCGCATGAATGCCAGGACGCCGGCCAGGCCGAGTCCGGTGCCCCGGTCCTGGATCTTGGTGGTGAAGAAGGGCTGGAACAGCCGGTCTCGGGCTTCCGGGGCAATACCGGTCCCGCTGTCGGCCACCTCCACGACCACATACCGGCCGGCCGGAGCGGACAGAAAGGGGCTGTCGAGCGGCAGGCCGAGCACGGCCGAGCGCACCGAGAGCCGGATGGCCCCACCGTTGGGCATCGCATCCCGGGCGTTGGCGGTGAGATTGAGCAACGCGTGCTCGAGATCATCCGGATCGAGCCGGGCCGCGCCGGCGTTGGCGTCGATCTCGACCAGCAGGGTGTGGCTATCGCCGATCAGGCGCCGGATCAGCGCCGCGGCGCTCTCGATCGCCGGGCCGATCGATACCACCCGTGGATCGGTGCCCTTGGGCCGGCTGAACGAGAGCAGCCGGCTGGTCAAGGCAGCGCCGCGCTGGGCCGCCACCCGGATGTTTTCCATGTCGCCCCGGAGCGGGTGGCCCGCCGGCAGATCCTGCAGGGCAAACTCGCTGCTGGCCAGCACGGTGGTCAGCAGGTTGTTGAAGTCGTGGGCCACCCCGCCTGCCAGTTGTCCCACCACTTCCATTTTCTGGGCCTGGCGGAGCTGTTCCTCGAGCAGGGTCCGCTCCGTCACATCGCGGGCGTTGACCACCACCCCGCGGACTGCAGGTTCGGCGGTGAGATTGGCCAGGTTGCATTCGAACCGGCGCCATCCTCCGCCCCGATGAAGCAGGCGGACCGCGATCGACGCGGTACCGCCCGGCAGCAGCAGCAGCTCATCGAGGACGCCACGGACGCTGGCCTGATCCTCGGCATGCAGCAGGGCACCGAACGGGCTGCCGGTGGCCCGCTCGACCGGCCGGCCCAGCAGGGTCAGGATGGCGGGGCTGACGAACTGGATGGTGTGATCCGCGTCGATGACGAGGATCAGGTCGGTCGAGTGCCGGACCAGCGCCTCGAAGCGCCGCTCACTTTCCTCGGCCGATTCGAGGCGGGCGGCCCGGGTGGCGTCGAGCACCAGCAGAAATTCCCGGATCACCAGGATGACATTGAGCAGGATCAGGGTGATCAGCACCGGCTTGATCACCTCCATCTGGCCCTTGAGCGCCAGCAGCAGCAGCACGCCGGCGCCACCGGTCGCGACGAGAATCGGGAGCGGACTGAACGGCACCACTGGCTGGCGGCTGCGGTCGGTGGTGCCGATCGGATCGCGGGCGTACCAGTCCGCCGCCCAGAGCGTGGCCAGGTCGATGGCCACTGCCGCTGGCAGCGACCAGTTGGGGCCCTGATATCCGGTCGCCCAGAGGGTCTGGAACATCACGTCGAGCACCAGGGCCAGTGCCTGCGAGCCGACCAGCAGCCGCCAGGCCCGGGCACTGGGAATCGGCAGTCCGCGGGTGATCGCGACGTTGGCGGCGACCAGCCCGGCCACGCCCAGCATCGGATAGGCCGTGGCCAGGAACTGGCTCAGCCCGGTCCAGTCGGCCCGCAGCTGGCGGTGGGTGTAGACCAGGAACAACGAGACCAGCAGCAGGGCACCGATATCGAGCGCCTGCCTGAGCCGGCCGTTGGCCAGTCCCGGCGAGCGCGGCAACCACAGCAGCGCCGCAATCTGGATCGGATAGGCCAGGAGGTAGAACAGGTCGGCGGCGGTGTAGCGTGGCTCGTCATTCGAGTGAATGGCGATGAAGGCAAGGATGGCGCTGCCGACGGCGTAGCAGAAAAAGACCGCCCCGAATCCCAGCAGCGCGCGGCGGATCTGGACCGGCAGGTCCACACGGCGGCTGGCCCGGACCAGGCTCCAGGTGGCGTACAGCTGCAGCGGGATGAAGCCGGTGTAGGTGAAGATCAGCCCGGCTTCACCCCAGTTGCGCCAGGCCTGGACCACTTCACTCCACGCGAAGACCGCGCCGAAAGCGACCGCCAGGTATCTGGGGTCGAATCGACGAGTGGCCGGCAGCGAGCGAGTCGCTACAGTAGCGTCAGCCATGGAGCCCGAAGGTCCGGCGCGCGTATCACCCGTTTTCCTAATGAGAATGGAAACTCAACGATGCAACTGGAAGATGTGAACAGCCGATCCGGCTCGCCAGTGCGGCCCGAAGAGCCGGTTACGGCCGTCCGGGCCGATTGGCCTTGTCCCGCCGCACGGTCTGCCGCTTGCCCTTGATCTTGGCGGCCCGGAGCGCCGTGATGACCTGCTCAATCAGCTCCTCCGGCAGATCGACCAGCGAATGCCGATCGGCAATTTCGATGGTGCCGATGCTTCTGGCCTCGATCCCCGCTTCGTTGGCAATGGCACCCACCAAATCAGCCGCCCGCATGTTGGCCAGACGCCCCGCCCCGATGAACAGCCGCGCCATCCCGGGCTTCGACTTCATGGTCCGCACCTTGGTCTGCGTGACGGGCCCGGCACTCGGCGGCCGGGAATCCCGCTCGCGGCTAGCCGTTTTCCGCTCCCGGGGAGGCTTCACAACCGGCTCGGGAATTTCAGTCTCATCGGCACCGGCCCCGGCTCCCGCCTGGTGCGCCAGCTGCACCGCAGCCGCCGCGATGTCCATTATGTCGAACTCACTGGACAGCGCCTCCACCACCACCCGGTAGCCGTCGAGCTGCCCGGCCACGATGGCCTCCCGGATCGATGCGCTGGTGACCTCCAGGCGCTTGGCCCGCACATCGAGCAGACTGGGCAGCTGCGCAATGGCAATCCGCAGGTGGGTCAGCTGTTCGATGCTGCGCAGCAGCCGGTGCTCCCGCGGTTCCGCAAAGGTGATGGCGACACCTTCCCGGCCCGCCCGGCCGGTGCGCCCGATCCGGTGCACGTAGGTCTGCGGCGACTCCGGCACATCGAAATTGACCACGTGGGAAATCTGCTCGATGTCGAGGCCGCGGGCCGCGACGTCAGTGGCCACCAGCACGTCGACGCCGCCGGCCCGGGTCCGCTTCATGACCCGGTCCCGCTGATCCTGGGTCATCCCGCCATGCAGCGATTCGACTCGATACCCTCGACCCGCCAGGCTCTCGGCCAGGCTGTCCACCTCATGCCGGGTGCGGCAGAACACCAGCGCCAGTGCCGGAGACTCGAGATCCAGCACCCGCCCCAGCGCCGCCACTTTCTGCGACCGGGCCAGGACATAGGCAGTCTGGCGGACCTTGGGCAGCTGGCCGGCGGCCGTTTCTTCCCGCGCCACCAGCACCCGGACCGGATCATTCAAATGTCGATCGGCGATCTTGCCGATCCGGGGCGGGATGGTGGCCGAAAAGAGCGCGGTCTGCCGGATGGCTGGTGCCGCTTCGAGAATGCCTTCGAGTTCGTCGGCAAAGCCCATGTCGAGCATCTCATCGGCTTCATCCAGCACGATGGCCGCGACGCCGCCGAGGTCGAGGGTGCCGCGCCGCAGGTGATCGAGCGCCCGGCCTGGCGTGGCCACCACGATGTGCACCCCGCGCCGCAGCACCGCGATCTGCTGGCTGAACGACTGGCCGCCGTAGATCGGCACGGTCCGGGCGTTGACCGCCCGGCCGTACCGATGAAAGGCCTCGGCCACCTGCATGGCGAGTTCGCGAGTGGGGACTAGCACCAGGACCGCTGGCCGGGACGGCGGCGGCGGGCCGGGCGGCAACCGCTGCAGCAGTGGCAGCGCAAAGGCGGCGGTCTTGCCGGTGCCGGTGGCGGCCTGTCCCAGGATATCCCGACCCGCCAGCAGCGGCGGGATGGCTTCACGCTGGATCGGGGTCGGTTCCTCGTAGCCCAGTGCCGTCAGGGCTTCCGACAGCTCGGCCGAAACGCCGAGGCTGGCGAAGGTCGTGGCACCGGCGGCAGCCGAGGCAGATTTTCTTGAAGCAGTCATCGGATCTCCTATTGCTCCTGCGCCAGCGCCAGCCAGATCGAAAAGAACGAATCTTCGAGCCGATAGCGAATTCCGCCTTCGATCTCTTCCTGCCGTACCAGTCCCAGCGTATCCAGGGACTCCAGCGCCCGCTGAATTGTCGAAGCCGCCAGCCCGTGCCGGTCGAGCGCGGTACGGGAAAGCAGTTCCCGGCCGCCCTGCTCGATGACCGACTTGAGCGCCATCTTCTGGGCCCGTGACAGACTGGTCCAGATCTGGGTGTACGCGGGACTCTCGTGGCTGACCACCGACCGGGCCCCTTCATCAACCGCGGCCACCGTGAGACTGCGGTCATCCCGGACCCGGAGCCGCTCCCAGCAGGCGCTGGCCAGGCGCTGCACGTTGAACGGAACATCCTCGGCGAGATCGAGGATGTGGTCCACCCCTTCGGGAGTGGTGCGGAAACCCGCTCGGCTGAAGCCGCGGGCCAGGAAACGGCGAAAATCCTCGCGCGGGACCGGCCCCAGGAAGCGGCGCTCCCCGAGCTTCCAGAAGGCGCGGCCGGGATCACCGGTCATGTCCGCCAGCAGCCGGGTCTTGGAGCCGGCAAAGAGATAGCTCACATGCCGGTGCCGCTGGATGGCCGCCCGGATCTGGCGCTCGGCCGCTTCCCCACCCTCCCGCACCACCTGCTGGAATTCATCGAGGATGACCACCACCGGCTTTTTCCGGCCGGCGGCCAGCCGCTCGATCCCGTCGAGCACGTCGGTCAGCAGCGGTACCTCGGTGGCCCTGGCCTCGGTGACCTTGCCGATCCTGACCTCGATGGTGTGGTGCACCAGGTCGTAGTTGATGTCAGGGCGGAGCCGGGCAAAGAACTGCTTGATGACCTCACCGGCCTTGGCCACCGGGCCGGTCAGCTTGCGAGCCGTGCCGGTCAGCAGTGCCTGGGCCAGTGCCGCCAGGCTTTCGTAGGCCTCGGCGTCGTACCGCAGCACCACGGCGCCCTGGGCGGTGAGGCGGTGCTCGACGGCGTTGAGGATGGAGGTCTTGCCGTAGCGGCGGGGGCCGATCAGGAACAGCTTGCCGCGATTGGCCACCACCCGGCCGATCTCGCGGAGCTCCTCATCCCGGTCCACCAGCTCGTCGGGAGCCAGCTCCCGGCCGAACTCGAATGGATTGCGGGCACCGGCCGGCAGGGGTTTGGTCATGGGGGAAAGATATTACGCAATCTGCGTTACGCAAGTTGCGTTATGGGGAGCGGCCGGCGGTGCTCTGGTAGGTCAGCGGCTGGCCGGCCGCGGCGGCCCGGAGCAGCAGCGAGCCGCGGCTCATGTCCCCCAGGCCGGCAAAGGCACTGGGCACCAGCAGCCGTGATCCCAGCTCCGGCTCCAGGATCGCGAGGTACTTGGGAGTGGCCAGACTGCCGAGAAACAGGACCGGCCCGCCGGCCAGGTCCCGGAGGTCCCGTCGCAAGGGATCAGCGTAGCGTGGATCGTCCGGATCGATGTCGACCCCGCCGAAGCCCGCCAGGTCAGCGGGCCGCATCGGCGCCGAAGGCGGCCGGAGCCCGCGGTTGGATGTAATGATGAGAATCCGGCCGGCCGGCGGCACGAAGCGCGAGGCATAGGTCAGCTTGCCGCGGAAATAGAGGGCGCTGACGAAGCTGAACAGCTCGCCGAGGGTGGCACCGTTGGTGCCGTGCAGCCGTTGCGCCAGCGAAAATCCGGCGGCTGGGTTGAGCAGCTGTCGGCCTCTGACGCCACCGAGATGGGCCGGAGAAAGGAGAAAGGTGACCGGCGGATCAGGCGCGCGGCTGGTCATTCGACGGTGGCAAAGACCGTGGCCTGTGGCGCCAGACGATAGATCGGTACCTCGAAGCTGGACTCGGTGAGGATGTGTCCCGCCGGGCGCAATGAGCCGGTGACTCCGTTGACCTGGATCGTTTCGCCGAATGGCAGGGTTTCGATCATGGCGTCGGGTCCAAGCCGAGTGGGGAGGATCTGTTCGCCTTGGCGGACGGCCAGGTAGCGGTGCGGCCCCCAGCGGGCGTGGTCGCCGCGAGCATGGATGATCAGGGAGCGATCCACCGGCGGCCAAGGATCGATGGAGAAAGCGCCGGCGGCACTGTAGCGGCCGCGGTCGGCCAAGCGAAGCAGCTCGGACACCTTGGGCAATGACTTGGGTCGAGGGTCGAGGGTCGGGCAGCGCGGCGCGGTGAGCGGCCGCGGCTAACGACGAGGACGTGAAGAAGAATAACTGGATGTGAAAAAGGTCGACCAGATCAGGTGGCCTACGGTCAAGGATCACAGAACAGGAAACACCGTCTGCCCCCTTAGTGTGTCGACTCTCGCCTCTCGTCTCTTGTCGTTCGACTGAATCGTTTCCTTCCCCGCTCCTTGGCCTTGGCGGCCTCCACTTCACGGTTCCGGGGCGCGGCGTTGGTCACAAGGTCCGTGAGCAGATGGCCGATGGTATGCGCCACGTCCGCGACGGCCCGGTCAAATGCCGCCTGATTGGCGGCCGAGGGCTTGGTGAAGCCGCTCACCTTGCGGACGAACTGGAGCGAGGCGGCGTGGATCTCATCGCCGGTGACCGGGGGCTCGAAATGGTAAAGAGTGCGGATGTTGCGGCACATGGGAGACTCACGACGAGAGACGAGAGACGAGAGACGAGACTGAACGGTTGGGCGTCGAGGGTCCAGGGTCAAGAGCCGGCGGCGAAACCTGCGGAACGCCTCATCCGTATGCCCCCCTGACAACTGAATACCACGCGCCGTCAGTAGGGGCCCGCTCCGGGTGCATTGACGGCGTTGAACATACGGACTCCCTGGCCGATGCTGGCCAGGGGTCCGTTTTCCTTTTCGGGGGGGCCGTGCATGCGTGACCTGTTCCTGCTTGCCGCCATCAGCGCAAGCGTCGCCAGTTCCCTCACGGGTCAATCGATCACTCCGCAGACGGTGCGGCTCGAGCCGTCGGCCTGGACCGCAACCGACAGCCTCCGGTTCGAATCCTGGCTCAGCCAGCCCAGTGTCTACATCAACCGCGGGCTGGCCCTGGCCCATGACGCCAACCTGATCAACGGCACCCTCGATTTCGATATCGCGGCGACCGACCGCTCCAACAACATCGGTATCGCCTTTCACGCCCGGGATCTCGATCACTACGAGGCGATCATCTTCCGGGTGGGGCTGAGCGGGACGATCGATGCCATGCAGTATTCGCCGGGTCTCAATTCACTGGCCGTGGCATGGCAGATCTTCTACGGTGACGGCGCCAACGCCGCGGTCGAAGTACCCAGGGGCCGCTGGCGCCACGTGTCGATCTCCATCCACGGCGACTCGGCCGACGTCTATCTCGATCGGGGCAAGGACCCGGCCCTCACGGTGCCCCATCTCGTTGTCGGCAAGGACGGCGGTGGCAAGATCGGGATTTGGACCGGCGCATTCGGGGCCGGCGCGTACATCTCCAACCTGCAGTACACCGTCGACCCAACGCCCCATCCGATTCCGGCGCCACCACTGCCGTCTGGCACCATCGCCGACTGGCAGCTTTCCCAGGTCTTCGACGCCAGCAGCCAGACTCCTGGTACCCTTCCTCCGCTTGCCTCCCTGCACTGGGACAGCGTGCACGCCGAATCCCCCGGGCTGGTCCTGATCAATCGCTATCGGAAGGCGCCGACCCGCGGTGCCCCACAGGACGTCGACAGCATACTGGGCGGACGCGTCGCAGGCTCGAAAGTGGTGTACGCCCGCACGGTGGTCACCAGTGCCCGGGCCGATGTGCGGAAGCTGGAGGTAGGGTTCAGTGACGGGCTGGTGGTCTACTGCAACGGGGTGCCGCTGTACTCGGGCGCCCACCCCTCCGGGCTCAACGATTTCGGGATCTGGCATCCACTGGGTGATGCGGTCTATTTGCCGCTCAAGCCGGGGCGGAATGAAATCGTGATGGCGGTAACCGAGTATTTCGGAGGCTGGGCCTTCTCGGCCCGGTGGGATCGGTGACGCCCTGCTGCGAGGCGAGACCAGGCGGTGCGGGTTCCCGGAGCACCCGCTTGCAAGTCTCTCTTCTTCCGGCGCTCGACTCTGGATCAAATTGCCGGCACAATCTGGGGCTCGTGATGCCTGGCATGGATGGCCACGAAGTGCAGAAAGTCGGCCGGCTTCAATGGACCGAAGAACGGATGCATGACCCGGTCTTTTCCTTCAGCTTCCAGCCGCTGGAGATCGACCTCCAGCCCCTTGGCCGCGGTCTCGAACCGGGTGAGCAGTTCCTGCTTGAGTGCCGGCTGGTCGCTCGGCACGATGAATTCGGGGGACTTGAGCTGCCGGTTGCCCGGAAAATCGCCGAGCTTGAACATTTTGGGCAGGAAAATGGTCCTGGCTATCCACTGCTTCACGACAGAGACGTTGCCTGCCGGGACTCTGCCTGCCGCCATGTCCCGGTGGCCCTCGTATGACTTGGTGACATGCTCAACGACCTGGGCCGGCGACCATTTTCCGGGCGCCCGCGGTGTGGTCCAACGGTCGGAGGGAATGCCCTTGCCCTTGCCGAGGATTGCGGCAGTGACTGATTCGTTCAGCCGGGTGACTTCGGCGAGCGTGCTCATGGCCTGCCCTCTGTCGTCGGGAACGCTGCTTTCAGGGGTGCAGAATTCAAGATAGTACAGCCGGTCGGGCCGTCGACATTGGAATCACCGCCAGCGCCCCGAACCGGGCGGTCTGTGGCGCAGGCGGGTTCCGGTCTGCTACTCTCCGCCGTCCTCCGGGTCGCCGCCCTTCCGGATCGGCCGACCGCCTTTCACCGAATCGGCCCCGGTCTTGACCTCGAGGTCCTTGTGCGAGTGCTGGTCAGGATTCGACGGTTTGCCGGTAGCCTTGTCCCCCGCCGGCTTGTCAGTGTGGTTCATCTGGTGTCTCCCTTGAAGCGACGGAATACGTCCGATGGCAGCCTGGACGCCCGGGGGTCGACCGGTTGGCGCCCGACATCTGTCTGGTGCCTGTCATCCAATCGCATTCAGGGACCGTGATGTGACACCCCGGCCGGAAGTCGAGAAACGGGAGACAGGAGACAGGAGACGGGAGACAGGAGACAGGAGAAAGGAGAAAGGAGATCGGAATCAAGCCATATCCGTCTGGGATGAATCCTCCCTGCTGGCGAGTCACCCTCCCCACAGCGTGGGGCGGGCCGGGGAGGGGACCGTGGACGGCCAGCGATTCATACCTCAAGTCCAGCCCCCTCGCTCCGCTCGGGGCGACAGACCTTTCCACTCGACCCCTCTCCCCGCTCACCGCTTACCGCTCACTGCTTACCGTTTCAGCTCCCGCTCAAACCACGCCACCGTCGCCTGGTCGGCCTTGAGCCACGACGCATGGCGCAGAAATCCGTGGATCTCGTCCGGCAGTACCAGCTCCTCGTACCGGATATGGTGGGCCGACAACCGCTGGGCCAGGTCGACGGTCTGATGAAAACTGACGTTGCGATCGTCATCTCCCTGGATCAGCAGCACCGGTGACGTCCACTTCGAGAGATCCGATGCGGGTGACGACTGCCACGCCACCAGCATGGCCTGCTTGAAGTCGCTGGGCTCGTACGGCTTCCGCTCCGAGCCGCGCTGCCAGGTGTCAATGTCCTCGGGCCAGTCGTGGACGCCGTGCAGATCGACGCCG
>JBEPVA010000150.1:0-9569 GCA_041691295.1 Gemmatimonadota bacterium
CCCCCCCCCCCCCCCCCCCCCCCCCCGCCCCCACCCCCCCCCCCCAATATTTTTTTTTAAAGCAGATGACGGAATACGATATAGGAGTCCGTCTCGTGTGCTCGGAGATGTGTATAATAGAAAGACTGGGCACTGGCCGATGCCACCGGACGATGAAATGCGATGAGGCTGCCGAGCAGCAGCAATCGATAATGGCGGCGAGTCACGAGCGATCGCTCAGGATGCCGACCATCACCCGCAACAGGGTCGGCCCGCCACGACGCTCAATCATGACCACCATCCAGGCGGACCAGGAGCATGAGTACCCCCATCGCCGCGACCGGAAGAAGCGCCGTGGCTACCCCCGGTGTTACCGGATCCCCGAACCGGAGCGAATCGACCTCTGCTCGCGATACCGTTCGGCGGCAGTTGGCGCAATCGAGTCGCTGGAAAAACGGGATTCCGCTGACCGAATCGACAGACAGAATGACGCCGTGCCACTGCGGGTGCTTGCGACCCTCCCACACTTCGAGCACTTGACGCGGTTCCATCCGGCCGGCGGACGGCAGCTCGATCCGCTGCCAGGCGACTCCGCACCCTGCCGTCACCAGGCAGAGCAATTGGATCAGCCCATTCGGACCCCGGACTCGACTTATTGACATGGATCTGGCTCAGGGTCCAGCAGCCCGAGTGCGGGCAACGCCATCAGTCCGATCCCGACGCTGACGGTGTCGTACCGATGCGACTCGATAAGGAGCGGCCGGTAGACGGCATCAAACCGAAGTCCCAGCCGGGGAATGACGGGGAGGATCACCCCGAGCCCGAGGTGAGCCCCCGGAAGGACACCGCTGCCCACCACCAGGCTCAGACCGCCACGCAGCAGGAGTATGAAAGCGTCCGCCGGAATGCCCCGGGTCAGACTGAAGTCGGCGATGGCAAACCCGGTCGGGGAGGTGGCTGGCAGCCCCAGGGAAAATTCCTCCCCCGGTCCATCGGGATCAAACCCACCGAGCCGGAGTGAAATAGTTGAAAGGCCGCCCTGGTCGGCGCCCGGAATGAGCAACTGATCGAATGACCCCGCGAAGCTGAATCCGGACCCCGGATTGGCCTGTCGCTGGGCTGATGCCACCGAACTGAATCCCGCCATCAGCGCCAGCGTACCCAGAAGATGGGCGAGCCGGCTCCGCCCCGTGATTCGGCGTTGAGCATCGGGGTCCGGCAAGCCGCCGGGACATTTCGGAACAATCACCATTTCCCCTCTCCCCTCTCCTGTCTCCTGTCTCCTGTCCCCGGTCCCCGCGCCGTTAGCTTTGACAACATGCCGTTCATGCGTGACCTGAGCGTGACCCCGATACTCGCCGTGCAGATGGTCGGCAGATTGCCGTCCCCAGTCACCATCCATGATTGAGCTTCACACCCTCGGCACGCTTGATCTCCGCCGCCTCGGCGGCGCCCCGATCGACGCGATCCTGCGCCAGCCCAAGCGGCTTGGACTGCTGGCCTACCTCGCGCTGTCATCGCCGCAGCGCTTTCTGCGGCGGGACATGCTGTTAGCCCAGTTCTGGCCTGAGCTTGACCAGGAGCACGCCCGGGCCGCTTTGCGACGAGCGCTCTACTTCCTGCGCCGGGCGCTCGAGGAGCCGGTGCTGACCGGGCGTGGAGAAGACGAGGTCGGAGTCGACGCGGCCCTGCTGTGGTGTGATGCCCGGGCATTCGAGGAAAAGCTTGATAGCGGCGCCCTGAATGAGGCCCTCGGGCTGTATCAGGGAGACCTGCTGGAAGGGTTCTACGTAACTGGTGCCCCGGAGGTCGAGCGCTGGCTCGATGGTGAGCGAGTCCGATTGCGTGATCGCGCCGCCAGGGCGGCCCGGTCACTCTCCGATGCCGCGACCGATCTGACGGAGCGGGTGCGATGGGCTCGCCGGGCGGCGGCGCTGAAGCCCGATGATGAAGAGGCCGTTCGAGGCCTGGTAGGGTTGCTTGACCAGCAGGGCGACCGGACCGGTGCGCTCCGTGCCTCCGAGGATTTTGCCCGTCGCCTCAAGCTCGATTTCGATCTCGAGCCCGGTCCCGAACTCCGCTCGATGGTCGAACAGCTACGCCACATCAGACCGGCGGCGGCGCCACTGTCAGCGGCCTCGCCGATGCGCCAGCCCTCGCTGGTGGCGGTGCTTCCCTTCACGGTTCACGGCAATGCCGACCTCAGCTTCCTGGTCGAGGGCATGGTCGACCTGCTCAGCACCGCCCTCGACGGCGCCGGCGAACTCACCACGGTCGATCCTCGAACCCTGCTGGGCGCCGTGCGCCCCGATGAGGCACTCGATCCGGCTCGCGGTGCCGAGATCGCAACTCGATTCGGTGCGGGACAGTTCGTGATGGGGAGCGTGACCTCGGCCGGTGGCCGCCTGCAGGCCGTCGCGACGCTGTATGACGCCAGCGCCCGACCGTTGATCCGGGCCGAGGCCAGGCGGGTGGGAGAAGCCGAGCTGTTCGAGCTGGTCGATGACCTGGTCCGCCAGCTGCTGGCGGGCGGTGATCGCGGACCGGCGACGCGCCTGATCCGCCTGGCGGCGCTCACGACAACCTCTCTGACCGCACTCAAGCACTATCTGCTCGGGGAGCGTGCCATCCGGCTCGGCAAGTACCTGGAGGCGATCGACGCCTTTCAGCAGGCGGTGGCCAGCGACGACTCCTTTGCGCTGGCCCAATTCCGCCTGGCCTCGGCGCTGGCGGCGAATGTCATGATCGTCCCCGCCAGAGAAGCGATCAGCCGGGCATGGCGAGATCGTGAGCGCCTGACTGAGCGCGACCACCTGCTGCTGGCTGCCCAGCGGGCCTGGCTGCTCGGCCAGGCCTCAGAAGCCGAGCGGCAAGCGGGGACGCTGGTCGCGCTTCATCCCGAGGACGTCGAAGGGTGGTTCCTGCTCGGCGACCTGACCTTCCATAACAATCCGGTGCGCGGACGACCGGCTGCCGCGGCGCGGAGCGCCTTTGAGCGTGTGCTGCAGCTCGATCCCGGACACGTCGGAGCCCTGGTGCACCTGGTGCGGGTGGCCGCACTGGAAGATCGGGCTGATGAGGTGGCGGCACTGGTAGAACGAACCGAAGCGCTCAGCCCAGCCGGCGACCAGGGACTGGGCATCAAGGCTCTGAAAGCCTGGGTTACCGATGATTCCGCTCAGCAGCGCGAGGTGCTGGCAGCGGTTTCGTCGGCCCGAGTGCTCGCGGCCGGGACCGCCTTTGCTGACCTGGCGGTGTACGCCAGAGACCTGGCCGGTGCAGAAGAATTCTGGGCCCAATGCCTTGCGGCGGCACGGTCAGAGGAGCTCAAGGCGCTGTACAACATTCTTGGCTCCAGCGTGGCCTTTGCCCGCGGCCGGCGGCGCGCGGCACTCCGGTATCTCGAGGCGGCCAGCCGGATCGATCCCGACAGTGCACTGATGGTGCGGGCGGTCTATCTCGTCACCGCCGAGCCGCCGTACACCAATGGGCTGCTCACCACGCTCCGAGAGAAGTTGCTGGCCTGGAACTCCGCGGCCGCGCGGGATGCCAGTCTCCCGTTTCCGATTCATGATGGATTGCACGGCCATTTCCGCTGTTACCTGCTGGGAATGGTGGAGGCTGCGCTGGGAAATCGTTCGGCTCCGGCCGTCCGAAGCGAAGAGATGGCCGAATTCGATGTGCCAGCCGGGGCCGAGGCGCTGGTCGAACGGCTGGGCCGTACACTCGAGGCCGTGGCGCATCGGATGCATGGCCGACCAGCCGAGGCGCTCGCGGTGCTTGAGCGGGCCGCGACGGAGGTCTGGTTCCAGCTGGCTATTGCCTCGCCATTCTATGCTGGCGCCTATGAGCGCCTGCTGCGGGCCGATCTGCTGGTCGAACTCGGCCGCGCCGAGGAGGCCGTCGGCTGGCTGGAGACCATTGCCCAGCGCTCGCCGTTCGAGACGATTTTCAGTGCCGGCGCCGAGCGACGGCTGGCCGATATCCAGGAAAAGCTGGGGCGAGCCGCGGCCGCCAGAATCCATCGCAACCGGGCCGCCGAGCTGCTGCGGGATGCCGACCCGGCGGACTGAGCCGGCAGCCCTTTGGCCTCATTGTCCACTTGGCCCGCGCCCCCGAGTCGGCCATCATTCCTGCAGTCATTTTCCCTCACCCGTAGCGATATCGAATCGATGACCGCCCCAGAGACACCGACCGACCCGTGGTCCGCCGTCGCCAAGGCCTACCTACGCAACATTGCGCCGGGGTTCAAGCCGGCGGTCGAGCGGCTGTGCCGGTACGCCGGGATCAAGAAGGGCGACCGGGTGCTCGACATCGGTTGCGGTCCGGGCACCGCGTCCTTCGCGGCGGTGCACCAGGGGGCTGACGTGACCGGCATCGATTCGGCGCCCGAGATGATCAAGCTGGCCAAGGAAATTGCCAACACTCGTCGGGAATACACCTTTCTCGAGGGTGACATGCACGCCCTGCCGGTGCCCGATGCCAGTTTCGAGGTGGTGATCTCGAGTTTTGGCGTGGTCTTTTCAACCAACCCGCCCAAGGTGGCGGCCGAGATGGGGCGGGTCCTGGTGCCAGGCGGGAGGATCGCGTTGCTGGTCTGGCCCAGGGTGGGCGCGCTGGCCCGGTACTATGAACTGCTGGACAAGCACCTGCCGGGAGACAGCGGCCGTGTCGATCACCACCGCTGGGCCGACCTCAACCTGGTCCGCGGCTGGCTGGCCGCCGATTTCGATGCCGTTGCGTCGGCGGATATCGAGATCCCATTCACGGCCAAGACCAACATCATTGCGTGGGACACACTCAAGGTATCCACCGCCCGGGTGGCCGATACGTACGCCAAGCTGCCGCCGGAAGCTCAGGCCGCTTGCGACAAGGCGATGCAGGACTTCTTCCGGGGTCACCGCCAGCCGGACAACACCATCCTCTGGCCCCGCAAGGCGCTGATGATCCGGGCCACCAAGCGAGTGGTCGTGGTGCCCAGGATCGACACCACCTTCAGGAGCGCGATTGCGGTACTCAGCGGTTACCTGGTGAGCGCCGTGCCGTTCGCCATCCTGAAGGGAATCGCCGCCAGCATCCTGCTCTCCGGTGTTCCATCAGCCCCCAATAGGACATTCCTGCTGAGCTGCGTCGGTGCGGGGCTGGTCGCCGGGATTCCTGGTGGCTGGCTGGGCGCCAGGCTGGCGCCGAACAAAGGGTGGGTCCACGTCGGGATCGTGGCCGCGGTCTTTGCCGTATTGTCCGGGCTTACCGTGTCGGGGTTGCCGCTCTGGACCAGGGCCGCGATCGCCGGTACTGGGGCGCTGGGAGTCGCGATTGGTGGCGTCATACTGCTTGGAGTCGGGAAGAAGTTATAGGCCGTCTGCCGTCAGCCATACGCCGCAAGCTCACGCCACCTGCATCCCACCGCACTCGGGTCTTCATGCACCTGCACCTTCCCCACCTGAACTACTCCGGTCCGCCGATCGATGACGCGCCAATCCTCGACCGGCTGCCGCCCGCGCTCGCCGCCGCTCTCCGCGAGCGCAATGGCAGTATCGGATGGCAGGGTGTCGTCCACCTGCGCGGAGCCTGCATAGAGCCCCAGTGGCACAGCCTTCGGAACGCCGCCGAGGGCAGCGACAGCTTCCCCAGCCTCTACCCTGCCCTTGAGCCCACTGACCTGGCCTTTGCCGAGGAGGCGTTCGGCGATCAGTTCCTGCTGCGACAGGGCGCGGTGATCCGGCTCCTCGCCGAGACTGGCGAAACGGAGCCATGCGGTGAATCGATCGCCTCGTGGTTCAGCGCCCTGCTGGCCGATCCCGAAACCATACTGGGCTATGAGCCGGCGCAGGCGCTGGAAGCGGTTGGTGGCAAGCTGGAGCCCGGGCAGCTCGTCTCGGCTTATCCTCCGTTCTGTATTGCCTCGGAGACCGTGCGGCGCGAGTTCAAGCCGGTGGCGGCGCTGAGTCGCCGCGGATGGCTGGCGGGACTGGCGGCCAGAATGCGGGAGCTGCCGGATGGGGCGGAGATTGATATCAAGCAGCCGTAGGCCATCAGGCGCTAGCCGTTACCCGTTAGCCGTTAGCCGTTATCGAATGAAACCTCAGGTTCGCTGGGTCCTATACGGAGCTTTCGCCTTTCGCCTTTCGCCTTTCGCCTTTCGCCTTTCGCCTCTCGCCTCTCGCCTTTCGCTATCTTCCGGCATGAAACATCCCATCCTCTCCCTCCTCCTCCGCGATCTCGCCGCGCTGCGCCGAGAGATCGAGGCCTATCCTGATGAGCGCCAGATCTGGGCGCTGCCGCCAGGCCTCCCTAATTCGGCCGGCACTCTGACCCTGCACCTCGCCGGCAACCTGCAGGCGTTCATCGGAACTGCGTTCGGCAAGACAGGGTATGTCCGCGATCGACCGGCTGAGTTCAGTCGCCGTGATGTATCGCGACGCGAGTTGCTGGCAGGGATCGACGCCACGGTGTCCGCGATCAACGCGGCCTTTGCCCGGCTGACCACCGAGCAGCTGGCGGCTGACTTTCCCGATGTGCTGAACGGCTCCCGCTACAACGTCGAGGACCTCCTCACTCACCTGGCAGTCCACCTCGGCTTTCACCTTGGCCAGATCGACTACCACCGGCGCGTGGTGACCGGCGACCCCGCTCCGGCCAGAGTCATGGCGATGACGGAGATGATGAGCGCCAGAAGGGTCGACGGGTAAAAGCCGGGCGGGCGAGCCGGCCGAAACTCCAGAAAGGATCCGGATTATCCAGATCCGAAAACCAGAGTCCCGACTTCCGACTCTCGACCCTCGACTCCAATTACAATCCTCCCATGCCTCAAAGTCCCCACTCCCACCCCCTCCCCCCCGTTCGCCGCTTGACCGCTGCCGACGCCACGGCGTTCCAACATCTGCGCCTCGAGGGGTTCGAACGTCACCCCCTCCAGTTCCGGATCGCGGTGGAAGATGAACGCGACCTGCCCATCGATTCAGTCGGCGCTCGGCTCGACCGCGAATACGTCGTGGGTGGATTTATCGGCAGGAAGCTGGTTGCCATCGGTGGGATTACCCGGTTGACCGGCCTCAAGCACCGGCACAAGGCACTGCTCTGGGGAATGTACGTGCGCGAGGAGGCCAGGGGCGTCGGACTCGGTGATGCCATCGTCTCCCGGCTGCTTAACCAGGCCGTTGCCGAAGGGGTGGAGGCGGTGGTCCTTACCGTCGCCGCAGACAATGCCCGGGGCCGGGCCCTGTACGAGCGCTGGGGTTTCAAGCTGTATGGTGTCGAGCCCCGGGCACTCAAGCACGGCGACGTCTATTTCGATGAAGCGCTGATGAACTGGCATCCACCCATGGCTCCGAGTACCGATGACTAGACGAAGGGAAATTTTCCTGGTCGCCCTGTCGCTGCCATTCCTGGTGGCCATCGGCGGCGCCGCCTGGCAATCGATCTCGACCGCCCGCGACACTGCTCGGCTCCCGCCGCCCGGGCAGATGATCGATATCGGCGGCCACCGGCTGCACCTGGTCTGCACCGGCCAGGGCTCCCCGGTGGTGGTCATGGATGCCGGACTCGGAGACAGCTGGCTGACCTGGAGCAAGACCCAGCCGGAGATCTCCAAGCGGACGATGACGTGCTCGTATGACCGGGCTGGGTTCGGCTACAGCGAGCGCGGCCCCTATCCAAGGGACAGCAGGCAGATCGTCGCCGAATTGCACGCCCTGCTCAAGGCGGCCGAGGTACCTCCGCCCTACCTGCTGGTAGGCCACTCGTTCGGTGGTTACAACGTCCGGCTGTTCAGTGCGACCTACCCTGAAGAAACCGCCGGCCTGGTCCTGGTCGACGCCTCACACGAGGACCAGTCGAAGCTCTTTCCCGCGGCCATGGCTCAGCTGTTCGGGGGCTACTCCAGCCAGCTCCGGTGGCAGATCTGGCTCGCCAGGTTCGGGATCGAGAGAGCCCGCGGCATCCCGGCCTACGATCCTCCTTCAGTGCCCGCGGAGCAGGACGCCTGGGGCCAGGCGGTCGGATACCGGACCGAGTGGTACAAGACCACGCTCGCCGAGCTCGAGAGTTTCCCGGGGCTGAGTGCCGGAGAGGTGCGGACCAGCCGGAAACCGATCGACATTCCTCTGGTGGTCGTCACCGGCAGCGCGCACATGGCGGAAGAGCTCCACGCCAGCGGCATGAGCCAGCCCGACGCCGATTCCGCCGCCAGAGTGTGGCGCTACCTGCAGCACGACGAGTCGACCATTTCGAGTCGCGGCAGCCAGGTCGTCGCGGACCATAGCAGCCACTACGTGAACATGGACCAGCCGGAGCTCGTGATCGCGGCCGTGGACACAGTGCTCGTCAAAATCAGAGGTCCCAGATAGCGGCAGAGTACAGGAATCCGCAGATTCCACAGATAGCACCGATTGGAACGCGCTCACGACGAGCCAGGTCTCCCGGGTCGCGGTGCGAACGTATTGATTGCCCAATTAGACACTCCTGTCCTGACTATCGTCCGCAGTTGCCGTTGACAACAGCATCGATGACCGCCGGCGAGGAATGCGAAGGGCGAATCGAAGCGTCATCTCTGCAATCTGCGTCATCTGCGGATAGCTGTTGCCGGATCCCAACTGGAGAGACCAACCATGGACATGCCCAAGCCCACCGCCGCCCACAGGCTCCTCCATGCCCTGGCCGGAGACTGGATCGGCGACGAGAAGATGCATCCGAGCCCATGGGCCCCCCAGGGCACCAGGGCCATCGGTCGGGTGAAGAACAAGGCGGCGCTCGATGGGATGGCCGTGATCCAGCACTACGAGCAGGAGATGAGTGGCATCGTCAATTTCAAGGGCCACGGGATCTTTACCTTCGACCACAAGCTGAACCAGCACGTGCTGTACTGGTTTGACAGCATGCTCCAGAGTCCACCCAACTTTTTCAAAGGGGGATTCACCGGCTCGACGCTGGTGCTGATCAGCCAGTCCGAGCAGGGGCAGATCCGGGCCAGCTGGGAACTGGCGGCGCCCGAGGCCTATTCCTACAGGATGGAAGTCTCCGGCGACGGCGAGCAGTGGTCGCCGATGATGGAAGCGACCTATCGGAGGGCGAAGTGACAACCGGACTCGGACAGGCCACCCTCCGCCCCGCCACCCCCGCGGACGAGCCGTTCCTGGTCAGGATCAGCCAGCGGCTGGCCGCCTTTGCGGTACCGCACTGGCGCACCGCCCAACAGATCGCCGAGGCCGACTTCGTGATCCTGCGCGAAGCCCTGGCCCGCCCTGTTCCCCAGACCCTGCTTCTGATCGCCGAGCTGCCTGACCGGGGCCCGGTAGGCACCGTCTTCGCGACCACCCGCTCCGACTATTTCACCGGCGAATCTCACGCCCACGTCGAGGTCCTGGCCATCGAACCTGCTGTCGAAGGCCGAGGATTGGCCAGGCAGTTGATGGATCAGACAGAGCGGTGGGCCAAGGGCCGTGGCTATCGCCGAATCACCTTGAATGTCTTCAACACCAACTCCCGTGCGCAGGGACTGTACGAAAAACTCGGCTATGAGGCGGAGACGGTGCATTACCACAAACTGTTGTAGTTGCCGTCATCCTCGGTCACGCCGAATCGGCGCGCCC
>JBEPVA010000151.1:0-9492 GCA_041691295.1 Gemmatimonadota bacterium
CGGAGAAGCTCTCGGCCCTGCTGACGGAGGAATACCTTGCGTCCCGGGCCCAGCGCGGATCGCGGAGAGCGTACCTGAAGGCCCTGGGAAAGGCGCCGGACGTTACCCCGGCGCCGGATGATGCGCTGCCCACAGACGGCCGCTCTCGAACCGCCACTCGACGTCCCCAGGCCCGCCGCAAGGCGGCCCGATAGGTCGGCGGGTCCCCCGCGGGCGCGATTGGCCCGTGATGCAAGTATGATCGCATCCTGGGGCGCTTCCTCACCCAGGATCCTATCGGCCTGGCCGGTGGGGTCGCCGCTTGAGCCAGGCATCCCGCAGGTCCGGCCAGTCCGCCCTTGCCAAGGTCGCGGAGGCTGTCCCGGCCGGCCTTTGACCCCGGGTCTTACTATCAAAGGGCGGGTGGCCAACTTTTGATAGCACATTGCGCTATCAAAAGTTGAGACCATGGCCGGTTCCACTCGGGCGAGGCATCTGGTTCGTCAGCGGGGAGGCGCCGAGGGATTCTCGACCTTCATCCCGGCTCGGCTGCCGCCTGCCCCACCAATTGCCTTTACCCAGGAACTCCAGCGCTGAGTGAGGCCGCCGGCCGCGCCCTGATAACGATGAAACTGAAACGGCGGGTCAGCGGACGGTTGGTCGCGGGTCTGATGGGGATCGTGTGTTCAGTTGTCAACATGCAGAAGTTCGCTGCGGTAGGATGGCGCAGTCCATGGGCTCCACACTTGCACATTACGAGCGCGGTTCTCCTGAACTTCGTCGTGGCAGCCTATCTGGTGGCGTTATTCGATTTCGGCATGCCAAAGGTGCGCAATAGGCCCATGGCCGCAGGATTGGGATTATTGGTAACTGCACCATTGGTGACCATGATGGCGATGACGATGCGGTTGCGAGCGCTCAGTTCGCGACAATGGATTGGAAGCATTCTCGTCGGATGCGCGATGGGGGCATTTCTGGGTCTGCTCGGGTGGTGGCCGGAGTACTCGATCGATTCAGAGGATTGACATAAACGCATCGGGCTCGACTCCCTCTTCGGAAGTCCGCCTGTGTATACGAAACGGCTGGATCCCCGGGGGGATATTTCAACGGTGCATACCCATAGTTGGGTGGGCGCGGAGGATCGCCGTGAGAATCGATACGTCACCGGAAGGCAGAATGAAATCCCGTGTCTGGCGAATTGGATTGTTTGCGGTGGTGGCCTTTCTACTGCTGATTCTGTATCTGCGACATTACTACGAAGGCAATCTTAGTGTCGACCCGGGCCCTCCCGTCTTGGAGGTGCGTTGAGGACTTAGAGGCGCCGCGGGTATTCAAGGCCCGGGGTGGAGGCTGAACAGGAATACTCGGCTCAGGCGGCTGGCCTCGGGGAAGTTCCGCAGATTTGCAGACTTCAAGGATTAAAAGTAGCGGGTACGTAGCCCCGCTCATCCGGAAGACAGATCATTGCTAGACTTTCCGGGTGCGAATTGGAGGCACCCATTCCCTCGACCGCCGCCCGCCATTGCCAGCGCTGCCGCCGACCTTATAATCCCCAAGCTGTCATCCCGACCCTCGCCCCACCCGCTCCCACCAGGAGATTCGATGCGCGGAATAGTCATGGCCCTGGCCCTTTGCGGTCTCGCAGCCACTGCCTCAGCCCAGGATCCCGGTGCGCCGGTCCCGCAGACCGATCACAAGACCGGCGGGTCCCCGAACATCCAGATGATATCCCATGTGGTCAATCATCCTGGCGCCTGGAAAGCGGCCGACATCGAGATCGAACCGGAGATGAACCGGCCCTATGTGTATGTCTCCGGCTTCGTCAACAATGACATGCAGATCTACGACATCAAGGACCCGGCCCACCCCAAGATGCTGGTCGACTGGTCGATCGAGAATCCGGAGCTGCACCGCGGAATCGGCGCCATGGACGGCAAGAGCTTCAAGATCGGGGATCATTACTACTACGCGCAGTCCTACCAGTTCATGCAGGGCAGCCCCGACGCCGAACTGGGCGCCGTCATTTTCGACGTGACCGGCCTGCCCGACCCCAAGTCGGTCAAGGTGGTGGCCCGGATCAACTACCCCGCCGCGCCCGGTGGCTTCCACAACACCTTTGCCTACAAGCATTCCGACGGCCGAGTGCTCTACTTTGCCACCGTGGGTGAGGCCAAGGCGCTGGTGTATGACCTGGCCAAGGTCGTCGCGGGAGACACGGCCGGCGCGCTGATCGGCGCGGTGCCCAATCCAACCCCATTCAAGATGTTCGGCGGCGGCAGCTACCACGACTTCTACGTCGGCTACGACGTGGCCCGCCACCGCGATGTCTTCTACGGCGCCGGACTCGGCGGCTATTCGGCGTGGGACGTCTCAAAGCCGGAGGCTCCGACCCAGCTGTTTACCATCACGGGCTTCGGGATGGACATCGCCCACACCTTTACGCCCTCGCCGGACGGCAACTACGCGGTCACCGAGACCGAGTACCAGTACACGCCGCTGCGGGTCTGGGATCTCAAGGAAGGCCAGGACGGCACCCGGAAGAATCTCGACGTGCCGATTTCGGCCTGGACCGCCGACTGGCATGACCTGTCGCACAACCACGAAGTGCGCTGGCCCTACGTCTTCGTCTCCGCCTATGAGGACGGATTCCAGGTGTTCGACCTCAAGGATCCCAAGCATCCCAAGACCGATGGCTGGTACTTCACCTGCGGCTGCCAGCACGAGCACGGCTTCGGCGGCAATCCCGATGTGAACTGGGAAGGCAACAGCGTGGAGCAGGGCGCGTTCGGAGTGGACATCCGCAATGCCGATGGCCTGATCGTGCTGAGCGACATGCGGAGCGGCCTCTGGATCTTCCGGATGAAGGGATTCACAGGCTGGGACGGAACCAAGATCGGGACGACCAATGTCTCCAGTGTGCAGGACTGGGCCCATGCTCCTGGCGGTATGGCGCCTGCGCAGTGAGCCGGGTGGCCGGCTGGATGGCGGGGCGCATCGGCGGGACGGTCACCGCCCTGCTGTTCGGTCTGCCATCCGGCTCGGGTCCGTATGACATGGCGCTGGCCCCGGGGCCGGTGGCTCCCGGGGCCCGCGGATCGGCGCGGTTGGTCTTCGCCGACTCTCCCTTTGGAGTCGCGGCCACTGCGGATGGTCACCTGCGGTATGAAATCCGGATCACGGCCAAGGCACTGCCTGATCCCGCCAGCCTGGGGTCGTACCATGCCTTCGTGGCGTGGGAGGTGAGTGCCGACCTCAAGGATTGGACTCGGCTGGGTGTCGTCACCAACGGGGTGAGCACGGTCGGTATCGCTACACTCAACAAATTTCTCCTGGTGATCGCCGCCGAAGCCGATTCGGGCGTCGATCATCACGCCGGCCCCACCGTGCTGCACGGCAGCTCTCCCAGCACCTGGCTGCAGCGCTTCCTCAATCACCCGATGTTCCGCGGCGCCCCAGGGTGAGTCGGGTCGGCAGGCTGATCGCCATTCTGCCGCTCCTCGTGGCCGCGCGGCTGGCGGCGCAGGATTCGAGCATGGCCGGGATGCAGATGGACGGCATGGACATGATGCCAATTCCGATGCCCAAGGGAATGGTCATGCTGCCCGGGCTGGTCGGTCTGGCGCCACCGATTACCGAATTTCTTCCCGGCAATGGTATCGATCCGGCCACAGTGCCACTGTCGCAGCCTTCCGCAATCACACCACTCTCCAGTGGCGACACCCTTGACCTGACCGCCGGTCTGGTGCGCCGAGTCATCGCGGGGCACAGCTTCGTGATGTACGGCTTCAACGGCCAGGTGCCTGGACCGCTGATCAGGGTCAGGCAGGGCGCCACCATCACCATCCGGTTCCACAACCGGATCGATCTGCCGAGCAGCGTGCACTGGCACGGGGTGCGGCTGGACAACAGATCGGATGGGGTGCCGGGGCTGACCCAGGATGCGGTGCCCCCCGGCGGCGATTTTACTTACACCATTCATTTTCCCGACGCCGGGATCTACTGGTACCACCCGCATGTGCGGGAGGATATCGAGCAGTCGATGGGATTGGTCGGGAACATGATGGTGGACAGCCCCGACAGCGGCTACTACTCGCCGGCCAATCGGGACGTGGTGTTGATGCTGAGTGACCTGCTGATCCACGCCGACACGTTGATTCCGTTCGGCAAGGAGACGCCGGATTTTGCCCTGATGGGCCGGGTCGGCAATCTGCCGCTGGTCAACGGGGAGCCGGAGTGGAACCTCACCGTGCACCGGGGAGAGGTCGTTCGATTCCAGGTGACCAACGCGGCCAATGCACGGACCTGGAACCTTTCGATTCCGGGCGCGCCACTCAAAGTGCTGGCCACCGATGTCAGCCGGTTCGAGCGCGAGGTGAACGTACCCAGCATCGTGCTGGCGCCGGCCGAGCGGTATGTGGTGGCGGCGGCATTCGAGGGACCGGGGCGGTATCCGCTGATCAACGCCGTGCAGGCCATCGACCACTATCGGGGTGAATTCTCCGCCGAGGTCGATACTCTCGGCTGGATCATGGTGGACTCGATCGCTGCGGTGCCCGACGTCCGGGCCGCCTTTGCGCTGCTCCGCTCCAACCCGGCGGTGATCCGGGATATCGATCGGTATCGATCAGCCTTCAGCCGGCCGCCCGACAAGCGGCTCACCCTCACCGTGGCCACCACCGACCTGCCGCTCGTCACCGTCCAGTTCATGAGCGTCGACACGGCGTACTTCCATCCGGTCGAGTGGACCGACGGGATGCCCGAGATGAACTGGCTGTCGACCGGGAAGCAGGTGCGCTGGGTCTTGCGGGATGATGCCACGGGCAAGGAAAACGACGATATCGACTGGCACGTGCGGCAGGGGTCGGTCGTCAAGCTGCGGATTTTCAACGACCCTCGATCATTTCATCCGATGCAGCATCCGATTCACCTTCACGGGCAGCGGATGCTGGTGGTGTCACGCGACGGGGTGCCGACCAGGAATCTGGCGTGGAAGGACACCGTGCTGATTCCGGTCGGGGCCACGGTCGACCTGCTGATCGACGCCTCCAACCCGGGGGCCTGGATGCTGCATTGCCACATCGCGGAGCATCTGGGCTCGGGGATGATGACGACGCTGCATGTGGATCCGGCGCGGTAGGCGCGCGGATTGCTGCCGTTCCGATTGTCGCAAGGCCCGTGACGAAAGCCAGGGGCTTTTGTGTAGATCGCTACTCGTCAGTCGCCGGTTGTGAATCGGTACAATGCATGGCGGAGCGCTGGATCACTCTAGCGGCCCGCCGCTTCGGCTTCATCAATCCAATGACATGTCACGCGGAGAATTTGACGCCCAGGACATCCAGCGGCTCGATCACCGGCGGTGAAGCCAGCAGCGCCGGCGCATTGGCCATGAGGGCCTGAGCGATCGGCCCGGCCAGGTGGGCCTGCCGTCCGGCCTCATCCTTGAAGGCATCGAAGATGGCGAAGGTGGTCGGCCCCAGCTGGAGGGCGAACCAGACCGGGGTCGTCACCTCCTGGTTGGCCAGGGCCAGCCCCTGCTGCAGGAAGGCGGCGACCTCAGCCTCCTTGCCGGGCTTGGCCTCGAGTCGGACGAACAGGCTGCGGGTAACCATTGGTGCACCTCCCAACAAAGATGATTGCGTGATCCAGTGCGAGGAGAATAGGCCAGACGCCCGGATGAGGCCATTGGCAAGAACGCCATACTTGATATCATTATTGCCATGCGGGTTGCCGTGCTGGTCCTCGACGGCGTATTCGACCTCGGCCTTGCCGCCATTCTTGACGCCCTGCAGACCGCCAACGAGCTGATCGGAGTGGCTGCTCTGGCGGTGCCCCGTTTCGAGGTCCGCATCGTCGGGGTGCGGCGGGCGGTGAAGACCTCGCAGGGGCTCAGCGTGCCGGTGCAGTCAGCCGGTGGCCGAGCTCCTGACTGCGCGGTGGTTCCGGCCATCGGGTTCAAGATGCCCGGCCCCCTGGAGCTTGCCCTGAGGCGGCCCGACGTCGCCGACGCGGCTGCGCTGCTCCGTCAGTGGTCGCGCCGGGGGACCACGATGTCCGCCGCCTGTATCGGGACCTTCATTCTGGCCGAATCAGGGCTGCTGGATAGGCAGCGGGCCACGACCACCTGGTGGCTGGCGCCGATGTTCCGGGCCCGCTATCCCGAAGTCCAGCTCGACGAATCGCACATGATCGTGAAGTCCGGTCGCTTCGTCACCGCCGGCGCCGCCCTGGGGCATATCGACCTGGCACTCTGGCTGGTGCGGAGCGTGAGCCCGCAGCTCGCCTCACTCACCGGCAAGTACCTGATCGTGGACTCTCGCCCCGCCCAGTCCGCCTACGCGCTGACCGACCACCTGATACACGCCGATCCCCTGGTGGAGCGGTTCGAGGAATGGGCCCGGGCTCGGCTCCGCGAAGGCTTTTCGCTCGATGATGCCGCCAAGGCGGTGGGTGCCAGCAAGCGCACCCTGGCCCGACACCTCGAGCGAGTACTGGGAAAGACGCCGCTGTCGTATTTCCAGAGCCTCCGGGTGGAACGGGCGGTCCACCTGCTCAAGACCAGCAACGCCAGCGTGGACCAGGTGGCGGCCAAGGTCGGCTACTCCGATGGCACTACGCTCCGGACCCTGCTCCGCCGCCGGCTCGATCTGGGGGTGAAGGAAATCCGGCGCGGTGTACGAACCTGACCGGCAACTGCTCACCGAGTCGTTTGGCCACGAAACATTCTGTCCGCTTTCGCCTTTTCTCTCTCACTTCTCACCTGTCACCTCTCACCTCTCAGTCCTGTAGGCCGGATTCCTACAACCAACCGTCGCGTCGGCTGACAGTCCTTCCCGGAACCCCCAGCTACTCTTGCCCAGCGAGTTGCAAGGCTGCCAGGGGGAGCGCCCGAACCGGAGAGAAGCTTGTGAGCACCGCCGCCGTTGCCATACCATCATCATCGATTCCTAGCCGCTCGGTCAGCAAGCGCCTGAGCTCGGTCGACATTCTCCGCGGCCTGGTCATCGTCATCATGACCCTCGACCATGTCCGGGACTACTTCACCTCGGCGCACTTCGATGTGGCTGATCTCAGCCGCACCACGGCCCCGTTGTTTCTCACCAGATGGGCCACTCATTTCTGCGCCCCCACCTTTGTGCTGCTGGCGGGAGTCAGCGCCTGGCTGGCGGGCCGCCGAAGGAGTCGGAGTGACCTCGCCGGTTTCCTGCTCAAGCGTGGCATCTGGCTGTTGGTGCTCGAGTTCACCCTGGTGACATTCGCCTGGTACTTCAATTTCAACTTCGAACTCGGGCTCAGGGCCCAGGTCATCTGGGCCATTGGGATCTCGATGATGGTGCTGGCCGGCCTCCTGTACCTGCCACGCCCGGCGATCCTGGCTATTGCTGTCGCCATCATCGCAGGACACAATCTGCTGGACGATATCACCCTCCAGGATGCCGGAAGGCTTGCACCGATCTGGACCGTCCTTCATGTGCAGGGGCCGATTTCGGCGCTGCACCTGTTCGTGACCTATCCGGTGCTGCCATGGATCGGGGTAATGGCGTTCGGCTACCTGCTGGGCCCGGTGCTGGACTTCCCCGCTCATCAGCGTCGCCAAACCCTGATCGGTCTGGGACTCGCGCTGATCGCCGGGTTCGTGCTGCTGAGGCTGCTGAATCTCTACGGCGATCCCTCCTCGTGGAGCCAGCAGCGCAATGGTCTGCTCACCCTGTTCTCGTTCGTCAACGTGACCAAGTACCCCCCGTCGCTGCAGTTCCTGCTCATCACGCTGGGGCCCGCCCTGATCGGCCTTGCACTGCTGGAGCTTGTTGGCGGTCGAGTGGTCGAGTGGCTCCGGGTCTTCGGGCAGGTCCCGCTGTTCTACTATGTGGCGCACCTGTACCTGATCCACCTGCTCGCGATCGCTGGCGGCGCGCTGCAGGGGTACCCGATCAGCGCGATGGCCACGATTTATCGCCTGCTTCCGAGCAGCTACGGCTACGGGTTGCCGGTGGTCTACCTGGTCTGGCTCGCAGTGGTCGTGGCCCTCTATCTGGCGTGTCGCTGGTTCGGGGCAAGGAAACGGAATGGCAGAGGATGGTGGTGGGCGTATTTGTAGACGGGAGAGGGGAGATGGGAGAGGGGAACTGCACTCTGGTTCACGGTTCACGGTTCACGTTCAACTGGTTCCGCGTACCGGGTTCCGGGTTGGCTCCGATCATACGCTTCATGCCTCTCTCCTCTCTCCTCTCTCCTCTCTACTCCTCGCTCCCCCGTTCCACCCTTGCTGCAACGTTTCGAAACAGCTGCTGCCACCAGCGCGTACTAGGCACACTGTTTCGAACTCCCTTCCATCCAGCAGAGCCTGATGACCAACAACGACCGCAGGTCGATGGTGCTTTTCGTTGCACTGGCTCTCGGCCTGTCAGGAGTCTACTGGCTTGCCGCTCACGAGTTCGGTCCGGCGTTCAACCGGGACATCTGGGGCGCGGTTCGGGGATTCATCCCGACGATAGCTGCGCTGATCACGGTGCTTGCCGAAGGGGGGCCGGGGGTCTTCCAGCGAATCGGGGTCTGTATTGGCAAGCCGAGTGGCAGGCCCAGGCTCTATCTGCTGGCGGTGGTGGGCTCGGCACTGGTCATGGCGCTGGCGCTGGTGGGAGCAAGCTTGATCACCGTCCCTGACTGGACTATGGGCGCGGTTCAGCCCGGCCGTTTCATCCTGTTCTTCTTCCTGATGGTCGTCATTGACGGTCCGCTGGGAGAGGAGCTCGGCTGGCGTGGGTTCATGTTGCCGCGGCTGCTGCGGCGGATGACTCCGATCGGTGCCAGCCTCCTGGTTGGCCTGGTCTGGTATCTCTGGCATCTGCCCCTCTATGCGGCGGACGGCAACGCCCTGTCGGCCACCTTCCTGGTTACCTACCTGGCGCAGCTGCTCGCGCTGTCCCTCATCTACACCTGGTTCTTCCTGCGGTCAGGTCACAGCGTCCTGCTGGCAATCCTGCTGCACACCTCATCCAATTACTTCCAGTTCCTCGCCTCGCGTCTGTTGCCCGCCATGACCCAGGGAGACACTGTCGACCACGTCTACCTCGGGGCGGTGGTGATACTTGGCGTGCTGGCTGGCTTCGCGATCAGGACACAGAAGGCAGGAGATAGGAGATAGGAGATAGGAGAAAGGAGAGAGGCGAGGGGAACTGCACCCGCCCCTCCTCCTCCGCGACGGTCAATAGTCACCGATGGCAGGTTGTAGATGAATGTGATTGACGCCACGCCATACGGGCCGATATTCGGCCTCGTCCCTCGTCCCTCGTCCCTCGTCCCTCGTCTCTCGTCTTCAGAGCGGCTTGTGCATTCGTTTGCCGGTGGCCAGGCCGCTGGCGGGGTCCCTTGCAGTTGCACCGCCGGAGACTTTCCTGGCCTTGGCGCCGGACACGGTCCGGGCCTTGAGGTCTTTCAGCTTGCTCTTGCTGGCAGCGGGCTTCTTCGGGGCGGGCATGATGATCCTTTCGGGAAATGGGAGGATGGGAGATGGGA
>JBEPVA010000152.1:0-9487 GCA_041691295.1 Gemmatimonadota bacterium
CGTCTCTCGTCTCTCGTCTCTCGTCTCTCGTCTCTCGTCTCTCGTCTCTCGTCTTTTCGACTACGGTCCAACCACCACCGCCTTCCCCGCCGGCCGTACTTCCAGGAATCCCGGTATCGTCGCCGCGACCGTTGTACTTCCTTGTGCCAGGGGATCGAATGCCACGCCGCCCAGCGCCACGGTCGTCGGCGAACGGGTCTGCCCGATCGCGATCGGCACCGTGACGCTCTGTCCGGCGGCAGCAGTGGTAACAAGCTCAGCTACGGTCGATGCGTTGTTGGTGAGAGTGGTGGTCAGGCCTGGCAGATCGGACCGAACCTGCTGCTCATTGGCCAGCGCCGTATGGGCCGCGTTCGCGATGCCGACCTGGACCTGGAAGGGGAGATTGGCGGCGCCAGCCGAGACAGCGGCGGGCGGCCCGGTGACCGCGACCGCCGGCTGGGCCACGCTATCCGGCACGGTGATCGAGACGTAGCCCGGGGCACTGACCGTGACGTTGACCCTCGCCATGCTGCCACTCACCCCCTTGACGAAGTAGTTGGCGGCATTGCTCCCGTTGGCCAACGGGATATCGATCGAGGCGGTGCCAGCAGTCGCTGCGTCCTTTGAGAGCAGGACGTGGTTGTGGCAGGGATAGTCGAGCGGACTGGCCGATCATAACTCGACCCCATCATGTAGCGATCATTTAGGCATCATTCGGGTCCTGTTTGGGGTGATTTCTGGCGAATATGGGGGAGGAGGAGGGAGGAAGGAGGTCTGCATCGCTTCAGCGATATCGTGCCGAGCCGCGGCTATCAGCCGCGGACAAGGGGAAGGCGCCCAGGGACTGCCGGGCGGTCGAGGCCTCTCGACTCCCGTCCACCCCACGTTGTACCACAGAAAGCAAGAGGCCGTGGCCTCTCGTCTCTCATTTCTCGTCTCTGGTCTCTCGTCTCTCGTCTCTAAATTGTCTCCCCCCTCAGCCTCGCCGCCCGCTGCTGCCACAACACGCTCGCTCCCAGCAGGATCAGGCTGCTGACCAGAATCGCGGTGGCCACCACATTGATCTGGGGTGGGTAGGCCGCCCGCTGGGCGCCATAGACATAGAGGGGATAGGTCACCCGGCTGCCGCTGTTGAACAGGGTGATGATGAAGTCATCGAGCGACAGCGCGAACGACAGCATGGCGGCGGCCACGATCCCGGGCGCGATCAGCGGCAGCGTCACCTTCAAGACCACCCGCACCGGGGTGGCCCCCAGGTCCATGGCGGCCTCCTCCAGCGTCCAGTCGAACCCCCGGATCCGGGCCCGGACGGTCAGCGCCACATAACTCACCGAGAACATGATGTGGGCGATGACGATGGTGGCAAACCCCATCGTGGCATTCACATTGAGGAACAGCGACAGCAGCGACGAGCCCAGCACGATTTCGGGCGTGGTCAGCGGCAGCACCAGCAGCAGGCTGACCAGGGCGCTGCCCTTGAAGGTGTAGCGGCACAGCGCCAGCGCGATCAGGCTGCCGAATATCGTCGCGACCAGCGTTGAGATGCTGGCCACCTTGAGACTCAGCTTCATGGCCTCGACCAGCGCCGGATACTTGAACGGGTCGAGCCACGCGTCGAATGAGAATGCCTTCCAGACAAAGTTGTACTTTCCCTCGGGCTTGTTGAAGCTGTACATGATGATGACGAAGATCGGCAGGAACAGGTACAGCAGCACCATGAGGCCGTAGATATCGAGCGCCCGCTGCCCGACCGCCCGGCCCGCCGCCGCAATCCGCCCCCGCGGAGCCTCCCCCGCCTTTGCCATCAGGCCAGCTCCTCGGTGCCCAGCACCTTGGCATAGGCCAGGACGCCCAGCGTGATCACCGCCATCAGCACGAACGACAGCGACGCCGCCAGCGGATAGTCCCGGACCTGCAGGAACTGGTTCTGGATCACGGTACCGATCATCTGCTGATTGGGGCTGCCCAGCAGCTCGGCGTTGATGAAATCACCGGTCGCCGGAATGAAGGTCAGCAGGCTGCCGGCAAAGACCCCCGGCAGCGACAGCGGCAGCACGACCTTGAGAAAGGCCGTCCACGAGTTGCAGTACAGATCCTGGGCCGCCTCGGTCAGCCGCCGGTCGATCTTTTCGAGGCTGACGTAGATCGGCAGGATCATGAACGGCAGGAAATTGTAGGTCAGCCCGCCGATCACCGCGATGGTGGTGTTCAGCAGCCGGCCATCCTCGGGCAGCAGATGCAGGTGAGTCAGAATCCAGACCGCGGGGCCGCCATCGTTGAGGATCGTCTTCCAGGCAAAGGTCCGGACGAGGAAGGTGGTGAAGAACGGCAGGATGACGAGGCCCAGCAGGAAGTTCTTGAGCTTGCCCGAGCGGAAGGCAATGACATACGCCAAGGGATAGCCCAGCGCGATGGCCAGCACCGTCGCGCTCAGGGCATATCGGAATGACCGGAAAAAGTGGGCGCCGTAGACCGAAAAGGCGCGGGCAAAGCCATCATACCAGGGCAGCCCCTCGGCCGAGACCGAAGTCTTGCCGAGGGTGCCGATCGGAATGACGAAGAAGAAAATCAGCCAGATGAGTCCCGGCGCCACCAGCAGGTACGGTGCATAGGGACTGCGACGGGACCCACCTGCCGCGGTGCCGGCCATTGATCAGGCGCCGATCGCGTCCTGAAACACCTGGTTGAACGCCTTGTCCTCGTCGTCGCTGAGCCCGCGGAACACGTGCAGCCGGGCCCGGAGTTCGTCGGGCGGGTTGACCAGCGAGCTTTTGGCCAGGTCGGGCTTGATCTTGGCCAGCGCCTCGCCGGCGCCTTTGACGTCCGACAGGTACGGCGCCGCCGCCACGATCTGGGCCGAATGGGCCGGGTCGTAGCAGTAGTTGATCCAGGCCATGGCCAGGTCCTGCCGGTCCGACGTCCTGGGAATGATCATGTTGTCGGAGTAGAGCATCGCACCTTCCTTCGGCGCGATCCACTTGAGGTCCGGGTTGTCCGCCGCCAGGCCCTGGATGTCGCCCGACCATGCGATGGCGATCGAGATATTCCCCGCGGCGAGATCCGCCGCGTAGTCGTTGCCGGTGAACTTGCGGACCTGGCCGTCGGTCCGGGCCTTCTTGATCTTGGCCGCGGCCGCCTTGGCATCATCCAGGGTGCAGTTGACCGGATCCTTGCCCAGGCCGAGCATGACGAGGCCGAGGGTGTCCCGCATCTCGGTCAGCATCGTCACCTTGCCCTTGAACTTGGGGTCGAAGATGTCGTTGATGCTGGTGATCTCGCGGCCGGTCTTCTTGGGGTTGTAGCCGATACCGGTCATGCCGGACAGCCACGGCACCGTGTACTTCCGGCCAGGATCCCAGCTGACGTTTTTCACCCCGTCGACCAGGTTGACCTTGTTGGGGAACAGCGCGTCGTTGAGCGGCGCGGCATAGCCCAGGCTGATCAGCCGGCCGGCCATCCAGTCGGTCAGGACGATGATGTCCCGGTCGATGCTCTGGCCCCGCTTGAGCGGCTCGGAGATCTTGGCATAGAACTCGTTGTTGTCGTTGACATCCTCGGTATAGGTGGCCTTGATACCGGTGGCCGTCTGGAATTCGCCGGCCGTGGCAGTGTCGATGTACAGCGGCCAGTTGCTGATTCGGACTTCCTTGGTGGCGCTGCCGGCATTGGCGGCCATGCTGGCGCTGTCCGCCGCGGGCTTGGCGGCACCCTTGGCGGCGTCCTTGCCGCCGCAGGCGGCCAGCAGGCTGGCGCCCATGGCGGCCATGGCGGTCTGGTTAAGGAATTGCCGGCGCCCCATCTGCCCCCCAAGCATCTCGAAGATCCTGGGATCGATCGCGTTCCCATCATTCTGCGCCATAGCCGCTCTCCGGTTGGGTAGTGGGTGTAGGTGGGGGCGAGCCCCGTCGGTCAGCTCTTCCCGGGCGGCAGCAGCCGGCCGGCGTCCGCATCCCAGCACACGTGGGTGGTCTGCCCGGGTGCCAGGGTGGGGACGGTATTGTCGCCATGGCCGATGTGCGCCACGATCTCGGTACCATCGGCCGTCTTGAGCAGGCACCGGGTGACCGGTCCCTGGAAAATCACGTGCATCACGGTGGCCGGCACCGAGGGGTTGGGCCCCGTGGGAGTGGCTTCCAGCCGGATCCGTTCAGGCCGCACGGTCACCGTCGCGGTGTTGCCCGACTGCCCTTCCCAGCTGCCCACCGGTACCTGGAACGGCTGCGAGCCGGCCACCGTGACCTCCGCCTGGCCGTTCTTGACAGCATTGACCTTGGCCGGAATGAGATTGGCCACGCCGATGAAGTTGGCCACGAAGACGGTGGCCGGGGCATGGTAGATCTCTTCCGGCGGCGCAATCTGCTCGACCCGTCCTTCGTTCATGACCGCGATGCGGTCCGACATCGTCAGCGCTTCTTCCTGGTCGTGGGTCACATAGATGAAGGTGATTCCGACCTCGCGCTGAATCCGCTTGAGTTCGACCTGCATGGCCTGGCGCAGCTTGAGATCGAGGGCGCCGAGCGGCTCGTCGAGAAGGAGGGCACTGGGATGGTTGACCAGGGCGCGGGCCAGGGCCACGCGCTGCTGCTGGCCGCCTGAAAGCTGGGCCGGCTTCCGCTGGGCATACTGCCCCAACCTCACCACCTCGATGATCTCGGACACTCGGCGGTCGATATCGGCCGGCGCCGCCTTCTTGCTCCGGGGCCCGAAGGCGATGTTGTCGTACACGCTCATGTGCGGAAAGAGCGCGTAGTGCTGGAACACGGTGTTGACGTTGCGCTGGTAGGGCGGGACATGGGACACATCGATGCCCTCGAGCAGCAGCCGGCCCGAAGTGGGCTGCTCGAATCCGGCGATCATCCGGAGGGTCGTGGTCTTGCCGCAGCCTGAGGGCCCGAGCATCGAGAAGAACTCGCCGCGCCCGATGGAAAAGTTGGCGTCCGCCACGGCGACGTAATCCCCGAACCGCTTGACCACATGGTCGAGGATGATGACCGGTTCCATCCCGGCCGGGCTGGCTGAGCTCATGGGCCTCTGCTAACGGAGGGCACCGCCGACGGGTTGGCGGAGCCGGATATTGCCTGTGTGGTGGTGGCCGGGAAGGTGACTCGTCAATCTGGCACTAAAAGGGGTGATTGACAACCGGACCCCCCGAGGCCAACCTGCACGGTACTTCCGCAGGCCTCTCTTTCCCGGCGATAGAGTATGTCCCACCCGACCACGGCCGCTGCCGAACCGCGCAGCTCTGCCCACCAGTCCCTCCTTGCCCGAGCCCGCCAGATCCAGCAGGACGAGACCAACCGGATGCTCAGCCGCACCCAGGGCTCGGCCCGCTTGTTCGATCGCGCCTCGAAGATCCTGCCACTCGGCGTTGTCTCGTCGTTCCAGAAGGGGGACCCCTACCCCATCTATATCTCGCATGGCAAAGGCAGCCATGTCTGGGATCAGGATGGCCACGAATATCTCGATTTTCATGGCGGATTCGGCGCCATGGTCGTGGGCCACGCCCATCCCCGGATCGTCGAGGCCATTCACGAGGCCGCCGGCCGGGGGACCCACTTCGCGGTGACCACTGAAGAGGGCGTGGCCTGGGGCGAGGAGATCTGCAAACGGTTCGGGCTCGAAATGATCCGGTTTGCCAATTCCGGGACCGAGGCCACCATGGATGCCATCCGGGTGGCGCGCGCCGCCACCGGCCGGGATGTGATCTGCAAGATCGAGGGGTCGTATCACGGGCATCATGACGCCGTGATGTTCTCGATCGTGCCCAATGCGGACCTGATGGGGGGACGTGACCGGCCGGCCAGCGCCCCGGTATCCAGGGGAATGACCAAGGACGCCGCCAGGAACATTGCGGTGACGCCGTTCAACGACGCCGAAGTGCTGGAAAAAATATTCAAGGAGCGGGGAAACGAGATCGCGTGCCTGATCATGGAACCGGTCATGATGAATATCGGCATCGTGCTGCCCGACGTCGCGTATCTCAAGCGGGCCCGTGCACTGTGCGACCAGTACGGGGTGATCCTGATCTATGATGAGGTGAAGACCGGTTTTACGATTGCCCCGGGCGGCGCCACCGAGCGGTTTGGGGTAAAGGCGGATCTGGTGTGCCTCGCCAAGGCCATGGCCGCCGGACTGCCCGCGGCCGCCTTTGGCGGCCGAGCCGATCTGATGCAGTTGATTGGCAAGGGCGTCAGCCAGATGGGCACCTACAATGGAAATCCGCTGGTGGCCCATGTCGGGTTGGTCATGCTGCGGGAAATCCTCAATCCGGCCGGGTACAAGCACCTGGCCAGACTGGGCGCCAGGCTGGCCACCGGCTGCCAGCAGGCAATCGACAAGGCCGGCCTCCCCGCCCATACCATCGACCTCGGCGCTAAAGGTTGCGTGTCATACCGGAAGACCCCGATGACCAATTACCGGGATTTTCTCGACACCCTGCCCGAGCTGTTCGCCGCGTCGTATCCCTGGCTCCTGAATCGTGGGATCTTCATGACCCCCGGGGATGAGGAACAGTGGACCCTGTCAGTGCAGCATACCGATGCGGATGTGGATCGGTATATCGAGGTGTTCGGTGGGTTTTGTGAGAAGGTGGGGAATTAGGTCGGGCTTGTGTCAAAAACGAATCGACTGATCGTCAACCCTCTCTCCGCTTTGGCACTGCTTGGGATGTCGCCCCAGCAGCTGCGGGCGCAGACCAGCTCCAATCGGGTTTCAGTGCACCTCGCATTCGTATTGCTCGATACGCCCAAGCTGCCTGCTGCGCCAAGGATCGTCTCCGCCTTCGCAAGTTTCGCGGCCAAGGGCGAAGCCCTGCATCTAACGAAATCGGCAGATTCGGGATCGAAGGGCATTCTTGAGTTCGAGCTCCAGCCCGGGGGGCGTGTTTTCGTCGCCTTTGTCCCCTCACCGGTTCCCGATCAGGAGGCCGATGCGGCCGCGCGTTTCAGCATTTCCTCGTTCAGCACCGGCTGGGTTCTGCCTTCACACCACGCGCATCTCATTGTAAGCCTCACGAGCGGCGACTCCATTCCCGCGACCGCCGCACTGTCGGCGTTTACATCGCTTCTGGCTGCGGTGGCGCAGGCGTCGGATGCAGTTGGGGTTTACTGGGGTGGCGCAAAGGCCACGCACGATCCCAAATTCTTTCAATCAATCGCGAAGGAGCCCGATGTCGCTTCGCGTCTCTACCTCTGGACTGGCGTTAGTCTCGCCAAGCAATCGGATGGGCACCTGGAACTCCTCAGCCTCGGCATGGAGCAGCTCCATCTTCCGGATCTGCTTCTGGTCGCGCCCGCCAGAGCCGGCAACGATGCATTGTCCACACTCTTTCGCTTCCTGGACTACATGGTTGAGAGCGGCAAGGCAATTCCGGAGGGGGATACCATTGGCCGAACGGCCGAGGAGGAGCTAGTGATCCATTAGGTACCCTCGCCGATCGACTCGAGCAAACAGATCTGGCGGATTGATCTCAGGTAAGGCTGTACCGAGCGACGAAGAGTCGAAGTACTGGCGTCTGGCGAACACTGAAGTGACGCATGGCGACCTCCACCTCGCTGAATCGGTTGGCATCCAAATCCTGACCGGCGAGTCACCCTCCCCACAACGTGGCGACCGAGCGGCCCTCAGGCGCCGCAGTATGACGCCTCCGCCGCGAGGAAGTGGGGCGGGGAGAGGGCAAGAGCGCCAACCGAGACGCCCGCGAAATCGATGCAATCCCTCGCCCGCCCGTGAGGACACCGCGACATTCCAACGGCGCGACGTTTCCCACAGGCATTCGAGCCGCGCAGCGGCGATGGCCGAGCCACGGCTCTCAGCCGTGGGTCACCAGAGTGCGCCGGCCAGCGCGATTTTCCGCGGCAGACAACCAGGGCAGGCGAGAACCAAGCACCCCAGACCGCGAGGACCTCATGGCCGTTGGTAATTGGCACACAGGAAAAGTCGTTCTGCTTTGGATTGGGGTCATCATCTTCTACTGGTGCGCCCGGGAGACTCACAACGTCCTCTGGGGCGTGGCGTTTCTCGGTTCGTTTCTGTTGGCCCTCATCGTCACCTGGAAGTGGATCAGCGCCAGGGAGCGGCGGCCGCCGGGCTGAGGCGTGATCACCTGCCGCCTCGTTTGGTCCGCGGCTACAGCCGCGACTCGGCATCTATCGCTAAGAGCCACGGGATATTGCCCGACCGGCGAGTCACCCTCCCCACATGGTGGGGAGGGCCGGGGAGGGGCCAGCGCGCCAAGCGAGCAGCATCACTTCGTGGCTAGAGACCAGCCGCCCCGCTTCGCGAGGCGTGACAAGCCCGATGCCTTGAGCGATCCCTCGCTGCGCTCGGGATGAGATGTCAGACCGGCGAGTCACTCTCCCCACCACGTGGCGACCGAGCAGCCCCCAGGCGCCGCAGTTGACGCCTCCGCCGCGAGGAAGTGGGATGGGGAAGGGCCAGCGTGCCAGTCCGACGATCAATCCGCCCTGCTGCGCGAGGCGCGACAGACCTCATTCCTGACCCGATCCTTCGCTGTGCTCGGGATGAGGTGCCCGGAAACTCCCCTCCGCCTTGGGCCGTAGTCCCGCCAAGTGCTCTCTCCTCGTCCAACCACCTCTCTCCCGGTTGGCCCCATCCGCTCCAAGCAACTCGGCGCCGCTCTGGACGTAGCCGCCGTCCTCGCCGTTCAATTCGGGGTACCTGTCCTCGCCCCCATGGCGGGCCTGACCTTCCATCCGGGCGCGGTGGCCGTGGTGGCAGCCGTTCTCCTCGCCACCCTGCTGCTGCGCCGCCGCCACGAGAGCTGGGCGGCACTCGGCTTCTGCCGACCCCAACGACTCGGCTCTGCAATTGCCTGGGGGATTGGGACATTCGCCGTGCTCCTCCTCCTGCTCCCCGTGCTGCTGGAACCCATTACCGTCGCACTACGGTTCCCTCCGCAATCCCTGGAGCGGCTCGGCGACCTCCAGGGCGATCCGATTCAATACTGGATCCTGCTCCTGCCCCTCGGCTGGGGAACCGCCGCCTTTGGCGAAGAGTTGCTCTACCGGGGATTTCTCAATGCGCGGCTGACACAACTCTTCGGGGAGAGTTCACTCGCCCCAGTCTTCGGTGGCCTGGGTCAAGCAGTGCTGTTCGGCCTGGTCCATCTGTATCTCGGTCCGACAGGCGTCCTGGACGCCTTTGCAATCGGCCTGGTCGCGGCCGGCGTCTACGCCGCTGACGGCCGAAACCTCTGGCCGCTGATCATCGCACATGGGCTGGTTGATACCGTAGGCCTGACTGCCATTCACCTCGGCATGGCACACCACGGTTAGCCTGGCCGCCGCTCCACCACCCATCGCGCCATTTCCGCCGCGGGTGGCCGCGGCTCGGCACGATCTCGCTCACAGCGATGTACGGCGGCCGGCACCACTGGAGAAACCGCCATGAGCCGGAAGCCATGGGCCCGGGGCGTCAAATCTCCAAACGTTCGAGCCGCGTAGCGGCGATGGCCGAGCCACGGCTCGCAGCCGTGGGTCACGAG
>JBEPVA010000153.1:0-9443 GCA_041691295.1 Gemmatimonadota bacterium
AAAGTGCCGGGGAAATGTCCTGCCGCTTACCCCGTGGGCAATGCGGTCCTCAGCTGCGGCGACTATCGTCGCCGCCGGCCTCAGGCACCTGGTGGGGTGTACTTGAACGACTGCTTGACCGCGGCATCCATCTCCTCCGGGGTGACCAGCAGGGTGGTGCGGAACTGCACCGCACCGCTGGCATTGATCGCCAGGCTCATTCCCAACGCCGAGGCACCATCGGGAAACTCGGCGATACCGCAGACATCGGCCTCGCCGAGGGCAAAGAAGAACGAGTGCAGCTTGCCGCCCGCCTTTTCGACCATCTGCTGCACCGCAGCGCGGCGCTTGGTGCCGCCGTCCTTCAACAATCCCTTGGTGCCTTCGGCGGTGTACGAGGCCTGCCATAGATAGGTCGGCATGATTCATTCCTGAAGTGAGAGTGAGTGTCCGGGAGCCTGAAACAAGCGGCAGTTTGGCTGCATCGTGGGAGCCGCAGCCCCAAGGTGCCGTGGGAAGGCCGGGGCAGCAAGACTTTGACGGGTGTGAGGTAACAGTTGAGAGGTGAGAGGGCCCGATCGCTTGAGTTCCGGCCACGAATGGCCAGTGGACCGAGGCATAAGTCACCCCTTGCGTCTTCCCCGCGCAGTAAGATTGGAGTGAGAGGAGCCCGTCCACCCCTTGGGTCCAAGCCCGCGGGAGAGCGAGGGCCCTCCCATTCCAGGTCCGCCGAGCCCGAACAGTTGCCCGGAGCCCACTCCGTACCCACCAGGCCGGGCCATCCCGACCGTCACCGCGGAGGGGATAGGTATCTCGGTCTCGATGTGGCGAAGGACTCGGTCGTGCTCGCCAGTCAGCCGGTCGGGGTGCACGAAGAGTTCGCCGCCGATGCGGCGGGACTCGTTGCATTAGTGGCCCCGAGTCAGGCCCAGCCGGTCACCTTGATTGTGATGGAGGCCACGGGCGCGTATGAGGTCCCGGTGGCTGCGCCACTGGCCGAGGCCGGGCTACCCCATTCCTGAAACGATCCCTCGCTCGTCACGCTCACTCGGGAGGAGGTGCCCTTCGAGCCAGAGGCCCCATGGCTTCGATCAATTCCATGACCTCATTCTTCGCCGGGCGGCATGTAGGTACCGGACCCACGGCTTTTCCCAACCCGTTTGCCCAATCGATCGAGCTTCTCCACACCATTGAGGACCAGCAGGGTGACGAGCGTAATGACCAGCGCCGCGACCAGGTAGCCCAGTCCGATCATCGCTCCCAGGGCAGCCAGCATCCAGATCAGCGCGGCCGTGGTCACGCCGACCAGTCGACCCTCTCGGCTCAGGATCACCCCGGCGCCGAGAAAACCGATACCGGTCACAACCTGGCCCACGACCCGGGTGGGGTCAGCCTCGTGGGCGGGGAACGAGGCGCCCAGTGCCACGAAGATTTCGGTCCCCAGGCAGATCAGAATACTGGTGCGGACCCCCGCCACCTTGCCACGAATCTGGCGCTCGAGACCGATGGCGCCACCGACCAGCAACGCCGTGCCGATGTGCAGCCAGAAGGTGGATGTCTCGGGAGACAATGCATCGGGACCCAGCGGCATCGGATGTCCGGTGTCAGGGCTGTCGACCAGGGTGACAAACGAAGTTCTAACAGGCCGTCACGAAGCTGCTGCCATTGGCAGCAGCGCACAAGTCAGGTGAGCACGCTGGCCGCGAGCCGGACCCGATGCACTTCCAGTCGGTCGTGCTGCTGCTGTGCCGAACCGCGCAATACGGCGTACGGCCTGAGTCGAAGGCTGGGCTCAACGGCACTGGCGGCCGCCAACGCATCCCACAGTGCCACCTTGGCCAGAATTCCAAGACAGAGAAACTCAACCGCCTCCAAGGCGGGCAATCCTGCTGGCGCTCCACCCATGGAGCCCAGCTTGAGGCGAGCCACGTTTTCCGCCAGCCAGGCGCCCGCCTCCTTCAGTGGATTCGATCCACCACCAATTTCCTGCGCCAGGCTGGTCAGGAGATCGCGATCACCGGCCACCTCAGCGTGGAGTTCAGCGGCAATGGCGCGGAGGGGACCGTCTCCAGCCGAGTCACGGAGATGCGCGAGAACCTCCAGAGCGGAGCGGGCGCCGGCGAGGTGATCGTGGAGGTAGGTGTGGAGGTTGTCACGTGACTTTGACGATCCTGATGCAGCGAGAAAACCGGAAGCCAACGACCATGCATGCTGTTCGAGCCGGCCCAGGCGCTGCGCGCTTCCGCCCTTGGCGGTGGACTCAACATTCAGCCGCAGCCATCGTTCCGCCAACGGTATCAATGATTTCGAGTTGGAGTCCTTCATTCCAAGCGGCCGCTTTTCAATGGCAAAGAAATGCTCGGCCAGCTTCCGGGCCGATGCGCCTGCGGCAAGGAGGCTGTAGACGCCCGAGACGTAGGGCTCATACTCACGCCGTGCATCAGAGATGCCGGCCACTCCGATCGGATCCCAGTATCAAAGCAGAATCTGTTCGATCCGACGCAGTATTGCACGAGTTGGGGCTGGCTTTGGGCTCATATGGAGATAATAGGTACCAGTCCGAGTCATCCGATTGCCGGAGATATCCGATTGGTCACGTCTGCGGACAAGCTGCAGCCAGAGCGGACGGGCGGCGACCCGCCTTCATCGGTCAGCGCAACCGACAACCCGTGGTCACCGGGCCTCGTCGTAGGGCGGTATCTACTTCGGTTTGGCCGGTGCCGTGGCCATGGCTGGTGGCGCGATGTTGCTGAACATGTCCACCACGTAGCGCCACTTGCCATCAGCACCCCGCCGCAGCACCTCGGCGTATTTCAGCGACTCCGACCCGCCCCCCATCTTGTACGTCGCGGTGCCGACCAGATAGGCCAGGTCACCGGTTCCATAGGCGATCGCGGGCGAAAGGGCGAACTCACTGGCTCCCGCGCCGATGAACTGGACCACCAGCGCATGAGCGGCTGCCTCGTCGAGGGCTGGAGAGTCGGGCGGCATCAGCTTGGCATCGGGAGCGTAGACCGCAAATACGGCCGCAGTGTCCTTCGCGTTCATCCCGGCCGAAAAGGCTGCATCGACGGCCTTGACGGAATCGAGCGCCGCAGCCGAAAGGGGGGCCAGGGCAGCAGACGCCGGTGCGCCGGCCGGGGGACGGCAGGCCGCGGCCAGCAAGGCGAGCGCAAGAAGCGATGAGACACGCATGCGGAGGGCTCCAGATGATGAGGTAGACGGCGGTCCAGCCGAGGCAAAGTTACCGTAGACTGGCCTGTCAGGGAATTCAGGAGTGCCCCTCCGCTTCAAGCGCCCAGGCCAGCCCAAGCGCTTCCCCGCCCCGATCTCGGGTAAATCCGGGTCTGCTCAGGTAGTGGGCAACGGCCGGTCGATATGGCGGACCAGAGTGTCCGGTACCGCGCCCGGGAACTCACCGCGCATTGCCAGACCCCGGATCGATCTGGTTTGGTCAACCGGTGAATTGGCGCAGGCCGAGGCGCAGAACTCCTGCGCCGGGACTCTGCTACTCGTGAACCACCGGACAGTAGCAGACCGACTTCAGTCGTCGGTCCTTGACTTGGTAGACCTTCGATGTCAGACCCCCCGGTGGGGACCCGTTTGAAGTAGTTCACCAGTCCGGTTCGGATCGCGTCGAGCCCCCGGGCCTCCTCCACAACGGAATCCCCCTGGGCGCTCAACCAGACAAGTCAGGGGTAAGCAGCCCGACCGTGGCCTCGATGTCATGGACATTGTAGGCGGCGAAATACGCTCGCACCGCGGCCGGGCTGCTTGAGTCGGCAGCGAGGCTGGCGGGTGACGGGGCCTGACCGCCGGCGGGCCGGCCCAGGATTGCGGACAGGACCAGGACCAGCCGAAGGCGCCGAAACCAGAACCGGTGCCTGCAAAATCCTCGGTGAGACTGACCATCGCATGATCGGGCAGACACGGCGGAACGAGCCCGGGCTCAGCCGGGCACCTGCTCCGCCATCCGCGCCCTCGCGATCATGTCCAGCTGCTGCAACTCCGCGGCAAAGACCGGCCGGAGGTACCGAGGCATGAGCCAGTGCTCGAACCACCCCGACAGCCCTGCTTTCGTATAGCTGGTTGCGATGGTCACGAGCGAGTGCCGGCCGGCGTTTGCCGGATCCACCGTGAACGTCGTGACCATGCCCGAGTCAGGATAGTGCTCGCACAACTGCCGGCCAGGCTCGGGTTCCGTGACATATGCCTGAAGCCGCCACAGCTTTCCCAGTCGCATTTCGAAGCTGATGCGAGTTCCGGCCCCGACGCCACCTTCCTCGACCCGAAGATGCTGGAAGTATTTCGGCGGCAATATGCTCGGATGGCCCACACGATAGTCGGCAATCAGTCCGTAAACGACCGATAGAGGCGCCGCGACCTCGGCGGAGGACGAGACCTGAATCAGAGGCATGGGATCGAGCCGGTCACCGGTGTGTGGTATTGGGGAACGCCCCGGAAGGTCGCCGCTGGTCGGCGAGCCGGCTCATCCCTCGTCAATCAGGCGAGCGTCTTTGCCGGACTTGAGCTCGGGCCTGCCCCGCCGGGCCAGCGCGAGCACTGCCGCCGCCGATCCGCCGCCGAGGAAGATCAGGGTCGCCAGGTTGCCGATGGCGTTGGCAATGGTCCAGTGCCGGTACGCAGTGGGAGCGATAAGCAGGAAATACAACAGCCCAGCTCCGCCACCGAGCGCGGCAAACCGGGCAATCGAGAACTCCGCCAGACGACGGCTGCGCGCGGTCAATGCCAGGAGACCGCCAAAGGCGATTCCGACCAGAAATGCCACCACCGATATTTTGCCCACCATAGCGAAATCGGCCAACACCGCCTGTCCAATCAGCACCGCGACAATCCCGGCCAGGGACGCGACCGCCCCGACTCCCACGGCAAAGGTCAGACCGGTGATGAGCATTGCACCCAGGATTCTTGGCACATCAGCCATGTCCGCCTCCAGCTATGTCCATCCTTTGTGTCGCCAAGTAGAGACTCGGCCGCGGAGCGTCAAGCTTCGACCCGGAGCCGGCTGGACGGTCCAATAGGGAATCAGGCGCCCTGATCACCGACGCTCGGGCCACTGCGCGCCAGACTCTCCCGGAGAATCCACGACCCGCCGCAGCACGCCAGCGCAATGATGAGGCTGCTCCACTCGTCGGCATTGGCCGGGCTGGCCGCCACCCTCGGCGCATGCACGATGAATACCCACGAGCCGAACATGATCGCAAGCAGGGTTGCCGCCAGCCGGCCCTGGATCCTGGTCAGCACCGCGAGTCCCGCGGCCATCAGCGCGATGCCGATGCCGTAGGTCCAGAACGTGTGACCGGGAATCCAGTCGGGGACGGCGTTATCGATATACTGATGGTACAGGAAGTGGAACAGTCCAAAGGCGATCAGCGACACGCCGAATCCGAACCGCGCGGCCACCCGCAGCCACTCGGCGGTTGGCCCCAGCATCCCGGCAAGGGTCCACGCCGCTGAGGCCAGGACCACGGTCTCGAAGGCCACGGCCCATGCGGGAGTTCCCGGGTTCATCAGCACCGGCCGCAGGTGCAGCAGCGCGCCAATGGACAGGAGCCCGGCGATTGCCAGGGCGCCGGTGCGGGCCCGGCGGTCGGCCAGAATTGTCACGGCAGAGACGATCAGCCACGCGCCCGACAATCCCGCGATGACCACTCGCCCCGGCAGTGATTCCGGCAGCGGCAGCAGCACCGGCGGAGCGTCGAGCCGCACCAGCATCAGAACGCCCATCGCTCCAATGCCAGCGACAAAGATCGCACTACCCGCTCGCAGCCATCGCTCCAAGGGCTCTCCCGGTCGGTCTTCGGCGTTCAGCGAATGCTGCGGTTCTGGCTATCGCGAATCGTCACAGTGACGTGGGAGGCCAAGGGAGCGACACACCTCATCGGGGAGCAACCCGGAATGAGATGCCTTTGTAGTTTCGGTCCGCCTGTCCGCCACTTCCGCGCGCCGGGGTCGCTTAATAGCGGGCTCCCCATGGGCGCTCGATCGCCGCCGGTCCACCCTTCTCGCCACCGTTCCATTCTGAGGTATCTTAGTTCCGTCCGACTGTCGGACGGTCCACCTGTCCGCCTGTCCGCCCGTCCGCCCGGAGCTCCATGACCACCGTCCCCCCCGATCGCTCGGCCATTCCGCCAGAGGAACCTGCCTGGCGCCCCACCCTGCCGGCCTCCATTGGTGCGTATCGCATCCTCGGCATCCTGGGTGTGGGCGGCATGGGCGCTGTCTACGAAGCTGAACAGGACAATCCGCTCCGGAAAGTGGCGCTCAAGGTCATTCGCCCGGAGCTGGTCTCGCCGGATCTGGTCAAGCGGTTCAACCGGGAGTCGGATGTGCTCGGGCGCCTCGAGCATCCCGGCATTGCCAGAATCTACGAAGCGGGCACGGCCGAAGGGCCGCATGGGCCGCAACCGTTCTTTGCCATGGAGCTGGTCAAGGGCGACGACCTCGATACCTACGCCCGGCTCCACAAGCTCACCGTTTCCCAGCGGCTCGGCCTGTTCATCCGGATCTGTGAGGCGGTCCACTACGCCCATCAGCAGGGGGTAATCCACCGCGACCTCAAGCCGGCCAACATCCTGGTCGATGCCACCGGGCAGCCCAAGATTCTCGATTTCGGCGTCGCCCGCCTCAACGATCCCGAACTGAAGGTCACCCGCCAGACCACGGTAGGTCAGGTGGTCGGGACCCTGCAGTACATGAGTCCCGAGCAGGTCAACGCCGATCCGCTCGATCTCGATACCCGGAGCGATGTCTACTCGCTCGGCGTAATCCTCTATGAATTGCTGGCCGAACGGTTGCCGTACGACATCTCGCGGCACATGCTGCATGAGGCCGCAATGGTCATCCTGCAGGTCGATCCGGCGCCACTGAGTTCGGTCGATCGCAATCTTCGTGGCGACGTTGAAACCATCGTCTCCAAGGCGCTGGAAAAGGAAAAGAACCGGCGCTACAGCTCGGCTGACGAACTGGCCAGCGACATCCGGCGGTTCCTCAATCATGAACCGATTTCGGCCCGGCCCGCCAGCGCGATGTACCAGCTCCGCAAATTCGCGGCGCGCAATCGAGCCCTGGTCGGTGGCCTTACCCTGGCCATGATCATCCTGGTGATCGGCACGGTGGTCAGCCTCTGGCAAGCAGTTCGAGCGACCCAGGCCGAGAAACTCGCCGAGAGCCGCCGCGCCGAAGCGGTCACCTCCGGCACCATGGCGGAGCAAGGGCGCGCCGAAGCTGCCGCATCGCTGCTCGCCGCCGACTCCGCCCGGGCCGACGCGCAACGCGAAAAGGTGCAGGCCATCGCCAGCGCCGAACAGGCCAGGCGCGAGGTGGCCAAGGCCAAGGCGGTCAACGCATTCCTGCAGGACATGCTGGGCTCGGCGGATCCCTCGCGGGCGCGAGGGCAGGAGTTGACGATGGGGGAACTGCTCGACCAGGCGGCGATCACGGCGCGTGATTCCTCCGGCCGGCGGCAGCCCGAGGTGCAGGCGGCGGTGAATGCCACCATCGGCCGGACCTATTTCTCGCTGGGCCGCTACGAGCAGGCCCGCCCGCTGCTCGACTCGGCCTATGCCATCCGCACTCGAGTGCTGGGAGCGTCGAGTCTCGACCTGGCCCAGAGCGCCACCGACCGGGCCGAGCTGGCCACCCAGGTGGGCGAATACCAGCTGGCGGAGAAGCGGCTCACCGAGGCACTGGCTATCGAGCGTCGGCAGCTGGCGCCCAATGATGATCGCATCGCCGCGGATCTCTCGTCCCTGGCCAGGATCCGCTACTCGGTCGGCGACAATGCCGCCGCGGAGCGACTCTACCGGCAGGCGCTGGCCCTGGCCATCAGCCGGCATGGCAAGACCGGCACGGTGGTCGCCTCGCACCAGCGGGCCCTCGGCGCGTTTCTCAGTTTCCTCTCGAGGACCGCAGAGGCCGACACGCTGCTCAAGTCCTCGATGGCAATGATGCGGCTGGCCTTCGGCACCAACCATCCGCAGCTGGTCACTGGCGCCATCGCCCTGGGCGACAACAACCTCACGGCCGCCAATTTTCCCGCGGCCGAACAGAATTTCCAGGAAGGGCTGACCATCGCCCACACGATCTTCGGCCAGGAGCACCCGACGGTCGCCGACCTGATTGCCCGTCTCGGCTCGGTCAAGGCGGATGAGCACAGATATGAAGAGGCCGAGCCGCTGCTCCGGGAAGCGCTGGCGATGCGGATCCGGCTGCTGGGTGAGCAGCATCCCGATGTCCAGCTGGTCCGGACGGAGCTGGGTCGGCTGCTGGAGCGCCAGCAGCGGTTCGACTCGGCGGATTCGCTGTTTACCGCGGCGCTCCTGGCGCGCCGCGCCGCCCTCAGTGACTCGAGTCCGGCCGTGGCGTCCTCACTGCAGGACCTCGGGTACAGCGCCGAACTGGCACAGAACTGGACCCGGGCGGAGCAGTACTACCGCGAATCTCTGGTGGTCTGGCGAAAGGGACACTATGAGCGCGACGAAACCGGCGCGATGGGGCAGCTCGGCTGGGCACTGGCCAAGCAGAACCGGCTGGACGAGGCGGAGCCTATCCTCCGGGACGTGCTGGTCAGGCAGCAGAAGGCCTATGGCGACAGCAGCTGGCTCGCCGGAGACGCATACGAAAAGCTCGCCTTCGTCGAGATGAGCCGGGGCAACCTGGCCAAAGCCGAATCACTCAGCGTGGCCGGGCTCGCCATCCGTCGTGCCGTGTACGGACTGAGGAGCCCGCAGGCGGCTGAACAGCTCCAGAACCTGGCATACATGCGTGAACTGCAGAGCGATACCACCGGCGCGGTGCCCTACCTGCGTGAGTCTTTCGAGATCATCAGCACCACCCGGCCCCCGGGCGACTTTGCCATCATGCTGGTCCAGCAATGGCTGGCCGTCGATCTCTGCTCGAGTGGTCGGGTGAAGGAGGGGCGGACTCTCGCCGAGCAGGCCGTGGCACTGGTACCGCTTGATTCCACCAACTCGCTGTCCTGGCGGTTACGCAGCAGTCTTGGCTACTGCCTGAGTCGAGCGGCTGAGTTCGCTGAGGCGGAGCCATTGCTCCTTCAGGGGGAAGCCGGACTGCGAGCAGTGCCGAACGTCTACCCTGGCCACCTCAATGACATGATCCAGCGGCTGGTGTCGCTGTATCACGACTGGGGCAAGCCGGAACAGGAAGCGGCGTGGCGGGACAAGCTGGCGCACTGAGTAGTCGGATGGTCGGATGGAAACAACATCGGCACCTCACCCCCAGGCGCCGTCCCTCGCGAAATGACCGAGAGCGGAGCGAGCGAGGGACCTGCTTGAAGCAGTTTGAACTTGATTAGCGGGGGGCCGGATAGTCGGATGGTTTGCCCCGACGCGTAGTCGCTATCATCGTGAAACGCCGAAACTATTCCGAACCGGTCGATTGTAGCGCCTGCCCCCCTGCCCCCCTGCCCCCCTGCCCCCCTC
>JBEPVA010000154.1:0-9185 GCA_041691295.1 Gemmatimonadota bacterium
TGGATTGTCGGATCGGAGGGCTCGATGGAGGATCCGGAGACCGAGAAGCCCACCACTCCGTCAATGATTCAATCCGTCAGTCCTTGAGCCTCGCCTCCCACCGCACCGGACGAGTGCCTTCCCTCAGTTCGTGCCTCGCATGACAGGTGACACAGCTGTCAATCCCGGTCGTGGCACCACTGGCCAGCAGGATCCGGTTGGTGGCGCCGCAGCGGGTACAGATCCACTCGGCGGTCTCGGACGCGATCAGTGCCATTGCTCAACCTCCTTGAGGTATTGATGGATTGTCGGAATGAAGAATTTGTGGGCATCGCTCGAGCAATGACCCGGAGGAGCGACCCCCAATCCAACGATCTTCAATCCATCAATCGTCGTTACGCCGTGTTGCCCAGCCTTGCCAGCGCCTTGCGCACCAGCAGCGCCGTGTCCTCTGACTCCGCGCCGGTCAGCGCCGCGCGGACAGCCTCTTCGGCGCTGGCCTGCGAATAGCCCAGCCGCACCAGCGCCTTCACCGCAGTTTCCGCCGGAGCGGAGATACTGACCGCTCCCGCCGGCTCCGCACCCAGCTCGGGGTGTTCCTCAAATTTGTCCCGCAGTTCCAGCACCAGCCGCTCGGCCTTTTTGCGGCCGATTCCGCTTACGGTGCTGAGCAGAGTCAGGTCCTTGTTACGAATACTCCGCACGGTCCGGCCGGGACCGAGCGTCGAGAGCAGCGCCAGCGCCAGTTTGGGCCCGAAGCCGCTGGCACCCAGCAGCGTCGCGAACACCGCCCGGTCGTCCGGCAGGTCGAAGCCGTAGAGGAACCAGCCGTCTTCCCGCACCACCAGCTCGGTGTGCAGGGTGACCCTGCTGCCCTCCGGCGGCAATCGCTCCAGGGTGCCGAGTGGTGCGGTGACAGCGTAGCCGACGCCGCCGTCAGTCAGGATCAGGAGGGAATCGCCGCGGCGGGAGGCCAGGGTACCGGTGATCAGCGCGATCATCGAACCGCCCGGATTCGTTCCGCCGCACCGCCGCGCAGGATATGGGTCAGCGCGATGGCCACGGCATCGGCGGCATCAGCAGGACGAGGCGCGCTGGTCAGCCGGAGCAACTGGGCCACCATGTACCCCACCTGTGGCTTGACGGCGCCGCCCCGGCCCACCACGGTGTTCTTCACGACCCTCGGGGCGTATTCGGCGATCCGGATGCCAGCCTGTTGCCCGGCCAGCAGGATGACCCCGCGGGCATGACCCAGGGTAATGGTGGTACGCACATTCTTGCCGTAAAAGATGCCTTCGACCGCGAGGACATCAGGCCCCAGCCGCTCGATCAGCGCGACCAGTTCCTGGTGAATCAGCTGCAGCCGGCTGGCGAGCGGACTCCGGGCCATGGTACGCACCACGCCGCATTCAACCAGGCGTGAAGCGGTGCCGCGACCGCCCTCTACCAGTCCGTAACCCAGGATGGCGGTGCCGGGGTCGATGCCGAGGACTTTCACCCTGGGCCGGCCCGGCTCAGGCCGAGGCCTCTGCCATGGCCGAGGCGTCGATGTCAAAGTTGGAGAAAACCTTGGAGACGTCGTCCAGCTCCTCCAGCGCCTCCATCAGCTTGAGCATCTGCTCGGCCTGCTTGCCTTCAACCTTCACCGTGTTCTTGGGAACCATGGCCAGCTCGGCAGAAGCCACCGTGAATTTCCGGCCCTTGAGCGCGTCCTGCACCGCGTGGTAGGTCGGAGGGGTGGTCGAGATCAGATACTGATCGCCCTCGCGGCTGAAATCCTCGGCACCCAGATCGAGCGCCGCTTCGAGGGTGCTGTCTTCGGGGTACTGCTCGGCATCGAGCCAGATCTGGCCTTTGCGGTCGAACATCCAGGCCACCGAATTGGTGGCGCCGAGGTTGCCGCCATTTCGGCTGAAGGCATGGCGGATTTCAGCCACGGTGCGGTTGGGGTTGTCGGTCGTGGCTTCGATGATGACCGCCGCCCCGCCCGGCCCGTAGCCCTCGTAGACCACCTCTTCGAAGATGACCCCTTCGAGTTCGCCGGTGCCCTTCTTGATGGCCCGCTCGATATTTTCGCCCGGCATATTGACGGCCTTGGCGGCGTCGATGGCGGTGCGCAGACGAGGATTACCGCCGGGATCTCCGCCGCCGTGCTTGGCCGCCACCGTGATTTCGCGGATGACCTTGGTCCAGTTGGCGGCCCGGCGTGAGTCGGTGACCGCCTTCTTGTTCTTGATCTGTTTCCATTTACTGTGGCCGGCCATCAGGCACCTCCTTCTCTGGACCCTGCCGGGCTCTGCTGCCGGCGGAGATTCGGGCTAAAGAATAGCTGCCGGCCAGCGGGGCGGCAACGCGACCGCGGGTTGACCCTCTTTGAAATCGCCACTAGTCTCCTCCCCCCATGATGAAACATCTGAATGGCTGGCGCGGCACGATTCTGATCCTCGGCCTGGCGGCCATCGCTGGCTGCCGACCCGACGCCAAGCCGCACAGTCCGCGGCTGCAGGAAGCGCTACCCTACCTGCCGTTGCCGCCCGATCCCCATTTCGTCTCCCGGACCGGCGTGGATAGCGCGATTCAAGTCGTGCTAACGACCCCCTACCCGGTCGATTCGATCGTCGTGCTGTACCGGGGGCTGCTGGTGCGACAGTCGTATACTCTGGCCGGCGATCAGCCGGCGACCGGTGGGGGCAGGACCCTCCTCGCGATCAAGAACGGTCAGCCGCTCTGGATCATGATCGGCCCCGACCCGGCCGGTGCCGGTACCCGGGTGTCAATCAATGGTGCCGTGAGGGTGGGTGGCCCTGATTCCGGGGCGTCAAAGGCTGGCGGGGCGCCTGACTCCGCGCACAAGCTTGCACCGGCTGCGCCCAAACGGGCACCTGCCAGGAAACCTGACCGCTGATCCCGGGCCAGCTTCCGGAACGCCAGTGGAGCGGATCGCGATTGATCCGCTCTTTTGTTGTCTTCCCGGACCGGAAACCGGACTTCCCGCTGGCGCGTACAGCTGGCCTCACACCATGGGCACCGCCCACGTAGTTTCGATTCGAACTCTACGCGCCCGACTCGAGGAGTGCCGACTGAATGGCTGACCTGAAACTGGTGACGGACCCCGCCGCGCTCGATCGCAACCGACTGCTCGAATCGGCCACTCGGCTCAGGTCCGAAGTGGCCAGGCGAATCGTCGGGCAGGATCGGGTGGTGGAAGAGGTCGTCATGGCCATGCTGGCCGGCGGGCATGCGCTGCTGGTCGGGGTCCCCGGCCTGGCCAAGACGCTGCTCATCCGATCGATCGCCGAGGCCATGCTGCTGGAGTTCCGCCGGATCCAGTTTACCCCGGACCTGGTGCCGAGCGACATCACGGGAACCGAGATAATGGAGGAGGATGGCGCCACCGGCGCCCGCCGATTCCGCTTCGTTCGGGGGCCAGTCTTTGCCAATATTGTCCTGGCCGATGAGATCAATCGAACCCCACCGCGCACCCAGGCCGCACTGCTCGAGGCCATGCAGGAGCACCGGGTTACCGCCGCCGGCGAGACGATGGCCCTGCCCGAACCATTCTTTGTGCTGGCCACCCAGAATCCGATCGAGCAGGAAGGCACCTATCCGCTGCCGGAGGCCCAGCTCGACCGGTTCCTGTTCGACATCCGGATCGACTATCCCAGCGAGATCGAGGAACTCGGCATCCTCCGGGCCACCACGTCCGTCGATGACACCGCGCTCCGACCGGTGCTGGGCGCGGCGGAAACGGTGGCGCTGCAGCGACTGGTCCGTGAAATGCCAGCGGCCGAGTCGATTCTCGGGTACGCCGCGGCCCTGACCCGGGCCACTCGACCGGGGACGCCGGAGGCACCGGCGCTGATCAAGCAGTATGTCCGCTGGGGGGCGGGACCACGGGCCGGTCAGGCGCTGGTCCTTGGCGCCAAGGCGCATGCGCTGCTGAGCGGCAGGCACGCGGTGGCGCCGCAGGACATTCGACGGGTCCTGCTACCGGTGCTGCGGCACCGGGTACTGGTCAATTATGCGGCGGAAGCCGAGGGGATCACTCCAGAGCGGATCATCGACGCGCTGCTGGCGCACGTACCGGCGCCGGCCAGCGGGATCAACGTTTAGGTGATAGGTGAGAGGTGACGGGTGAGAGGTAACAGGTGAGAGGGGGTGCGTATCATGGCTGGGCATGGACGCGCCGCGATGGCGAAGCGGATCAAGCCCTCTTACCTGGTACCTGTCACCTCTAACCTGTTAGGGGTCCAGTAGATCCTCAAACCTCAACCACCGCCGGTGGAAGTACAGATCAACAAACCCCGTCGGTCCGCCCCGGTTCTTGGCCACGATTAGCTCGGTGGCTCCCTCCACGCCATAGCCCGGTCGGTACATTTCCTCGCGGAACACGGCCAGAATGACATCGGCGTGCTGCTTGATGGCGCCGCCGCCGCCCAGGTCATCGAGTACCGGACGAGGGTCTTCGCGATCGGCCCGGTGATGGGGCAGATGGGCGATGCCCAGAACCACGATCTTCCGGTCCAGGGCCAGTGACTTGAGCCTCCGGGTGGCGTCGGCCAGCATGTCATCACTACTGGCCCCGCTGCCGACGGCCTGGTGGATATTGTCGACCACCAGCAGATCGATGTCCGGCTGACGCGGACCGATGGCCTTTTCGACCTCCTCAAAATTGCCGGCCAGCTTGCCGAATCGCAGCGGCAGATCCCGGAGCCGGAGCGCCGCCAGTCCCACTGCCCCGCGGGTCTCCTCGTTGAGCGTCCCGCGCCGCAAGTCATCCAGCGTCGCTCGTCCCTCCATGGCCAGTACCCGCTCCATCAGCCGATCCTCACCCATCTCGCCGCTGAGAAACAGCACCCGGGTGCCGCGACTGGCGGCCCGGCTCGCGATGCTGAGGGCCAGCGAGGACTTGCCGCTGCCGATATCGCCGGCCAGCACCACCAGGTCCTCCGGCCGGAGTCCGCCACCGAGGACCTGGTCAACCGAGGCAAAGCCGGTGGCGACGCCGCCGGGAACGACCTCACGGTCCTGGACGCGGTCCAGCCGTTCGACTAGCGCCTCGACGGTCGAACTGGGGCGGCGGACCGGAGCGGACGATTTTTTGGGTGAACGGGCCATGGCCTGAAGTATAGACCGGCCGAGGTCAGTGATCCTTGAGCCGCTGCCGGGCAGCCTGCACCGCCTGGCCGATCGCTTCGGCGGCCTCGAGGCCGGCGCCTTCGCGGGCCGGCGCCACCAGTTGACTCAGGATTCCGGGAATTTCCTCGGCGCGGGCGCTGGCAAGCTGCAGCACCGTTGCGTTGAGCGCCCGGCGGAGCGGTGCGGGCAGGGTAAGGCTCGACAGCCGAACCCCGAGGGCCGTGATCCGCCGACGGACCAGGCGGTCGGACAGCGGTGGATCGAGATGGAAATCCTGCGCCACCCGGAGGGTGAGCCAGAGCGCAAAGACCCCTTCGCGCCGGGGACCCCGACCGATGCCGGGCAGTAATCCGAGGAGGACGTGGGCCGGCGGCAGCCGTTCACTCATCGCGACTGGCTCCGGATCGCGGTGGCCACATCCTCCGGCAGAAGCAAACGGAGGCAGTGATGATGACCCAGCGGACACGTGGCGGTGCCATGGGCGCTGCAGGGCCGGCAGTCGAGGTCACGTTCGAGCACCGCGGCGGCTGCCTGGTAAGGGAAGAATCCGAACTGACGAACCGTGGGACCCATCAGCGCCACTACGGGTGTGCCGCTGGCAGTAGCCATGTGCATCACCCCGGTGTCGCCGGAGACGGCGACCGCCGCCCGACGCAATAGCGCTGCCGTATCCTGCAGTCCGAACGCTCCGGCCGCCACTCCTGCCTTGCCCCCCGAGCGTTCGGCGATGTGCCGGCAGAGCTCCAGGTCTTGCGGTCCTCCCACCATCGCCAGGTCGAATCCGTCGACGCTCAGCGTGGTGGCCAGTTCGATCCAGTGCTCAACCGGCCACCGCTTGGTGTTGTGGGTGGCACCCGGCGCCAGCGCGGCAAACCGGCGCTGGAGCCCGATTCCAGTCGCCTGCTGCCATTGGGCGGCTTTAGTCACCGCGGCGGGGGACACGAACAGTTCAGCCGGTGCGCCGTCCGGCCTCACATCAAGATCGGTGGCGGCCTCGAAATACCGTTCCGCCACTGGCGTGGACCCGGGATAGATATCTCGCTTGTTCCGGATCAGTTCGCGGCGCTCGTGGCGGCGATGATTGAATCCGGTCCAGCCGCCGGGCACCAGGAACCGCAGCAGCCGCGCCCTGAGGCTGCCGTGCAGGTCGAGCCGGTGGGTAAAATCCAGCCGCCGGAGGCTGGCGGCCAGCCGGGTCAGCGAGCCGCCGGGCTCGAGCGCAATGACCCGGTTGACCGCCGGATGATCGGAGACCAGCGGGGCCATTGACCGCTTGGTGACAAAGCTGATCTCGGCGGCGGGATGACGGGCCTTGAGTGCGCGCAACAATGGCGTCGTGAGCACGACGTCACCGATCGAGCTGAAGCGCAGGACCAGGATTCGGGGTGAATCGGCGGAAGCGGGCACCGCGAGAATGTAGGAGGCCACCCGCAATGCCCGCCAGCGCGTTGCCGGGGGGGAGCGCCGCCGGTACTTTCCCCGCATGGCTCGACCGAAAAGCATCCTCTGGGTGGACGACGAAGTTGAGAGCCTGACCTCGCATGTCCTTTTCCTCGAAGAACATGGCTTCACCGTCGAGCGGACCGCGCACGGCGACGACGCCCTCGTGCTGCTCCAGCGCCAGCCCTACGGGGTAGTTCTCCTCGACGAACAGATGCCGGGTCGCCGCGGTCTCGAGCTGTTTCGCGCCATCCGCGAGATGGACCACGCGCTGCCGGTCGTGATGGTCACCAAGAGTGAAGCGTCCGAGACGCTCAAGGATGCCATCGGGGCCGAGATCTCGGACTACCTGGTCAAGCCGGTCAATCCCCGCCAGATCCTGTCGGTCGTGACCCGGCTGCTCGATGGCGAGCAGATCCGCCAGCAGCGGCTGTCACGCGATTTTGCCACCCGCTTCCGCGAACTCGAAGGCCGCCGCGGCGAGGCGATGGGCTGGCGCGAATGGACCGAGCTGGTGGCCGAGCTGGCCCAGTGGGAAGTGCGGCTGGGCGCCGCCGACGAGCCGGGACTTCAGGCCGCCTTGCGGGACCTGCAGGCCAGCCTGCGCCAGGACTTTGCCCGGTTCATCGGCGCCAACTATCCGCGCTGGCTCCGCGAGGGCGGCGCTGATCGTCCGCCGCTGAGCGTCGATGTCGGCGCCGAGTTCCTGGCGCCGCTGCACCGGGCCCACGGCAAGGCGCTGTTCGTGGTCGTCGATTGCCTCCGGCTCGATCAGTGGGAGGTGCTGCGGCCGCTGATCGCCACCCGGTTTGATATCGAGACCGCCCATTACTTCTCGATCCTGCCCACCGCCACGCCGTTTGCCCGGAACGCCATCTTCAGCGGACTGCTCCCGTCGGAACTGGCCGCCCGCCATCCAACCTGGTGGCGCGGACTGGGCAGCGACGAATCCAGTCTCAACACCCACGAGGCCGAATTACTGGCCGAGCAGCTCGAAGAGCTGGCCGGCAAGCCGGTGCCGGTGCGGTACGAGAAGGTGTCGTCGCCGGCGGAGGGAGAAGCACTGCTCCGGCGGCTGCCGGGGCACCTGAGCCAGCCCGGGGTGACCGCGCTGGTGTTCAATTTCATCGATCAGTTGACCCACGGCCGCAGCGAAAACCAGGCGCTGTTCGAGGTGGCTCGTGACGCCGCGGCGCTGCGGAGCCTGACCCGGACCTGGTTTGAGCGCTCACCGCTGTGGGCCGCGCTCCGCGAGGCCGACCGGCGACAGGTCCCGGTGCTGTTGACCACCGATCACGGCTCGATCCACTGCCACACCCCCGCCACGATCTTTGCCCGGCGGGACGCCACCAGCAACCTGCGCTACAAGTTCGGCGAGGACCTGCGGGCCCAGGACCCCGAGGCGGCGCTGTCCTTCAGCGACATGGCCGAGATCGGGATGCCGCCCGCCGCCCCGGGCGTCAGGCTGCTGGTCGCCACCGGTGACCGGTTTTTCGTTTATCCCACCAAGCTGCGGGAGTACCAGGCCCGGTACCGCGGCGCCTTTCTGCACGGCGGTGTGACGCCGGAAGAGGTGGTCCTGCCTGTCTCCCTCCTGCTGCCCCGCGGCAGCGGCCGCGGCTGAGCCCCGGGCGCACGTGAGTACTGGCCGCCGGCTGGTCACATATCTCGCACCGTATCGCGGTCTGTTCGTGGCGGGGATCATCGCCACCACGCTGGCCGGAATGCTCGACAGCATCGTCATCATCACCCTGATTCCGCTGCTCAAGCACCTGTTCGGTACCGCCGGGGTCCTCGCCGGCGGCAATACCTGGCTCGAGACCCGGACCGACGCCCTGCTGGCCCCGCTGCTGGCCGGCACCACCAACGCCCAGGCCGCCGGGCGCATTGTCGGCGTGATGCTGGCCGGACTGCTGCTCAAGAACACCACGTCCTATGCCGCCAGCCTGATCAGTGTCCGGGTGCAGGAAGGGCTGACCCGCGATCTCCGCAGCCAACTCTTTGCCCACCTGCTGCGGCTTGACCCCGGCTTCTTCCAGAAGACCCGCGGGGGCCAGCTGATCGGCCGGGTGACCACCGACGTCGATGCCACCAAGGGCGCGGTGGTCGGGGCCCTCTCGTCCTTCCTGCAGAACTTCGTCATCCTGGTGGCTACGCTGGCCGTGATGGCCTCGATCAGCTGGCGGCTCACCCTGCTCACCCTGCTGGCGGCGCCGCTCCTCATTTTCTCGATCCAGCGGCTGCTCGGCCCGATCCGCCGGAACGCCCGCGCCGCGGCCCAGGAGTCCGGCGAGCTCACCGCCACGGTCTCCGAACGACTGGGAGCCATCCGGCTGATCCGGGCCTACGGCGGCGAGGAACGCGAAGCGGCCGCGTTTCGCCACCAGGCCGACAACTACCGCAAGCGGATCATCCGAACCCAGCGCTTTGCCATGGTCACCAGCCCGATCAGCGAGGTCTTCGGCGGCTGCCTGCTGATCCTGATCATTTATGCCGGAACCATCCCGACCATCACCGGCTCGATCCAGGCACCCCAGGTGCTGATCGTCTTCCTGGTGTTCGCGCTCAAGAAGATGTCGCCGCTCAAGTCAATCAGACAGTTTCCCAGCCAGATCTCGACGGCCCTC
>JBEPVA010000155.1:0-9174 GCA_041691295.1 Gemmatimonadota bacterium
AGTCGGGAGTCGTGCGACCGACTGAAGATAATGTAGGAGACAGGCGGACAGGCGGACAGGCGGACAGGCGGACAGGCGGACAGGCGGACCAGAATAGACGATCGTCTCATCTCGAGGGAGCGAAGCGACCGGGGATCGATTCAGGTGAGACTTGGTCCGACCCGTTCCTCGGCTGAAGCCGAGGCTCGGCCTTGGACCCTGAAGGGACCTGGCATCTCTGCAACGCAAGGACGGACGTTCCAGACATGGTCGAATCAGGTTCGGCGATCCGAGCGAAAGGCCCAGGAGCTTGTCCGGTCTTCTGTGCCCTATCTTCTGTCTCGTCAGGGTTTCGCGCCTGCCGAGGTCGAGTCGACGCACAGTTCGATCCCACCGTCACTGATGGTTGAGCCACAGGCAACGGTGCCGGGGCGGAAGTCGAAGCGATGTTCCATCAGAACGCGCACCGGCTGGCCGTGAATCGTTCCCGGAACAAACCGGGTGGCAAGCGCGATGGGCCGGGCCGCGATGGCAAAGGCCGGAATCGGATTCTTGAGCACCTTGATCGAGTACGCCTCCACCTCTCCAGTGACTGAGACCACGAATCTCAGCGTCACTCTGGCGCTCTCACCCTGATTGTCCTTCGGGTAGAACCGGATATTCGGGCCGATCTCTTTCATTACCTGATCCATATCACGGTACATGAAGACCTCCCCGATGATGGGAGCCGCCTGCGCCAGAAGCGGTGCGGGGACGAGCGCGAGGAGGATGGCAAGCGGAAAGCGCATGATGTGTGATCCGGTTGGTTGAATACTTGAAAGGTCGGTCCTTCGGGCGGACGGACGGCGTCCCGAAGATGTGTGGAGGGCGCGGTTTTTCCTCTCGCCCACCTCCCATCTCCTGTCTCCTACCTGCTGCTGTTCGGCTCTGGCCGCCGCACCCTCACCGCACTATCGATCTCGATGACCATCAGGTCCTCACCCACCACGAGCGGCCCCGCGTAGTTAGCGCGGGCGGGCCCGATCAGATCTTCTGCCGTGGCACCGGGTGGTCCGATATGGGAGTAGACCGCCAGTTTCGGTTTTGTCTCCGCGAAGATCCGGCCGGCCTGCTCCGGCGTGGTGTGATACGAGATCACCGCGCGGGCCTGAGTGGAGTCCCGGCCACTCCGCGCCATGGCCGCAGGGGAAACGACTTCATGCACCAGCAGGTCCACGCCCTGCGCGTAATGGACGAGATTGGGTGTGGGCCGAGTGTCGCCGCTGAGGACAACGGCATGACCGTGGTAGTCGACCCGGTACCCAAAGGCGGGGCGGACCTCGCCGTGGTCGACCGGAAAGGCCGTCACGCGCACTCCGTCATGATCGTAGACCACACCTTCAGCAATCTCTTCGGCAATCAACTCCGTTCCGGCGGAGTCGGATCGATTGCTGTCTTGCCGGATCCGGAGGTCAAAGGCGTAGGCCTCGGTGAGGTGCGCCATCATCGCCCTGGTACCCACTGGCCCCCAGACGTGCACCGGCCGCTTGCGGCCGCCCGCCACCAGCCCACCGGTGAGCCAGAGATCGGGAAATCCCACGACATGATCGGAGTGCAGGTGGGTGAAGAACACTCCGTCGACACGCTGCCAGGCCACATGCGCCTGGGTCAGTCGCTGCAGCGCCCCGCGGCCGGCATCGAACAGCAGCGTCTGCCCGCCCGCTTCGACCAGCGTGCTCGGTCCGAACCGGGTCATCGTGGGGTTGGGGTTGCCGGTTCCGAGCAGGGTAACCCTGATCTCCTGCGCCGAAGCGCGGGCGGGCTGCGTGACCGCGAGCACCAGCACGAAGCATCGAGTCAGTATCCGGGTGGACATCGGGACCTCGATCTCGGGAGACGGTAGACAGTAGACCGGAATGGCATAGACCTGCGGTCTGCACCAGGAATGTCCTCCCCGAGGGCCGCTGATGCTGCGACGACAGCCCGGAACTTCATGCGGAGTCAGCGACGAAGCGATAGACCCGACCAGAGATACAGGGTCTGTCCCATCTTCCTTCTCCCGTCTCCCATCTGCTGCAGTTCATCCCCCCGCAACCACAGCCGCAATCGCAGCGACCGCAGCCAGCGGACCCTGCCCAGCTTGGGGCAGGCCGTGGTGTTCGGCGAGATACTCCCCGCTGTTCCAGCCCACATACACCAAACCGTCCGGTTCGGTCCAGAGCAGCAACTTGAGCGGCAGGTCGAGCGCGATGGTGGGAGCGGCAAGCATGAGGGGAGTGCCCGCCTTGGCGCTGCCAAAGATCGTGAGCCGGGTTGGCGGCATCGTCAGCCCCGCGGCGCGGGCGTCGGCCGTGAAGTCAATCCACGCAAAGACCGTGAGGCCCTTGGCCGAGAGTGCGCTCTCCAGACGGGCCAGCGCGGCATCGAACGAGTCGCCCACCGGGAGCCGGTCCATGCCGGACGGATCGTGCGTCACTGGTATACCTCGGCGGAAGTCGGACGATCGGATGGTCGGACGGTGGGATGGTCGGATAGCCGGATGGTCGGAGAGCCGGATGGTCGGAACGGAATCCATGCTTGGGAGACGATGGAAGTCGGCGCACCGAACCTACTTGCCCGCCTCGCCCGCCTCGTCCCTCTCGTCCGTCTTGCCCGTCTCGCCCGTCTTGCCCACTCTGTCCCGCAACACGGGCAGGAACTCCGCCCACGGTCCCACCTCCTTACCATACTGCTTGGCCATCACCCGCGATACTTGGGCGATGTGGCCGAGGTCGTGAACTACCCAGGTGGCCAGCAGTTGGCGAAGGGTGACATGGCCCAGGGTAGAGTGAATTCCTGGAAGCGCGAGTTGATCCGAGGTCAGCAGCCAGGAACCGAGCAGCTCTACATTGCCGGTCCGCAACCGGGCAAACTCCGCCAGCAGCGCGCTCATCGAGCGGCCCGCATTCCGCGCCCGGTGGCGGAATCGATCGTATGGTGCAAACCGGGGATCGGGCCCGCCGGTCAGGATGATCTGGGCCCGCGGAATCCAGTCGGTCTCCTCACCATCGATCAGGTGCCCGACCACGTCAAACGGGCTGAAGCTGTCACCTCCCTCGTTGGCGCGGACCCACAACTCCGGCAGGCCATCGAGCAGGGCACTCAAAGTGGCCGGCATCCGGCTCAGCAGATTCAGCGACAATTCCAGGTCGAATTCCATGCTCACCTCGACGGCTTGATGACGGCGTCTTCGCCAATCGGCCGGCGCGGCCGCTGTTTGGACGACACCGACTTGATGATCAGGCGGGATTTCTGTTTCGGGTCAAGCGGGAGGATGGCGTTTGCGAGCGCGGCCCGAATCAGTGCCTTCACCGCCGGAATGTCCAGGTCCTCAGGACCGTCGAGCACGATGTGTCGCACCTGCGAGCCCTCACCCCGGAGCACCCCCTTGGGATCGGGCAGCCCCTTGCCACGGAAGAAGAACAGGCTGACCCACCGCGGGTAGACCGCAATGGAAAAGATCACGTCCGACACCCGCTCGGTCGGCCCGAAGCCGATGGCCAACGCGTTGTAGTTGTCGTACACCAGCTCCAGCGCCCCGGGCAGCCGCTGGCGCATCGCGGCCAGGATGGCCCGAGCTCGCCTGGCGACCGGCGGACTGAACTTGGCGAGGAAGCAGGCGAGTTGGGATTGGGGAGAAGAGGTTGGCATGAGGCAGGAGAGGGGAGATGGGAGATGGGAGATGGGACGAACTTCGATCCTCAATACCAGAATTGACAATTCAAAATCGTGCCAAGGGCAAACCCCACCCGCCCTGCCCCACCCGTCCTATCCGTCTTACCCGTCCCATCCGCCTTACTCGCCCGCGATCGCCTTGGAATCTGGAGCCGGCGCCAGCGCCAGTCCGGCCGCGATCGATTCCATCTGCTTTCCGCGGAGCCGCGCCCACCCGGGCAGCCGCAGGGCGCCGTTGGCGATCATGCCGAATCCGAGCATCGCCAGCAGCGCGATGCCTGAGGTGGCATCGCCGAGGTGGCTGCCGGCCAGGGCGGAGATTCCGACGGCGCCGCTGATGACGAGCATCGCAAGGCCGGTGGTGATCGAGACGCGGGCGTCGCCTTTGACGGTGCGCAGCCGGAGACGATGGCCACTGGGGGTCGGTTCGAGCAGCGCCTGCAGATTGCCGTTGGTCCATTGGCGGAACGAACCGGTGGAGCTCATCGTGCCCCGGGCCTTGAATACCTCGCGGAGCTGGACCACCAGGTGCTCCCATTCCGGTTCGGTCAGCACCCGGTTGAGGGCCACGGTCCGCTCGACACCGATCGGCAGGCCGAACAGGGTTTGGGACTTGCCGCGTGCGGTCAGCTCCATCGACTGGGCGGCCATTGCCACGGCCTCCGGGGACATTCCCACTTCCTTGCCGATCTCCTGCAGCTCCGCCAGCGTCAGCCCCTCATCACGCGGCACGTGCACCGGCGTGGTCTGCGGATCCTCGGCCGCCCGCTGGAAGATCGTGGCCACTTCCTCGTCGTTGTATCGTCGGTCAGTCATGGTGAGAGAAGATAGCAGAGGGGAGGGAGGGGAGAGAGAAAAGGGGAGAGGGGACGGGCCCTGCGCCTTCAGCCCTGGATCCAATGCCCCGCAGGCCTCATCCCAGCCGAGGCAGAAACTGCTCCAGCCAGGTCAGCGCTCGAGTCACCGGTGTTTCGGTCTGCACGCCGTCGGCAAGTGGAGGAGGTGCTGCACTGGCGGCCAAAGTATCGTCCGAGCTTGTGGCCGGCACCTGGATCCACTTGGCGGGGCACTCGAAGGTGTGGGTGAGACCGTGGTCGTCGGTCAGAAATACTACCACCGAATCGAGTCGCGGTCCGGCCGGTACGGCACCGCGCACGACGGCGACGATGCGCGCCCCGGTCAGCGCGGTGTGCGGCAGACCGACTCCCATGGTGAGCTCGAGCAGGCGAGTCCTGCCCGCCTTGATCGCGGCGGTGAGCGCTGGATTGGCAGCCTCGGGCGGTTCGATGGCCAAGGTGAGCAGATCGACGGTGATTACTTCTGGCTGGCCTGCCTCGCCAACCGGCTGCAGTTGATCGAACAGCGACCCGACAGGCCCGCTGTGCGCTCCGCCCAGCAGCGATTCCACCAGATCGTGGGCAACGGCCTTGAAGACTCGTCGGGTAGGCATGTCACCACGGTGGGTGTATCGGAATCAGCCTGTCTACTTCCGTCCTAGTATGCACCCGCATACTCGGCGAGACAACTACCAGCGGTGGTAGGGACGGGAGAGGGAGGAGCGGAGTGCGGGGTCCTGCCGCTCCTTGATGGAGTCAATCACTCCCACTGTCACCGACCCGACGCGATCATTTCATTCACCACTGCATGCAGCCGCTCGATCGCCGCTTCGAGCGGCAGCGACGATGTATCAAACACAGGAATCCCGAGCGCGTCGGCCTGTCCCCGCAGGTAGGCGGCCCATGCCTGCATGTCGCTGGTTGCCAGCTCTGGCTGCCGCCGGTCATGCCTGAGCCGACGCTCTCGAACTTCGGGGGAGCAATCCAGCAGAAGAATCCGGCCAGCCTGGACCCCGTGTCGCACGAAGGCGTCCCGCACGTCCGCCGGCCTGACCTGGCCTTCGAGCAACTGCATCTCACCCGCTGCGCCGGCCGCCAGCCGACCGATCCAGCTGTCGAGCGTGGACCGTTGCCATCCTTCGCCGGAGCCAAATGCCGCGATCATCTCCTCGGCCGAAGGGACACCGACGGAATCGAAGTGATGAAATCGCACACTCGGCATCTCCCGTTTGGCCAGCGCGCCGACCAGGGTCGTCTTGCCCGAGCCCGATGCACCGGTGATGACGAGAATGGAGCCAGGCGGCATGGTTGGGAAGTCTTTCGCATCAGCAGGATCGGGATGCAGCGAGCGACTCATCGAGGTTCCGCCAGCAGCGCCGCTCGCCACGGATCGAAGTAGCGCATAGGCCAGTTGGCCTGCAGCGTCGCGTGCAGATGTGCTGGAGCCGGCGCCTGCAACAGCTCGACTCGGCTGTTATCCCCTTCCGCCTCGAAGGTGAGTAACAGGATCGAATCGGGATCCTCCGGCTTCCACTCGAAACTGCGCCAGGTCTGGACGATTTGCCGATTGGGAGTCAGCGCGACGATTCGCCCGCTGATCCGGCCACCGAACCCCGAGAACTCGGCCCCGACCCTGGCCTCGATTGTCACCTCCCCGCCACCGGAGAACGCGGCGTGCTGCACCGGGTCGAGATACATGGTGTACAATTTTTCAGGCGGCGCCGGCAGGATGAACGAATGCTGGACGATATGCATGGCCATGCCTCCGCTAGGAATGAGTCTTTGTCGCCTCGACCGTCCCACCCGCCCTGTCCGTCCTACCCGTCTCACCCGTCCTATTCGTCCCACCGGTCCCTACCCCCTCCGATACACATCCGTACTCAAATACTTCAACCCCGAATCACACATCAGCGTCACCACCGTCTTGCCACCCCCCAGGTGTTCCGCCACTTGCAGCGCCGCCACTACATTCGCGCCGGACGATGTCCCCGCGAACAGCCCCTCCTCCCGCGACAGCCGCCGAGCCATGGCCTTGGCGTCCTCGGTACGCACCGCCAGGATTTGGTCCACGAGACTCGGCTCCCAGAGCGGTGGCAGATACCCGATCCCGACCCCCTCGATCTTGTGCGGCCCTGGCAGACCCCCCGAGAGCACCGGCGATTCCGCCGGCTCGACCACCACCAGCTTCAGGTCAGGCTTGTGCCGCTTGAGGGCCACCGCCACCCCACGCGAAGAAGCACCGGTCCCGACCGAGTGCACAAAGGCGTCGACCTTGCCCTCCGTCTGGCTCCAGATCTCCTCGCCCAGCGGATAGTACCCCGCGATGCTGTCCTGGTTGTTGAGCTGGTCGGTCCAGTAGGTGTGGGGCGCCTGGCTCATCAGCCGAGCAGTCTCGACCATATCAAGAATCAACTTCCTGGTCGTGAGCCCTCCCTCACTCGGCACCAGCGTCAGCTCCGCCCCCAGCGCCACCATCTGGTCGCGCTTCTCACGGCTGAACGCCTCGGAAGTCACGATGTGGATCCGATACCCCCTGGCGGCACAGACCAGCGCCAGCGAAGTGCCGCTGCTGCCACCGGTGTACTCGATCACCGTGTCCCCCGGCTTGAGCCGGCCATCCTGCTCGGCGCGGGCAATCACCGCCTCGGCCATCCGGTCCTTCATGCTGCCGGTCGGATTTTCCCACTCGAGCTTGACGAAGATGTCGGCGCAGCCGGAAGGGACCACCTTGAGGAGCTGCACCATCGAGGTGTGGCCGATCGCGTCCAGGATGTTCATGACGTTACGGTGTGCCAGTTCCGGATCCGATTGGTCGAGAGCAGCCAAGCCAGGTAGAGCCCCGCCGCGACATCGTACGCCCCGCAGAACCCTGGCCACCAGACTGGGACTCCCGGATTCGAGATGAGTGTCGGGTGCACCAGATCGAAGAGGCCGTGGCCAATCAGGGCGGCCACGATGATCCAAAGTGACCATCGAAACCCGGCCACCGAAGCCAGCACAAAGATGATCGCGCCAATCGACTCGAGGGCCAGCGCGTGCACCGACCCGCCAGCGATCGCAAAGCCGGCGTAGAGCACCGCGATCACCGCCATGACCGCGGGATAGAGGAATCGGGCCCGGTCAAGTCCGGTTCGGGTGGCCACCAGGCCGAACCCGAGAGCCAGTATCACACCCACCAGAATGGCCACGGCAGCTCCGATCGTTCAAATGGATAACGGGTATGTCGAAGGAGGAATCAGCGACCTGACAGCGGACTGATCTATATAATAGGAAGGGAGGCGCTGCCTGGAACCAGTCGGCTCAGTCCTTCTGCCTCAGTTCCGCCATCCGCGACCGCACGATCTTTCGTACCAGCCCCGCCGGCAGCTGCGTACCAGCCTCGAACCGGATCGTCCCCTTTGAGGTTTCATATTTCTGGAGATCGGCGGCGTGCTGGCGCACGATCTGTCCGCTCATCGGATGAAAGCTGCAGTGCGTCTTGGCGGCCCGGTAGCAGACCAGGATCTTTCCATCCAGGCGGAACGACGGCAGCCCATAGCTGAAGGTGTCCACTGCGCCCGGGGCGGCGGCCAGGATGTCGCGGCGCAGCTTCTTCAGCGACTTCCGCGCATCAACCGGAAGGGTCCCGAGGTACAGATTGACCACCTCGCGTCCGGTGGCGGTTGACCGGGCTCGGGTCGATTTCTTGACTGGCATGATCAATCGATCCGTACGACGCCGGGCCGCACCAGCGGGAACCGCTCGAACACCGCCGGATCGTGACCGGGAATCACGAATTTCCTGGCCGAGGCCAGCCCCATCATCCGGTCCTGCGCCGCCAGGTTGGACTTGGCATCGAAGGTTGTCCCTATCGGCAGGTGTCGATCGATATTTTCGTACAAATACACATTATCGGATGCAATGATGACGGTGCCCGACCGGGTCTGCACCCCGGCGTATTGCGACGCGTAGGTGTGTCGCCCGCCGGTATACACCCGGATGCCGGGGATGATCTCCTGGTCGTCACCCTCGACCAGACGAACCCTGCCCTCTGCCTGCAACTTGACCAGCATGGCCGCATCCACCGCCGAAATGTCGCCATGCAGCGCCTCACCCTTGGGGCCGACATAGTACTCCCACTCGGCGCGCTGGATCCAGATCGTGGCGTGCGGGAACAGATCCACCCCGTCCAGGTGGTCCCAGTGCACATGGGAGACGATGATATCGGTCACGCTGGCCGCCGGCACGCCCATCGAGTCGAGGGCGTCTGAGGGCCGCTGGAAATCGCCGACCTTGTAGTCCTCCGAGACCCCGTCTCGATAGAACCCGGCATCGACCAGCACCGTGCGCTTGCCCGGACCCTGCAGCAGCCAGACCATCATCGTCGCGTCGATCCGAGCGGCCGAATCCGCGCCAGGGACGAGTTCACCGAGGGGGAAATCAACCAGCGTGGCGTAACGGACCGCGAAGACCTTGTACTGCGGTGGTTTCTGGAGTGGGGCGGCAGATCGGTGGGTGAACCCCGCCGTCAGGCCAACCATCAGCAGCATGACGATGATCGAGCGTCTTGGTCTCATTGACCACGGTCCTTCTGGTAGGCTTGAAACAGTTCGGTGACCTGGACACCGAAGATACAATTGTGGCGGGCGGGCGGGCGAGGCGGACGAGGCGGACGGGTGGACGGGTG
>JBEPVA010000156.1:0-9173 GCA_041691295.1 Gemmatimonadota bacterium
GACAGGAAACGGCCGACGAAGTATTGGCCTACGCCCACGAGCATAACATCTCGCGGATCATCGTCGGCAAGCCCACTCATGCGCGCTGGCGGGACCTGATCGGCCGCGGCTCGCTGCTGGACCGCCTGGTCCGCGGCAGCGGCGATGTGGACGTTTACGTGATGACCGGCGAAGTCGAGAACACCGCCGCTCATCGCCGGCCGTCGATCAGGCGCTCATCCCCGGTGGCCGAGTATGGCTACGCAGCGGCGGTCGTGGCCGCCTGCACCCTGATCAGCTGGCTGGTCTTCCGCCACCTGACCCTCACCGACGTCGCGATGCTCTACCTGCTCGGCTCGGTGGTGGTGGCCAGCCGGTGCGGCCGGGGTCCCTCGCTGCTGGCCACCATCGTAGGCATCGCGCTGTTCGACTTCTTCTTCGTGCCGCCGGCGTTCACCTTTGCCGTGTCCGATCTGCAGTTTCTCTCAACCTTCGGCGTGATGCTGGTGATTGCGCTGGTGATCAGCGGCTTCACCGTCCGAGTCCGTGAGCAGGGCGCCTTTGCCCGCGAGCGCGAGAGCCGCACCGCCGCGCTCTACGCCATGAGCCGCGAGCTGGGATCGGCGGACGGGCTGGAGGCGCTCTTGGAGGCGGCCGGCCGCCACATCGGTGATGCCTTCGGCTCGGCAGCCCAGATCCTGCTGCCCGATTCCGCCGGGCAGGTTGCGCCTCAGGCCGATCGACCTACCGCCTATCCGATCGACGAGAAGGAACGCAGCGTGGCCCAGTGGACCTTCCGGCAGGGACAACTGGCAGGACTCGGAACCGACACCCTGCCCACCGCCAGTGCACTCTACCTGCCGCTGCAGGGCGCCGAACGTGTGGTCGGTGTCCTCGGAATCCGGCCGCCCGATAAAGGCCGGTTCCAGGATCCGGCCCAGCGCCAGCTGCTCGAGGCCTTTGCGGCCCAGGTGGCACTGCTGCTCGAGCGCTCGGCACTGACCGAGCGGAGCCGCCAATCCCAGCTCGAGGTGGAAGCGGAACGGTTGCGCACCGCACTGCTGAGTTCACTCTCTCATGACCTGCGCACCCCGCTGGCCGGCATCACTGGCGCCGCCACCAGCCTGTTGCAGGATGGCGAAACGATGCGGCCGGAGTTCCGGCACGATCTGCTGCAAACGGTGGTTGAAGAGGCCAAGCGGATGAATCGGCTGATCGGCAACCTGCTCGACATGATCCGGGTCGAGACCCAGACCCTGGTGGTACAGCGGGAGTGGCAGCCGCTGGAGGAACCGGTCGGCGTCGCCCTGATCCGGATGGATGATGCCCTGCAGGGCCGGGCCGTGATGGTCGACCTGCCCGCCGACCTGCCGCTGGTCTCGATCGACGGCCTGCTGATCGAGCAGGTCCTGATCAACCTGCTGGAGAACGCGATCAAGTACACCCCGGCCGGTTCACCGCTCGAGATTGCCGCCCGGGTCGGGGATGGCGAGATCGAGGTCTCGCTGTCCGATCGAGGTCCAGGGTTGCCGCCCGGGGAAGAGGGACGGATCTTCGAGAAGTTCTACCGGGCCCCTGACCCTACACCGTCCACTGGCATCGGACTCGGCCTCACCATCTGTCGTGGGATCGTGCGGGCCCATGGCGGCCGGATCTGGGCCGAGAATCGCAGCGGTGGTGGGGCAGTGTTCCGATTTACCTTGCCAATGCTGGGAAGCCCGCCTGCCCTGCCGCCGAGGGAGGTGGAGCCGCCGGCCTGACTGGATCCCGCTCCTTATGACCGAACCAGCTGTCACAGTCTTGCTGATCGAGGACGAAGCGCCGATGCGGCGCATGCTTCGAGCTGCCCTGGATCCCGGTCACTGGCAACTGGCTGAAGCCGCCACCTCGCGGGAAGGGCTGGCCCAGGCCGCCAGCCGCAACCCCGATCTCATCCTCCTCGATCTTGGTTTGCCCGATGGCGACGGGCTCGACGTGACCCGCCGCATTCGCGAATGGTCCGCCGTGCCAATCATCGTGTTGTCTGCTCGCGGCCGCGAGGCGGACAAGGTCGCCGCGCTGGACGCCGGGGCCGACGATTATCTCACCAAGCCATTCGGCGTCGATGAACTGCTGGCCCGCATGCGGGTGGCGCTGCGGCACAGTTCGCGGATCGAGGGAGCGGCGGAGCCGGTGTTCGAGATGGATGGGTTGCGAGTCGACCTGGCCGAGCGGCGGGTGACGGTGCGGGGATCGGCGGTCCACCTGACACCGCTGGAATACAAACTGCTCTTGTCGCTGGTCCGGCACGCCGGCAAGGTCCTGACCCATCGTGCCTTGCTGCGGGAAGTCTGGGGCCCCAACGCGCAGAACCAGACTCACTATCTCCGGGTCTACATGACCCAGCTGCGGCACAAGCTCGAGGCTGATCCGGCTCGGCCGCGGATCCTGCTTACCGAGCCTGGCGTGGGGTATCGGCTCCAGGATTCGTGAGCTGCTTTAACCGCTTGGCGGAGGGGTACACCTCGTCGGTTTCGAGGTGGAGGCGGAAGTGTCGCCGCGCTCGACAAAGTCAATCGAAGGATCTTACTCACCTCCGCGAGGTCGGTGGTGCGAAGCGGCGTCGTGATTCGAGAAATCATTGTCGTCTCTCCAATCATGCTTTCGGCGGGCGGGTCGGTCGGACGATTCGCGTCGGTGCGGATGGAGCGAGAGGGCTACGCCGACTGGGCCGCTGGTCCGCTGGCCAGTTTCGATTCCAGCGTGGCTTTGACCGCCGGCCACTCGTGGTCGAGGATGCTGAAGTAGACTGAATCCCGCCGCCGCCCGTTCCAGGCCAGCATGTGGCTGCGCAGCACCCCCTCCTCCACGGCGCCGATCCGGAGCATGGCGTTGCGCGACTGCTGGTTGAGCGCATCGGTCTTGAGCTCCACCCGGATGCAGTCCCAGGTCTCAAAGGCGTGCCGCAGCATCATCAGCTTGGCCTCGGTGTTGGCCGCAGTGCGCTGCCACTGCGGATTGAGCCAGGTCCAGCCGATCTCCACCCGCCGGTTGCTGCGGTCGATGTTGCCGAACCGGGTGCTGCCGATGATCCGGTTGCTGGCCCGGTCGATGGTGACGAACGGCAGCGACACCCCACGGGCCTGGTCGGCCAGTGCGTTAGTGACGTAGTCGCTCATGTCCTGGCGCGTCTGCATCCGGTCCATCGCCAGCCGCCAGATCGATTCATCCAGTCCGGCGGCACTCAATCCTTCAAGATGCGACTCGCTCATCGGCGCCAGCCGGATATGGTGGCCGTCGAGCGTCAGGGGAGTGATCTGCATCGGGGAAGCGGCCATGGGTGGTGCCGGCGTCTGAAAGGTCAGTGTGGCCGTCCGCGGAACGCGGAACGAGGAACCTGTGGTCCAGCACTCAGTCCTCCGCGCTCGCAGGTTCGGTAAGAGATCCTAGCCTCCGATGACCTCCAGCGCCACCGGCACCCGGCCCAGCGGTGCCGAGACCTGGACCCCCTGGATCCGGGGGCGGAGCTCCGCCAGCATCTCCTGGGAAATCCGGACCCCTTCGGCCAGTGCCTCTTCCTTGCCGCGGCCGCTGGCCTTCTTCATCCGGTCGAGCACATGGGCCGGCACGGTGACGCCCGGCACCTCGTTGGCCAGAAATTCAGCGTTTCTCAGCGAGACCAGCGGCCAGATCCCGGCAATGATCGGGATCTTGAACGACTCGACCTGCTTGAGGAACCGGTCGAACTGGTCCAGATCGAACACCGGCTGGGTAATCGCGAATTCGGCACCGGCCTCGAGCTTCCAGGCAAACCGCTTGAGCTCCCGCTCCAGGTCCGGGGCGGTCGGATTGACGCCGACGCCGATCACGAAGCCGGTCCGGCCGCCCAGCGCATTGCCGCCGGGGTCGAGGCCGCGGTTGAGCCGGGCCACCAGGTTGGTCAGCCCGATGCTGTCGATGTCGAACACCGCGGTGGCATCGGGGTAGGGGCCCATTTTGGGCGGATCGCCGGTGACGATCAGCAGATTGTGGATTCCGCTGGCCGCCGCGCCTAGCAGATCGGACAGCATGCCAAGGAGGTTGCGGTCGCGGCAAGCGTAGTGCACGATGGCCTCGAGACCGACCTCGCGCTCGATCAGCAGTCCGGACAGCAGCGCCCCCATCCGGCTCTGGGCCCGCGGACCATCCGGCACATTGACCGCATCGACTCCAGCCGCCTTGAGCTGGCGCACCTGGTCGAACATCGGTGCGGGATCGACACCTTTCGGCGGCACAATTTCCACCGTGGTGATGAACTGGCCGGCCGCCAGCTTGGCGCCGAGCCGGGACCGCTCCGCCAGCGGCACCGGCGTCTGTGCCTCCGCGACCACCGGCGTCGGCTCGGACGAACTGAACGCATGCCTCGGCGAGACACTCTGGATGAACGCCGCGATGGCTTTGATGTGCTCGGGTGTGGTGCCGCAGCAGCCACCCACCAGCCGGGCACCGGACTCGACCATCCGCCGGGCGTAGTTGGCCATGTACTCCGGCGAGGCCATGTAGATCTTGCGGTCTTCGACCTCACGCGGCAGGCCGGCGTTGGGCTGCGCGGAGAGCGGCAGGCTGGTGACCCTGGCCAGCTGTTCGATGGCCTCGAGGACGCCGTGCGGGCCGACCGAGCAGTTCACCCCCACGACGTCCGCGCCCATGGCCTGAAGTTGCGGGCCAAAGGTGGCCGGCTCGGTACCGTACTGCGTCTTGCCGTCGGTCCCGACGGTCATTGACGCAATGACCGGCAGGTCGGTTCGCCGGCGGATGGCAGCCAGCGCGGCGCCCAGTTCGTCGATATCGCTGAAGGTCTCGAGCACGAAGCCAGTGACCCCGCCCGTAATCAGCCCATTGACCTGCCGTCCGAACGCGGCCTCGGCTTCAGCCACCGAGGTCTCGCCGAACGGCTCGATCCGGATCCCGAGTGGACCGATGGCGCCGATGACCGCGGCGCGCTCGCCAGCGGCCTCGACCGCAATCCTGGCCGCGGCCTCGTTGATTCGCTCGGTCTCATCAGTCAGGCCATACTGCGCCAGCTTGATCGGGTTGGCCCCGAAGGTATTGGTCTCGATGATCTCGGCACCGGCCCGGACGTACTCGCGGTGGATATCCCGCACCAGGGCCGGCTGCTTGAGACTCAACTCGTCGTAGCAGACGTTGAGGAACACGCCGCGGCCATACAGCATGGTGCCCATGGCCCCATCGCAGACGTGCACCCGTCCATCGGCGAGCAGTTCTTTGAATGTGGGCATCAGGTGCTTGGTACCTCAGTCGAGTTCGGGCGTGTAGTCGGACGGTCGGACGGTCGGAACGTCGGAAGGCTCAATCAACGGGCCATGAAGTCGGCCCGCCAATTCCGGAACCCGGAACTCGGAACCCGGGACCCGGAACTCGTGAACCGTGAACCGTGAACCATCACCGATCATATCCGAGATTCGGACTCAACCACCGCTCCATCTCGCTCACGCTCATTCCCTTGCGCCTCGCATAGTCCTCGACCTGATCCTTGCCGATCTTGCCCAGGCCGAAATACTGGGACTTGGGATTCCAGAAGTAATACCCGCTGACCGACGCGGCGGGCAGCATCGCGAATGATTCGGTCAAACTCATCCCGGCCCGGTCCTGGGCCTGGATCAGCGAGAACAAGGCCGGCTTCTCGGTATGATCGGGGCAGGCCGGATAGCCCGGCGCCGGACGAATGCCCTGATACTCCTCGCGGACCAGCCCCTCGTTGGTCAGCTGTTCGTCGGGAGCGTAGCCCCAGAACTCCCGGCGGACCCGCTCATGCAGCCGCTCGGCAAAGGCCTCGGCCAGCCGGTCGGCCAGTGCCTTGGCAAGAATGGCGGAGTAGTCGTCGTGCTGGGCTTCGAACTGCTTGACGATCTGGTCGAGTCCATGGCCCGCCGTGACCGCAAATATGCCGATGTAATCCGGCACCCCCGATTCCTTCGGCGCCACGAAATCGGCCAGCGCCAGGTTGGGACGACCGGGCGGCTTGGCCATCTGCTGGCGCAGGGTGTGCACCGTGCCGGCCAGCGCCTGGCGGCTGTCGTCGGTGTACACCAGGATGTCGTCGTTGGCATCGGCATTGGCCGCGAAGAAGCCTAGTGCGGCGTGGGCCTGCAGCAATTTTCCATTCACGATCCGGTCGAGCAGTGCCCTGGCATCGGCATACAGTGAAGTGGCGGCCTTGCCGACGACCGGGTCGGTCAGGATCGCGGGATAGTGACCCGCCAGCTCCCAGGTCTGGAAGAACGGGGTCCAGTCGATCCGTTCAACCAGTTCTTCCAGCGGGTAGTCGCTCAATGTCCTGACACCCAGCGATTGCGGCCGTGGTGGCGTCACGGTGGTCCAGTCGATGGCCAGCCGGTGCTTCCGCGCGGTCTCCACCGGAATCTTGCGGTCCTCTTCCTGGCGTGAGGCGCGATTCTCCCGGATTTCCCGGTACTCGGTACTGACCTGCTTCGCGAAATCGTCCCGCTGGCCGTCACTCAGCAGGCTGCTCACCACGCCGACGGCGCGTGAGGCGTCGAGCACGTGGACCGTGGTGGCCTGGTATTTTGGCGCGATCTTCACCGCGGTATGCACCCGTGAGGTCGTGGCCCCACCGATCAGTAGCGGAATGGTGAAGCCCCGGCGGGTCATCTCTCCGGCCACGAAGCTCATTTCCTCGAGCGACGGCGTGATCAGGCCGCTCAGGCCGATGACATCCACCTTTTCACGGATTGCGGCTTCGAGAATCTTGTCGCACGGGACCATGACGCCGAGGTCGACGACGTCGTAGTTGTTGCACTGGAGCACGACGCCCACGATGTTCTTGCCGATATCGTGGACATCGCCCTTCACGGTGGCCATCAGCACCTTGCCCTTGGCCCGGGTGTCGCCGGAGGTCGACTTGGCCGCCTCGAGGTAGGGAATCAGCAGCGCCACGGCCCGCTTCATGACCCGGGCGCTCTTCACCACCTGCGGCAGGAACATCTTGCCGGCGCCGAACAGGTCGCCCACCACGTTCATTCCCGCCATCAGCGGCCCTTCGATCACTTCAATGGGGTGCGAGGATTGCTGCCGGGCCTCTTCGGTATCCGCGTCGATATAGTCGGTGATTCCCTCGACCAGCGCATGCGCCAGTCGTTCCGCCACCGGCCGTTCGCGCCAGGTCAGGTCCTGGGCCCGCGCCGCGGCCTGGCCCTTCACGCTGCCGGCCACCTCCATCAGCCGTTCAGTGGCATCGGGGCGGCGGTTCTGCACCACGTCCTCGACCCGCTCAAGCAGGTCCTTGGGAATGTCGTCGTACACCGGCAGCTGCCCGGCGTTGACGATGCCCATGTCCATCCCGGCTGCGATGGCGTGGTACAGAAACACCGCATGGATTGCTTCCCGGACGGGATCGTTGCCCCGGAACGAGAACGAGACGTTGCTCACCCCGCCGCTGATCAGGGCGTGAGGCAGTGTGGCCTTGATCCGCCGCACTGCCTCGATGTAGTCGAGGGCGTAGCCGGCGTGCTCCTCGATACCGGTGGCAATGGCAAAGATGTTGGGATCGAAGATGATGTCCTCGGGCGGGAAGCCGACCTTCTCGGTCAGCAGGTGATACGCCCGGGTACAGATGGCCACCTTGCGTTCGGCGCTATCGGCCTGGCCCCGCTCATCAAACGCCATCACGATCACCGCCGCGCCATACCGCCGCACCAGTTCGGCCTGGCGGAGGAACTGGGCCTCGCCCTCCTTGAGGCTGATCGAGTTCACTACTCCTTTGCCCTGCAGGCACTTGAGTCCGGCCTCGATCACCGACCACTTCGAGCTGTCGACCATCACCGGCACCCGCGCGATCGACGGCTCGGTGGCCACCAGCCGCAGGAAGCGGGTCATCGCCGCTTCGCTGTCGAGCAGCCCTTCATCCATGTTGACGTCGATGATCTGGGCCCCGTTCTCGACCTGCTGCCGGGCCACTTCGAGGGCGGTCTCGTACTGCCCATCGAGTACCAGCTTGGCAAAACGGCGTGATCCGGTCACGTTGGTCCGCTCGCCGACGTTGACGAACAGGGTGTCGGGCCCGATGGTCAGCGGCTCGAGCCCGGCCAGCCGCATCAGCGCCGGCGGCGCCGGGATTGCTCGCGGCGCCACACCCTTCACCGCTTCGGCAATGGCGGCAATGTGCGCCGGCGTCGTGCCGCAACAGCCGCCCACGATGTTGACCATGCCGCTACGGGCAAACTCGCCCACCAGCTCGGCCATGTACTCCGGCGATTCGTCGTAGCCGCCGAATTCGTTGGGCAATCCCGCATTGGGGTGAGTGGTCATCCAGACCGGCGCCACCCGGGACAGATCCTGGACGTATGGCCGCAGGGTCTTGGCGCCCAGGGCGCAGTTGAGCCCGACGCTCAGCGGCCGCGCGTGCGCCACCGACGCCCAGAACGCCTCGGCGGTCTGACCGGACAGGGTACGGCCGCTCTGATCGGTGATGGTGCCGGAGATCATCACTGGTACCCGGTACCCGACCGCATCAAACACCGACTCGATCGCGAAGATCGCCGCCTTGGCGTTCAGCGTGTCGAAAATGGTCTCGATCAGCAGCAGGTCGGCCCCGCCGGCCAGCTGGCCCTGCGCCGCCTCGGCGTAAGCGGTGACCAGTTGCTCGAAAGTGATATTCCGCATGCCGGGGTCGTTGACGTCCGGCGAAAGCGAGGCGGTGCGGTTGGTCGGTCCCAGCACTCCGGCCACATAGCGCGGCCGCGATGGATCCCTGGCCTCCCACTTGTCGCAGGCGGCGCGCGCCAGCCGGGCCTCCGCCACGTTCAACTCGGTCACCAGCGACTCCATCCCGTAGTCGGCCATCGAAATGGTCGTCGAGCTGAAGCTGTTGGTCTCGATGATGTCAGACCCGGCCTCGAGATAGGCCTCGTGGATGGCCGAAATAATCTGGGGCTGGGTCAGGCTCAGCAGGTCGTTGTTGCCCTTGAGGTCACTGGGCCAGTCACGGAACCGGTCACCGCGATAGTCGGCTTCGCCGAGACCGTAGGTCTGGATCATCGTGCCCATGGCGCCGTCGAGCAGCAGGATCCGCTGGCTCAGGAGCGCGTCGAGCCGCGCCAGGCGGGCGGTTCGCCGGGCGGCAACCGCGGGGTCGACAGTCAGTTCAGGGATGGATGCAGCGCTCATTGGGTTATCCATGCAAAAAAGCCCGGGGG
>JBEPVA010000157.1:0-9170 GCA_041691295.1 Gemmatimonadota bacterium
GACCGGATTCAGGCGGTCTTCAATCGCTACGAGACATTCCACCGCAGCGATGGACACACCGTCAGCCTGCCCCCCGACATGGGCGAGGGACAGCACTGGAACAGCAAGCCGGGCAATTTCTACAGCACCCCGCGCTGGATCCGCTGGAATCCGAGGGGTGGCGCCTCGATCGCGGTCACCCTCGACCAGCGCATCCCGCCCATCGACCCGCCGAAGGACACGAAATATGTCCGCCACGAGCGGATCCAGAGCGCCCTGCTGACCAGGTTCTGGGGCAGGCCGGTCTTCATCGGCGCCCACGTGCTGCTGCCTGAGGGTTTCGACACTCACCCGAATGCCCACTACCCGCTGGTCATTGACCACGGTCATTTCCCGGCTGATTTCGAGGGCTGGCGTGAGACACCTCCCGATCCGGATCTGAAGCCCGATTCCAGCACCCGGTTCCGCCTGTCCGGCTACAACCGGATCGAGCAGCAGGCGGCCTGGCAGCTCCACAACGACTGGACCGGTCCGGGCTTTCCGCGGGTGCTGCTGATCCAGATTCAGCACCCGACACCGTATTACGATGACTCCTACGCCGTAAACTCCGCGAACAACGGACCCTACGGCGATGCCATCATGAAGGAGTTGATCCCCTATCTCGAGCACAAATACCGTGGCCTCGGCCAGGGCTGGGCCCGATTCAGCTATGGGGGTTCGACCGGTGGATGGGAAGCGATGGCGGTCCAGCTCTTCTATCCCGACGATTTCAACGGCACCTGGGCGGCCTGTCCGGACCCGATCGACTTCCGCTCGTACACCGTGGTCAACATCTATTCCGACTCCGATGCCTACTTCATGGACAGTCACTGGAAGCGGACGCCCCAGCCCGCCACGCGTGACTATCTGAGCCGGAACGTTGCCACGCTGGCCGAAGCCAATCATCTCGAACTGGCCATCGGATCCCGCGGCCGCTCGGGCGAGCAGTGGGACATCTGGCAGGCGGTCTTCAGCCCGGTCGGCGCCGATGGCTATCCCCGACCGATCTGGGACAAGGAGACGGGCCGGATCGACCGCTCCGTCGCGGAGTACTGGCGCGACCACTACGACCTGAGCTACAAGCTCCAGCGTGACTGGACCTGGCTCGGCCCCAAGGTCCGGGGCAAACTCCACATCTATGTCGGTGAAGCGGACAACTACTTCCTCAATGACGCGGTGTACCTTGCCGAGGAACGGCTCAAGGCGCTCAGCAATCCAGCGGCGGACGCCGAGGTCGATTACGGCCCGCGGGCGGAACACTGCTGGAATGGCGACCACACCAGGGGCAACGCCTACTCACGACTCCGGTACGCCCAGATGTTCATACCCCGGATCATGGACCAGATCCGCCAGCGGGCGCCGGCGGACGCGGATACAGTTAGCTGGCGGTACTAACAACGGGAAAAGCGAACAGCGAATAGCGAATGGGCCGGGGCACCACAACGTCCCCTGCGCCGGGCCATTCCCGATTCTTTCGTTCGCTTTTCACTGTTCGCTTTTCGCTTTTCGGGTATCACATTCTCACCTGTCCAGATCACAGCCTCTTGCTCAGCCTCCTCCTGGTCCTCCAGCAGTCGCCTGACAGCGGATACTCCAGCGCCGCGCTGCGGGCCACGATCGATCGGGCCGTGGTCCAGAACGCCGTGGCCGCGGTCCAGGTGCGCTCATTCGCTGCCAACTACCAGAGCTCCATTGCGGTGCTCAAGCGGCTGCCCGAGAACATCGAGGGAAGTTCGGCGGTCGATCAGGTGGCTGGGGTGTATCGCTGGAGCCGGAGCGGGGTTTACGAACAGCATGTGATTGGTCGTCGGAACCGGATCACCGGCAGAGCGCTACCACCGACCGGTCTCCCTGCCAATGGCTGGGTAATCCCTCCGCCGGTCGGCGAGGCGTTCTGCCCCCTGGTGCCGAGTCGAGCGGTGGTGATGATGGTGGTGACGGACTCGCTGGAGTCACCGACCTGTGATGGCCCGCTCCACCCGCTCTCGCTCGACCGCGATGAGTTGTACCGTTTCAGCGGCGGCGACACGGTAACCCTCGAACGCCACGACGGGTTGGTCGAACGTCTGGTCCGGGTCGAGGTCTGGCCCCGCGCCGATTTTAGCGGGCAGGCAGCGGCCTTTCGGGGATCGATCTATCTCGATCCGGAGAATGGCCATCTGCGCCGGGTTCGTGGCCAGGTGCTGAGCCTGGGTGGTCCGGTCCCTACCGGTCTGGCTCGCATACTGGCCACCACCTTTTCGAGTGCCCTGATGATGGACCTCGAACTCGATGAGGTACCCGGCGTTGGCCTGGTGCCGACCTATCAGTGGATCGAACTGCAGGTCCGGCAGCCGCTCACCAGCGATCTCTACACCATCATCCGGATGGTGACCCGGCTGCGTGACTTGAGCTCCACCGAGGCACCGGGCGGCGGCCTGCTCAGTCCGAAAGTGGCCGGAAGGAGCTTTGCGCCCGACGATTCGGCCGGGGCGTTCCGGGCGTGGACCTCGGCACCTGGTTACGAGATCGGCCGGGTGCTCGATCGGGACCTGGCCGATGTCGGTCCGCTTCGCGGCCGCGCGGTCGGACAACCGACCGTCACCCCGCGCGCCTCCGGCGGCTTCGACTATTTCCGCTATAACCGGGTCGAGGGGGTATTCCTCGGCGCTGTGGCTACTCTCCGCCTGCGTGACGCGGCGCCCGGATTGTCGATCAAGGGCGGTGTGGGATACGCGACCAAGGAAGCGGTGGTCCGTCCCCAGCTGACGGTAAACTGGAATCACGACCAGTGGTTCCTGACCGCCCGGGGAGAACGGACTCTCGACCTGGCCACCAAGTTCGCCGATCCGCTCGATTACGGACGCGGAATCAAACCGCTCATTTCGTCGGACAACTTTGATTACATCGACCGGTGGAATGCAGCGATCGGCGTCGGCCGCTATCTCCGCCGCCACCGGGCCGGCCTGGCCCGCATCGACATCGGCTATGCCAGGGATGGCGCCACCCCCGCGCTGATCAGCAAGGGACTATTCGGCCAGACCTTCCTGCCCAATCCGACAGTACAACCTGGCTCCTACCTGCGGACCGTGGTTCGACTCGACGTCAGCCCCGATATCAGCTCCCGCTTCACCAGAACCGGCCTGTCGCTGCGGATTCGTTACGAGCGCGGCGATGGCGACTTGAAATTCAATCGCTACCAGGCCGGGTTCAGCGCCCGCGCCAACCTGCGCCGAGTGGTGCTGACACTGGTCGGCGACGGCGGGATCGCGACCGGTGCGGCCCTGCCGACCCAGCAGCTTTTCCTGCTCGGCGGCCAGGGCTCGCTGCCCGGCTACCAATTTGATCAATTCGCCGGGGATCAGGCCTGGCTGGCCCGCGGTCTCGTCTCGGTCCCCATTCCGATTTTCGACGAGCCAGTCCGGCTGGCCGGCCGGTTCAGCCTGCCGGCCCCGTCGCCCTCAATCTCGTTTCGGCTCTACGCCGGCCAGACCGAGGTGAGTTCCGCCGCGATGCAGGCCGCCGTCACCCGGCTTGGTACCCGGGCCAATCCGGATGGACCGGGGACCATTCCCTATGCCGCCACCACCGACGGGATCCGCGCCTCGGCTGAGTTCCGGCTCAGCTTCTTCGGCAATCTGTTCGGGGTGGGCTTTGCCAAGCCGCTCGAACCCAGCGGCAAATGGAAGTTCGAGTTCTCCGTCGGCCAGACCTTCTGAGCCGCGGTCCATGGTGTCGTAGAACTGAGTAGCTTGGAGCCCGTGAATATCCTGTCCTTCCCTTCCCGACTGAAAGCGGCGGCGTGACCGCTCCAACCACGACCCGCACTGACCTGCGCCAGGTGGTGCTCGATTTCTTCCCGGCTGACCGCCGGGTGGCCGTCGATGTGCGGCAGCTGGCCCGGCGGGTGAGCAGCTTCATCGTGGCGGCGGACGAGGGAGACCGTCACGATGCCTGGCGGGACCTGATCGCCTGGACCCGCGGCAACAATCGCGACGGCGAACGGTTGCGGATGCTGGTGGCGCTGCTCGACGGCTCGGAGCCGATCCGGACCGGTGTCCTCGCCTCGCTGACCCAGCTGCTGAGCGAGACCGACGCCACGGGGCTGTTCAGCGACGCCGGGATCCCGACTGAGCGCGGCTTCGTGGCGGAGCTTTCCGAACGGGTGATGAACCATGTGCTGCCGGCGCCCCGAAACGATGAGGACCTGGCCCAGCTGCTGAGCCGGCTCTTTCCGGGCGAAAAAGAGGTGACCGCTCTCCGCGAGACCCCAGCCGAACTGTTCCACCGGATCGTGGTGGTGCTGACTCCGACGCAGCAATCCGCCATGTGGGCCCCGATCGAAGCGGCCTTTCATGACGGTTTCCGGCTGCTGGCCGTCCGGGTCGCGGCCCAGGGCCTCGAACGGGCTATCCGGCTCCGCAGTACCCCCGGGGTCGTGACCGATTCGCCGTTCCATCGTCAGCTGCAGTCGGCGTCGGCGCTGCTCGAGGCGGTGACCGCCGGCAACCCCACCGAGGCGGCAACCAAGGCATGGCGCGCCGACATGGTGGCCTGCCGCGAGGAGCTCAACGAGGTCCACCGGCGGCTGGACAACGAAGGGGTCAGCGTCGATATCGTCTACAGTCTCGAGATTCTCGAGCGCGCCCTGACCCGGATGGCGCTGATGGTCGAGATCCTGAATGAGCCGGCCGGCTTCCGCCGCTCGGCCACGATCCACCGGCTGCTGACCCGGCTGGCCGACTTTGCCTACCAGGATCGCAGCATCCGCCACCTGTTCCGCTGGAACCTGCGGCTGCTGCACCGCAAGATCGTCGAGCGCTCCGGTGCCACCGGTGAGCATTACATCGCCTATAGCCGGAAGGAGTACCGGCACATCTGGCTGGCGGCGGCCGGTGGCGGGGTGCTGACCGCTGGCACCGCCGCCATCAAAGTGGCGGTGCACCATTTCGGGCTGCCGCCCTTTCCCGAAAGCTTCCTGTACGGCCTCAACTACGCCGTCAGCTTCCTCCTGCTCGGGGCCTGGGGGCTGATGCTGGCCACCAAGCAGCCCGCCATGACGGCGGCCACGCTGGCCCAGCTGCTGCGCGACAAGAAGGGAGACCGGGTCGACGAGCTGGTCAACTTCACCTCGCGGATTTTTCACAGCCAGCTGGCCGCCGCCACCAGCAATGTCATCGTGGTCTCGGCCACGGCCTGGGTGTTCAACCTGCTCTGGGAGCTGGTAGCGGGACATCCGTTTGTCAATCCGGAGGACGCCGCCCGCCTGATCACGACGCTGAGCCCGCTCAACAGTGGCACGATCTTCTTTGCCGCCCTGACCGGTGTGATCCTCTGGCTCAGCAGCGTGGTCGGCGGCTGGTTCGACAACTGGTCCGTCTATCACCGGCTGCCCCAGGCCATTGCGGAGCACCCGCTGGGAAAACGGCTGGGATTCGACCGGCTCAAGCACTGGGCGGCCAAGCTCCGCCACAACGCCGGCAACTGGGCCACCAGCATTGCGCTGGGATTCATGCTGGGAATGACGCCGGCGCTGGGGACCTTTTTCGGGTTGCCGCTCGATGTCCGGCACGTGACCCTCTCGACCGGCACACTGGCGCTGGCCTCGGCGTCGCTGGGACAACGGATGTTCGAGAATGGATTCTTCCGGGGACTGGCGGGGGTGGCGACGATGTTCGTGCTCAACCTGGGTGTCAGCTTTTCATTGTCGCTGTACACCGCCACCCGGGCCTATCAGCTGGACCCGGGTGAACTCAAGGAATTCGTCACGCGGTTGTTACGGCGTATGAACCAGCACCCGCGCGATTTCATCCTGGCTCCGAAGGATGACCTGATCATCCCCGGCGGTTCGGAAACGGTGCTGGATGTGGCGGAAGCACTGGAGGCCGAGGACAAGCAGCACTGACCCTCTGTCCGCCTGTCCGCCTCACCGCCTGAAGTTACAGACTCCAGCCACTCCGATAGGCAGGCCGCAGCCACTCGGTCGGCACCGGATTGCCGATCAGCTCCCCCGTCGTCGGGTTCACGTCGATCGTCCTGCCCGAACGCACTGCCAGCACGCCGAGCAGCACCATTTCAGTGAGCGGGCCGGAGTGGCCGGCGAAATTCGAGTTGGGCGCGGGGCCGCCCTTGATCGCGTTGATCCACTCCAGATAGAGCCCGGGCGACCGGGGATATTTCTGCGCCGGCGGATTGGCCTTGAGCTCCTTGTCCTTCACCGGGTCGACCAGCCGGGGATTCTCGGCGTACATCCCGGCCAGGATCGCGCCCGAGTCTCCGATCCAGAGCTGTCCGCCGATATCCTCCGGTGGCCACGGCACGCTCTCCTCCAGCGCGCTGGGCCGCACCGGCCAGAGTCCACCATCCCGCCAGACGACCTTCACCTCCGGACGGCCCTCCCTGGCAGGGAAAAAGTAGGTCACTCGCGATGACTTGGGCCCCGACTCCGGATGGAGCTCCGTGGTCTCGGCTTCAATTCTTGTCGGGTAGCGGAGGCCGAGTCCCCAGAAGGCGGCGTCCATTCCGTGGCAGGCCATGTCGCCCAGGGCGCCGGTGCCGAAGTCCCACCAGCCACGCCAGCTGAATGGACAATACGTCGGCGCGTACGGGCGCTCGGGAGCCGGCCCGAGCCAGAGATTCCAGTCCAGCGTGGGCGGCACGTTGTAGGCCTCCACCGGGCGATCGATGCCTTGAGCCCAGATCGGCCGATTGGTCCAGTAGTGCACTTCGCGCACCGGACCAATCACTCCGGCCTCGACCCACTCGCGGATCTGGCGGGTGCCCTCGAAGGTGTGGCCCTGGTTGCCCATCTGGGTCGGCAGCCGCCGGCGCGAAGACTCCGCCGCCAGCAGCCGGACCTCGGCCAGGGTGCGGGCCAGCGGCTTCTGGCAGAACGTCGGTTTGTTGAGCTTGATGGCCATCATGGCGGCCACGGCGTGGACATGATCGGGAGTCGACACCATTACGGCGTCGATATTCTTTGCCTCCTTGTCCAGCATTTCCCGGTAGTCCTTGAACCGCTTGGCCTTCGGGTAGTGGATAAAGGCGTCTTCAGCGCTGTGCCAGTCGACATCGCACAGGGCGTAGATATTCTCGCTGTTGACGCCTTCGATGTCGCTGCGGCCTTTGCCGCCCACTCCGATCGCGGCAATGTTGAGCTTGTCACTCGGCGCAATGAATCCCCGGCCGCCGAGGACGTGGCGGGGTACGATCGAAAAGACCGCACCGACCCTGGCAGCGTCGGCGACGAAATCCCGACGGGAAATCTTCTTCGGCATCGATTCGCTCCAGGTTCAAGATTCTTGTTTTGTCCGCGGAAGAACGCGGACCAGCGCGGAATTGAATGACAACTCGTTCTGGCTAAGCTCGCAGAGTGTTTCGGACCAACCTCGTGAGACCACCTGATGACTTTCCGCGTTCTTCCAGTCGGTTGCCCGCGTCCTTCCGCGGAAAGCTCCAGCTTCAGGTAGCCGTCGTCGCTGGCACGCCTGTCGATGGCCGGAAGGTGACCGCGAAGAGCAGCAGCACCACCAGCGCACCCGCGGCAGGCACCAGCCAGATGGTAGTCCAGTCGTGGGTGACCTGCAGGCACTGACCCGCGGCGCCCGCGGCATCGCTGCAGGCGGAGTTGGCGGTGGACCAGCGGTCGACCACCCGGCCCGACACAAAGGCGCCGATGAAGTAGCCCACCCCGTTGGTCACGAAATTGATCAGTCCCTGCGCCGCGGCCCGGATCCGGAGCCCGGCCCGCTCGTCGGTATAGATCTGGCCGGCCACGAAGAAGAAGTCGTAGCAGACGCCGTGCAGCAGGATGCCGATGTAGATCAGCCACATTCCGGAGCCAGCGTTGCCCTGGCTGAAGGCGGCGTAGCGGAGCGCCCACGCCAGCATGCCAACCAGCATGATCGGGCGGATCCCGGCCCGGCGGAGCGCCAGCGGCAACAGCAGCATGAACCCGATTTCGGACATCTGGCCGAACGTCTGGATGAACGCCGGCTGGGGCGCTCCGATCTCGTTCAGGAACGGATTGGCAAAGGAGTAATAGAATTGGAGCGGGATGCAGAGCAGGAACGATCCCAGCACAAAAATCAGGAACGAACGGTCCTTGAGCAGGGCCAGGGCATCGAGGCCCAGGGCGTCACGCACGCTGAAGGGGGCCCCGGCCGCCCGCGGCGGAGTATGGGGCAGCAGCAGCGAAAAGAGTCCCAGCACCACCGACGCGATGGCGCCGATCCGCATTGGGAGCGCCAGCGCGTCCGCCTTGAAGTATGACCCGACCAGGATCCCAGCCGCGATCCAGCCGATGGTGCCCAGCACCCGGATGACGGGAAACTCCCTGGCAGGGTCCTTTACATGATGGAACGAAATGCTGTTGGTCAGCGACAACGTGGGCATGTAGCAGAGGGCGTAGACGATCAGCATCGGATAGAAGCCGCCAAAGGTGCTGAGCGTCGAGACGTACCAGAGCAGTCCGCCACCGACCAGGTGCAGTACCGCCAGCAGCTTTTCCGAGGCAAAGAACCGGTCGGCCACCATCCCGACAAAAAACGGCGACACCAGCGCCGCAATGGCAGTGGCGCCGTAGGCCAGGCCGATCTGGGAGCCGGTGAAATGGAGGGTCCGACCGAGGTAGGTGCCCATGGTGACAAACCAGGAGCCCCAGATGAAATACTGCAGGAACATCATGACCGACAGTTTCGCCCGCGTGGCCCCCTGACCCGGTACCCGGAACCCGGAACCCCCGGTCATGGCAGGACCTTGATCCGAATACTGCGATAGGCCACCCGGTCACCGTGGTCCTGCAGCGCGATGTATCCGATCGGCGAAAGGCCGTAGCCTGGCCACTGCTTGAATTTGCTGTTGGCCAGCCGGGCCATCCAATCGGGGCTCTTGAGTTCGTACTCGACCACCTTGGTGCCGTTGAGCCAGTGTTCCACGTGATTGCCCCTCACGATCAGCCGGACCTGGTTCCACTGCCCCGGCGGAAGCACGATCCCCGCCGGCGATGGATACATCCCGTAGCAGGCACCCGCCGAGGTGAGCCGGTTCTTGCCATCGGCATGCCGGGCATCATCGAGCACCTGCATCTCCGGCCCGGTTTCGTAGGTCTGCTCGGCCGCTTCGGTGACCCGATAGATGATCCCGCTGTTGCCACCCTCCGAGATGTTCCACTC
>JBEPVA010000158.1:0-9049 GCA_041691295.1 Gemmatimonadota bacterium
AGAGACAGCTCTGAACACACCTCAGGGCAATCGGCCGCCTGGTTTGCCCTGCTGGCTTCGACCGAGCCTGAGATCCAGGAGGGAAGAAAACCACTCGCCGGCGATGCTGAGGCGCTCGGTCGTCTGCTGGTGGAGGCCTTGTCTCTGGATGCTGATGTCACGGCGGTGGGGGGAACTTCGATGGCCGCGCTCGATGGTTTCGCTGCGGCTCTGTTACAGGGCTTCCCGGCCGGACAGGTCAGGGACGCCTACCACCGATTCTGGCTCGGCCTGCTGGGCTGATCCTCAACGCCTGCGCTTGCCCGGGCGCTGGTGCCGCTGGTGGCGCCGCTCCCTGCGCTCATCCGGCCGGCGCTCCAGCACATCCCGAAGCTCGTCAAGCGTATCTGCCCGAAGCGCTGATTCCTGTCCACGCATGACAGCGAAACGGATCGGCCGGTCGAATCCCGGCAGCATCTCCGGTTTGAGCCGCCGCACCAGGCCCTCCTTGAGCCGCAGGCGAACCACCCCGGCCCCGTCCTCAACCTCGTAGTCCAGCGGGACGATTTCCCCCAGTAACCGTATGACACCCGGCAGCCCCTCCAGCCCTCCGCGGACCTCCGCCGGAATGGCCGCCGCCAGGTCAAGTGAAAGTGGTGTGGCCAGGAATTCTTCCATCGAGGACACATTGGCGAGGGTCGAGGTGAGTCGCTGCCGGGAAACGTCAGTCGAGAGTGCCTCCAGTTGTCCGGCCGACCGGCGCCAGAGCTCTCCCGCCTCTTCCAGCGCATGCCTCAGCCTGGATTGATGCGGGTGCATGGTGTTGCCGGCCAGCAATCCGTCGACCAGTGCCGCCCTAAACTCGACCCGCAGATCTTCCGGAATGCCGCCCTCGATATCCTCGGTAGACAGATCAAGGTCGAATCCGAAGTAGCTGAGGCGCCGGGTGACAACCAGCCGCTGGTGTTTCCGCCCACCCTTCAACTCGACCCTGGGCGCTCCGCGCACGGCGTACTTCCGGATCAGGTCATAGCTCAGGGTGGTCCCGTCGATCCCCGCGCGCGTCACACCCATCCGGTCGGAAAAGAATCGCAGCACTCCCGCCACCGCTCCCCAGCTTCCAGCCACCGATGTCCGCGACACCCGCGCCTCCTGGCCATCGGCGGTCCGTTCATCGAGAACGAGGTCGAACGGCTCGATCCGGGCGACCAGGTCGGCAAAGCTGTCCCTCAACTCGCGGGATACCTCGGGCAATGCCCGGGGCAGTACCTGCTCCAGCGCTCGATAGACCGACGCCATGCCCAGCGCCATGTCCTCGATGGACCGGACCAGCACCCCGCGGCGCTCGGCCCACTCGTCGAGGCCGTCGTCGAACAGGTGGCGCGGCAGCCCATGCACCACGCCGAGAAATCCGTGCTGATTCACCGCTTCGGCGTAGATGTTGTAGACGGTGAGGTGATCGCTGCCGGGCACCAGCACGCCCTGAAGGTCGCGTTCTTCTCTCGTCATCCGGTGGAGTGAGTCAACACTCGAACAGGTGGCCAGCACCGGAAGCAATTCAGGCTCCGCTTGCACCAGCATCTCGCCCCAGGCCCGCTCGACCGGTAGCGCTTCCACCTCGCGGCCGTAGGCGGTGAGCCGGCCAGACTCGATCAACCCTCGACGCGTCAGCAGCTCCACGGAGCGTCGATAGGCATTGCGATCGAGCGGCACGGGCAGATCGAGATCCGCCGCATCCACCCCGATGGCGGCGCAGGTCATGGCCACCCGCTCCGCGTCACCCGCCAGCTGGAATTCGGGCGGGGTGGGCCGAAGTTTATCGAATTGGAGGGCCCGGTCGCTCAGGATGTAGACCTCGCCGCCGGCCACCCGGCCATGCACTCGACCCGCCATCTGGAGGATTTCGTTGGCGCCGAGATGCAGTCGATGGAGGACGTTGCGGCCACGCTCCACGACCGTGCCGTACCTGGCGTCGTAAATGATGACGGTGTCGAGCCCGCGAATGTTCAGGGCGGACTGGCCCGCGGCCGTCATGGCCAGCAGGAACGGGTGCTCCACTTCGCCGTCAAGAAAGGGCCGGATGACTCGGATCGGTTCGCCGCCATGATAGAAGGCGGCGTTGAGCCGGTTCCAGCGATGACCGAGCCCTTCTGCCAGCTGCTCCACCTCTTTCCGGGTCGGCACGAATACCGCGACCCCTCGTTTTTCCTTGATGAGCCGCCGCATGAAGCGTTCATCGAGAAAGGCTTCGGTCTTCTGCTGCACCACCTTGACCTTGGCCCGCAGATCGGGGTCGAAGGCCGACGTTTCGAGCACCTCGGTGCTCTGCAGGTAGTGGGCATAGAAGGTTGGATCGACGGTGGCGCTCAGCCAGATGAACCGGCAGCGATTGCGCTTGCCCAGTGCCAGGCAGAGTTCGAGTTCGGCGGAGGTCTGGTGGATTTCGTCGACGATCACCGTGTCCCGCCCGGTGATCAGGTTGTCGGTGAACCAGCCGCGGGCAATGCCGGTGGTAACGATGACCACGTTCCAGTTGGGCGTCTCCGGAGTCGCTTCGCGCTCCCGGTTGACCACCCCGTACAGCAGCGGCGCCTGCAGGATGGCCTCGGCAATGGTGCGAATCCCGAGAGTCTTGCCGGTGCCGGTACCGGCCACGATACCAAAGGCCTTGCCCTCGGTAGCCCAGGCGCGGAGCTCAGTGCCATGCTCGCGTTCGAGCACCGTGTCAAAGTGCAGTCCCAGCGCAATTTCAATCGTTTCACAGGCGGCCCGCGTCGGTGCAATGACGATGATCCGCCCGTGCGGGTGAAAGGCCTTGCGGTAGGCGTCGGGATCGGGCGGGAGGAGATGATTGCGGGTGGGGATCACGGCCGGAAAGCAAAGCCCCCTCGGCGGGAAATGCTACTTCGCGGAGGGGGTGGAGGTCCGGCTGCTCAGAAGAACCGGGGAGCTCCTTCCTCTCTTGCCTGGCAGCCGGGCCCCTGCGGTTCCAAACTGTGGCCAGCTAGCGATCGTGCCAGCCACCCCTGTCGTGATTGTCGTGGCCGTGGCCCCGGCCATGGCCACGCTCATGATCCCAGCCGTCGGGGTGGCCCCGCTGGAAACCAGCCTCGCGGAAGAACCGGCCGCCGCGCTGGTAGACCACGACCGGCCGATAGCCGTATCGCGGGTCGCCGCGATCGAAGTAGCAGTCGCGGTCCGCATCGTACCACAGCGTGGCTCGCTGGTAGCCGTAGTGCGACCAGTACCCGTCACCGCGGTAGGGAGCGGAGACCACGGCAACCCGCGGCGCATAATACGGCCGGGGCCGGTAGGCGGGACGGGGTCCGAAAACGACGGCGGCGCTGACCGGGCCGGAGTGGATCACCACCTGGCCGCCGACCGACTGGGCCTGCACCTGGGTGGCGGGAAGCGCCAGGGTAAAGGCGAGCAATGCGAGCTTCATGGGACACCTCCAGCATCTTTGGATTGAGACAGCCCACGACAATGCGAGCAGCGTGCCGCGGCCTAAATCCCGACTCGGCAAGGCCTTATCCCGCTGGCCGACATGGCCCGGTGTCCACCGGAAGGGACGCGGGCGGATTCCGGGCGGTCGAGTCCCCGCGCTTGACACCTGTGGAGGGGGGTCTCATACTAGTGGCCCCGGAAGTCTGTGCTGCAACACCGAGCTACCCGCTCCCAGCGGGACTGCGTGTCTGGAGTGACCGTACACTCCCCACGTCGCTCAGGCAGGTGTTCCTCTTTCCGAGGCATTGATCATGTGGCAGCAAATTCTTTCATTCTTCAAAACGCAACCGGAGGGAGACATGGCAGCGAATTTTTTCCTGGGCGAGTCACTGGTGGGCGACGGTAACGAGATCGCTCACATCGACCTGATCGTAGGCGAGAAGAGCGGGCATGCGGGCGCGGCGTTCTGTAACGCGCTGTCGAACAACAAGGACGGCTTCACCACCCTGCTCGCGGTCGTGGCGCCCAACCTTCCGGCCAAGCCCGACACGGTGATGTTCAACAAGGTCACCATCAAGGGCGCCAAGCAGGCGGTACAGATGTTCGGACCGGCCCAGGCCGCTGTGGCCCGTGCCATTGTTGACTCGGTCTCCTCCGGCGTCATTCCGAAGGACAAGGCCAACGACTGGTGCGTCCTGGTCGGTGTGTTCATTCACTGGCAGGCGGCCGACGACAAGAAGATCTACCAGTTCAACTATCAGGCGACCAAGGAAGCTCTCGAGCGGGCCCTGAAGGGTCAGCCGACGGTGGATGGGGTCATCACCGGTGCCAAGACGGCCCGGCATCCGTACTCAGGCGTCGAAGGCGTCTGATTCGGTCCGCCTGACGCGCGTATTACGGGAGGGTCGGGGCTGTTCCCCGCCCCTCCTTGCTTTTTCTACCGGTTCCTTCCGGTACCGCGCCATTCGTGCGGTGCCACAGAATGCGGAGACGTGATGCGCAAGCTGCTGCTGCAACTCGATTCCTCCCGGCTGCCTAGCGTGTTCGACCAGGTGGTGGCGTACGACGCCGGCGCGGACGAGATTATGAGCTATGGGGGCGTGGCCCCCGAGGATGTCCGGGACCTGATCCACGGCTGCATCTTTACCCGAGGGCCGAAGGACCTGCACAACACCGCGGTCTGGATCGGCGGTAATAACATGTCCCAGGGCGAGCAACTGCTGGCCATGGCGCAGGACGCCCTGTTCAAACCCTTCTGCGTCTCGATCATGCTCGACTCCAACGGCTCGAACACCACCGCGGTGGCGGCCGTGGTCAAGATCGAGCAGGCACTGGGCGACGTGAAAGGCAAACGGGCCATCGTGGTGGCCGGCACCGGTCCGGTGGGCCAGCGCGCGGCGGGGCTGCTGGCGCATGGCGGGGCCCAGGTGGTGATCACGTCGCGCAAGCCCGAACAAGGCGACAAGGCGCGCCGCAGCATCGATGAACGATTCGGCGTCAAGGTCGAGTCGGCCACGCTATCCGATCCCAGCGGCGCCGCGGCGCTGCTCGACGGGGCCGATATCCTGCTCAGTTCCGGACCGGCCGGCGTGCTGATGGTGCCAAAGGCGGCGTGGGCTGACCGTGGCATCAAGGTGGCGGTCGATCTCAATGCGGTGGCGCCGCTGGGTATTGAGGGAGTCGAGCTCAATGACGCCGGCGAAACCAGGAATGGCGCCAGGGTCTACGGCGCGTTCGGGGTGGGCAACTTCAAGACCAGGCTGCACAAGCGTTGCGTGGCCCAGCTGTTCGAGCGCAATGACCAGGTGCTCGATGCCGAAACCATTGCGGCCGTGGCCCGGAGCTTGGCCTAGCCTCACGGCCCGGAGCCTTCGGCCGATTCACTCCCCATGCCGCGCGTCCTCGGACTCGATCCCGGTACCATCTCGCTCGACTGCTGCGGCATTAACGACGGCAGGGTATACCTCGAGTGGACCCTGCCCACCGCAGAAGCACTGGCCAATCCTGAACAGCTGCTCGAACGCCTGGTGGAGGGCGGCCAACCCGACCTGATCGCCGGGCCATCGGGATACGGCTTGCCGCTGACCCATGGTTCGGAATTGACGGAAGACCAGATCCGGCTGGCGTTGCTGCCCGATCGACGGTCTCCGGCCGGGCTGGGCGGACTGAGCGGGTTGATGCGACTGCTTGCCGGGTCCGAGTTGCCGGTCGTGTTCACCCCTGGCGTGATCCACCTCTCGACGGTGCCCGTGCACCGGAAGCTCAACCGGGTCGATCTCGGCACCGCCGACAAGGTGGCCGCCGCCGCGCTGGGCATTGCCGATCAGGTATGGCGGCGGGGCTGCGCTCCCGACCAGACGTCGTTCCTGCTGCTGGAGCTCGGTGGCGCCTTTTCGGCCGTGGTGGCCGTCAGCGATGGCCAGATCGTCGATGGAATCGGCGGTACTGCGGGTCCGATGGGGTGGCGGTCGGGCGGAGGGTGGGATGGCGAAGTCGCCAGCCTGTTCGAGCATGTCGGCAAGGCCGATCTGTTCCGGGGGGGTGTAGAATCCGTGATTGCCGCGGGGCTTCCGCGGCCGGCTGCGTACCGCGCGTATATCGAGAGCGCGGAAAAGGCGGTGCGGCAGATGCTGGTCAGTGCGCCCAATCCCCATGAAATCCTGGTCACCGGGCGGCATTCGCTCGACGCCGAGTTTGCCGCGGAATTGCGCGACCGGCTGAGGCGGATCGCGCCGGTCCGGCAGTTGGCGGGATTCGCCGACACGGCCAAGGCCGGAGCCCAGGGCGCGGCAGTCCTGGCCGATGGCCTGGCCGGGGGACAGTACCGGGGTGTGACCGAGGCATTGGCGCTACGTGATTGCCGGGGAACAGCGCTTGACTACCTGCTGGGGGTTGAACCCACGGTCGCCCGCGCACGGCTCGAACAGCGGTGAGCCAGCCGGTGCGAGTGCTGATCGCCGGGGTGTCGACCCGGGCCCAGGCGGCCTCCGCGCTCCGCGCCGGTCATCCGGTTGCCGCCGTGGAATCGTTCAGCGATCTCGATCATCCCTGCGCCCCAAATCTGATCTCGCTCGAGCATGACCTGGGAGTGCGGTTCAGCGCCGCCCGCGCCGCCGAGGCGGCGCACCGCTTCGATGCGCCGGTGGCTTGCTACTCCGCCGGGTTTGAAAATGACGGCGCGGCCGTGGCGGAGCTGACACGCGGGCGTCGGCTCTGGGGCAATCCGCCTGCCGTCCTGGCCCAGGTTCGCAATCCGTTCCTCCTCCGGCGAGCCCTGATAGCGGCCGGGCTACCGAGTCCTGACGCAAGAGGATCAATGCCACTTGCGCCCGGCAAAGGGGAGTGGTTGCTCAAGCCACGGCGCTCTGGGGGTGGACAGCGAATCAGGTCATGGGACCGCGGGGAATCGGTGCCGCGCTGGGGATATCTGCAAGAAAAAATCAGAGGACAGCCAGGGTCACTACTGTTCGTCGCGGACGGGCGCCATGCCGTGCCGATTGCCCTGACCCGGCAACTGATCGGCGACCATCGATTCGGCGCAGCCGGATACCGCTACGTTGGGAACCTGGTGGGTTCGGCGATGGCCCCGCTGTTCTCGCGGGAGGCCGAACTGCTGGCGTCGGCAGTGCGAGTCGCCGAAGTCGTCACCCGTGCCTTTGGCCTGATTGGAGTGAATGGAGTGGATTTCATGGCCAGGAGTGGCGTAGCGTACCCGATTGAGGTCAATCCCCGCTGGACCGGTGCGATGGAAGTGGCGGAGCGGGCCTATGAGCTGCCGTTGTTCGAGTGGCATCGGGAAGGCTGCGCCGGCCGGCTGCCGACGTTCTCCCTTTCCGATGCCCGGCGCCGCGGCCAGGTGTGGGGCAAGGCCATCATCTTTGCGCGGCGGGAGATCACCACGGGAGACACCGCCTGCCTCCTCGGTTCGGATTGGGTCGCCGATCTGCCGCGGCCCGGCGAACGGATCAAGGCCGGGCACCCGATCTGTACCGTCTTTGCGACCGGCCGGGATGAATGGACCACCGTGCGGGGGCTGCTGGCCGCGCAACAGCGATACCTGGCGCGGACCCGATCGCTGCGGGAGCGGGCCGCGTGAGCCGGTATGACTCAGTGACCTGCCTGGGATGCGGCTGCAGCTGCGATGATATCGCGGTGACGGTCGATGGGACCCGGATCGCGAGCGTTGAACGGAGCTGCATCCTGGGCACCCAGTGGTTCGGCGATGGCAGCACCGCCCGGTCAGCGCGGATCAGTGGCGCGATAGTCGAACCTGAGGTGGCGCTGAGCAAGGCTGGCAGCCGCCTCCGGACCGCGTCCGCGTCTGGCCGCGCCCTGGTCTACCTCGCCGCCGAGGTCAATACTGACGGGCAGCGCGCTGCGGTGGCGCTGGCAGACAGTCTGGGTGCCAGGATCGACAGCGTCAGCTCGGATACCATTTCGCAGGGTATCCTGGCCGCACAACGGCGCGGGCGGAGCAGCGCCACACTCGGTGAGCTGCGTGACCGGGTTGACGTGGCGGTGTTCTGGGGTGTCGACCCGACTGAGCGGTATCCGAGATTTCTGGAGCGCTATCTGCCGCGGGCGGGACGTCAGTTCATCGCGGTGGATGTTGGCGGAGCCGGGGGCCCGGCCGACGCTGACCAGCGATTGATCGTGTCGGCGGCGGAAGAGCTCGGGGCGCTGGCGGTCATGCGGGCGACAGCGGCAGGGCGGATTCCTCCGGGCCTCGAGGGGCCGATGGCCGCAGCGGCCGAAATTGGAAAGCGATTGGCTGCGGCCAGGTATTGCGCTGTGATCCATGATGCCGAGCCGGGTGCGAGTGGGCCCAATCCGGGACGGGCCGAAGGGTTGATTGCGCTGACCCAGGGACTCAATACGCCGACCCGGGCTGCACTCTGTGGACTGCGGGCAGGCGGGAACCGGATGGGTGCTGACCAGGTGCTGACCTGGCAGACTGGATTTCCGATGACGGTGGATTTTGCCGGCGGTGCGCCGAGGTACCAGCCAGCGCGGCCGACATCCGCACTGCTGGCGGCCAGCGCGATCGATCTCATGGTGGTGGTCGGGGACTATCGCACGCTTCCGTCCGGGGTTGCCACGGCTCTCGACCCGAGCCGGACCATCGTGATCGGACCCAACGCCACCGTGGCGGCACCGGAAGCCTCGATTGCGATCGACACTGGGCGGGCTGGGATTCACGAGGGCGGCACCGCGTTCCGACTGGACGACGTGGTGCTGCCGCTCACGGCCCTGCTGCCAGGACCCACGACCCTGGCCGGCGTGCTTGATGCCGTGCGACTCGCGGCTGCGGGAGTGGTGCGGTGAGTTCACTCAGGATCCGCGGCGGCAAGGTGCACGACCCCGCCAACGGGATTGACGGCGCGGTGCAGGATATCTGCATACTCGACGGACGAATCGTGGCGGCGCTGCCGGCGGATGCACCGATCATGGACGCCAGCGGACTGGTGATCATGGCCGGTGGCGTCGACATCCATTCGCACGTGGCCGGTGGGAGCTGCAATCACGTCCGCCGGCTGTTGCCCGACGAGCACATGGCTGACCCGGCACCGGCGCCGCACCTGGTTGATGGCGAGCCGCAGCCGAGATCCGGAACGGGCGGGAC
>JBEPVA010000159.1:0-8941 GCA_041691295.1 Gemmatimonadota bacterium
AACTGGAGGACTCATCGATCAGGAGTTCCCTCCTGCGGCTGGGCGGGTAGATCCAAGTCGGCGGAAATCTGCCGTCAACTGGGGGACTCATCGATCAGGAGTTCCCCGCTGCGGTTGGCCCCGAAGATCCACGCCAGCCGAAATTGCCTGCAACTGATGGATTCGTGAGGAGAAGTGCCGTGCGTCCCCACCCGCTCATCGCCGTCACCGATGTTCCCGCCAGCAGTCGCTGGTATCAACGGCTGCTCGGCCTGGAAAGCGGTCACGGCGGCGACCAGTACGAGCGACTGGTGGCCGATGGCGCGCTCATCCTTCAGCTGCACCGGTTCGACGTCGAGCACCATCACGGGCCGATCGGCAACCGTGATGACAGGCCATACGGCAATGGCGTACTGCTGTGGTTTGAAATCGACGACTTCGATGGGGCCGTCGCCCGGGCGGGCGAACTGCAGGCGGAGATCGTCCTGCCGCGCCATCGAAACCCGCCGGACGGGGATGGCGGCCCCAACCACTGGGAGATCTGGCTGCACGATCCGGACGGATACACCGTCGTGCTGGCGAGCCCGGATGGCACCGCCGACGGACACTGGCGGCCATCGGGTTTGATCGATTTGGAGTGATGCCATCTCTTCCGGACGCCGACCGCTGAAAAGCAACCAGTCGAAAGGCGGCATGCCCTCACAGGGTGTGGACTCGCCATCGAAGCAGCTCAGCGGCTTCATCGCCAGATACGAGCCGGCCGTCGCCAAACTCGCCCGGGCGGCTCGCGTAGCGCTGCGGAGCAGATTTCCGACTGCCCGGGAACTGGTGTACGACAACTACCAGTTCCTGGCGATCGGATACGCCTCGACCGAACGCGCCTCCGACTGCCTCGTGTCGTTGGCCGTTTCACCCAAGGGCGTGGCACTGTCGTTCTACTATGGTGCCTCGCTGCCTGATCCCGCAGGGATCCTGTTGGGGAGCGGCAACCAGAACCGCTTCGTGCGCCTCCAAGGCGCCGCCACCTTGAGGTCGCCGGCGGTTGAGGCGCTGCTGCGTGCTGCGGTAGCGCAGGCCAAAACACCACTGCCGACAACCGGCCGGGGTACCCTCACGATCAAATCCGTCTCGGCCACGCAACGTCCCCGGCACCCGGCTGGGAAACAGTCCAGGGCACCGATGCGGACGCCAGCCTCCAAGGCGCGCCGCTGAAGCCGTTCGAACCTCTGGTGACCGACCGACAAAGCCGCCCGCGCTCTTCGCGATCCTGTGTCATCAGGGGACTCGGCTCTCGGGCTCCGTCCCCCGCCGTGTCGACGCGGGTCCTAGACCAGCGCTTCGTAGTCCTGCTTGATCCGGGCATGCGTGGTGAAGAACGGACGGGGCTCGACCCCGTTGAGGAGGTCAGCCAGGATGCCAGTATGCACCACCCAGCCAACAGAGATACCTCGCTTCATATTCGGGTCGTCCGGGATCTTGTGGGTGACGGTCAGCAGCACATCCTTGCCCTTCGGGGTCAGTTCGTACAAGACGTCAGACGGCTTGCCGTCCCAGTCCCAGGTGTGAGCCAGCACCCGGAAGGGCTCGAGCCTGGTGATTTCCCCGTGGAAAGTATGGCGGCTGGTTTGCGCCGGAGTGACGACATCATTCGGCAGGCTGGCGTTGTCGAAGTTGAGTTCGATCTTGCCGCCCACCTTGAGGTCAAATTCGCCGGCCGCCAGCCAGGTGGCCCGCTTCTTCGATTCGGTGATATAGGCCCAGACCCGTTCGATCGGCCCGGGCAGCAGCCGCTCGAACCGGACGGTGGACGGCGGAATCAGGGTGGCGCGTTCTTCGTTCATGACCTTCTCCGTGGTGGTGGTGTGCGGTTGGATAGAATGCGGGGCGCGCGGCGGGCCGCGTCCGCGGCGTCCTCCGCTCGCAGCACCGCTTCGAGTCGATCGAGGCGGCTGGTCCAGGCGGCCCGCTCGTGCTGCAGCCACGCGGTGGCCTGATCCATCGGCTCAGGATCGAGCGACAGAAAATGGTCTCGGCCGGACACCCGCCGGCGCACCAGCCCGGCCCGCTCCAGGATCCTGATGTGCTTGGATACCGAATTGAGCGAAATCCCGAACGGCTCGGCGATTTCGGTGACGCGGGCGTCGCCGGCGGCCAGCCGTTTCAGGATGCTGCGGCGGGTGCCATCCGCCAGCGCGACGAGGGTATTGTCGAGGTCCATGGTCGGATATTAACCCAAAAGGGTGAATATCACAAGTCGCCACTTTTCAGGGGCGGGGAAGCCAGCGGCCTCGTCGCGCCGCCATCCCACAGGATTCGGAGGAATGATGCGCAGGGGCCGGAATAGGCGAATAGAGTCAGGTGTCATCTGAGGAGGGATTGCCAAGCGCGATTCAGCAGTGGACCCATGCCGGGCCGCCCTGCGCCCAACTTGAACTGCAGTTTCCTGGAGCAGGGCACAACCGTGTCCACAGGAACCGAGTGCGGTCGCGGGCATAGTCGCCGCCTCGCGCAGTGCCGCTTCAGTCGCGGTCACCGCCCTCATGGTGCTGGTCAGTCATTGCCCCGGCTACCTCGCAAACTGCCCGGAATAGCCTGGGTGGTACATCGGCGTGCGCACGTCCGCCGGAAATTCGGGCTACCAGACCCTGACCCGGTCCTTCGGCGCGAGATACAGCTTGTCACCCGGCTTGACGTCGAAGGCATCGTACCAGGCATCAAGGTTCCGCACGGTCGAGATCCGGTACATCTCTGGCGCGTGGTCGTTGGACGTGACAAACGCCCTGAGTGCCGCATCCCTCCACTTGCTGCGCCAGTTCCTGGCAAATCCGAGGAAGAACGCCCGATCCTGCTGCCGAACGTAGGCCTTGTCGTTGGCTCGACTGCCCAGTGAGTGGCGATAGGCCTCGAACGCGGCCGAGAGACCAACCAGGTCGGCCACATTCTCGGATTGAGTGGCCTTGCCGTTGACCGCTAGATCGGGAAACGGCCGATAGGCGGCGAACTGCGCGTCGAGTCGGTCGGCGGCGGCCTGGAACCCGGCCAGATCCTCGGCGGTCCACCAGTGCTGGGCCCGGCCATCGATGCCGTAGTCCGCACCCAGCAGGTCGATGTAGTGGCTGCTCTCATGACCGATGACCGCGCCAATGGCGCCGTAGTTGGTGGGCGCGGAGGCCGCGGGGTCGAACTTGGGCGCCTGGAGCAGCGCGGCGGGGAAGTTGACCGCATTGAGCTGGAAGGTCAGAATGCCGCCGACCGTCTGGGGCAAGATCATCCACGCTTTCCGGTCGACCGGTTGCCCCAGTCGCGCTAAGGCTTGCCGATAGCTGCGGGCTTCGACCCGTTGCCAGTTGCCCAGCGGATCGGCTGGATCGATTACCAGGTCTGAATAATCCTGCCACTGCTCGGGGTAGCCGAGGCCACAGTAGAGGACTTGGAGCTTGGCCACCGCGATCTTCCGACTGGCGGGGGTCATCCAGCTCTCGGCGCCGACCCGCTCACTCAACGCAGCAATCACATTCGATGCGACGGTCTGAAGCCACGCCTTGGACTCGGCCGGGAAGTACTGCTCGACGTAGATCCGGCCGATCGCTTCGCCGAGGGCAGCCTGGGTAGCATCGAGCGCGCGTTGCGCCCGGGCCTTCGGCTCACCGCGCAGGGCAGCGGAGCCATCCGCGAACGATTTGGGCAGGACATCCGCGAAATGATCGAGCAGCCGGACCCGGAGATAGTCCTTCCAGATCTCGAGCGGCTGAGACGCGATCAGCGCCGCGACACCAACCAGCGCGCCTGGCTGCCACGCCACAAACGTCTCCTGACGTGAGAGTCCTGCCGCGGTGAAAAAGGCTGTCCAATCCATTCCAGGGGCCCGCCGCGCAAAGTCGGCCCGGCTCCACAGACTGTCCCCGGTGCCGGCAGCCGAAGCCTCGGCCGTCGCCTGGGTCCGCGCGAGTGCGGTCTCCATGGCCAGCACCGCATCGGCCCGCTGATCGGACCGATCGAAACCGGCGAGGGTCAACAGGTGGCTGACATACCCACGGTATCGCTGCTGCCTGGCGGTTGAGGACGTATCGCTGCTGAGGTAGGGCGCCCGGTCGCCGAGACCGAGGCCACCCTGAAGCAGGTAGGCGATATTGTTCTTTTCGCCGTGGTTGCCCTCCTCGATCGAAAGGCCCAGCACGTTGGCTGACTGAAACACCCCAACATTGAACGGATCGACGTCGGCCCGGAGGGTGTGGCCGAGCAGGATCGTCAAGCCGGCCTTGTCGGTCACCCGGTCGATGCTGTCGAGCATCGGCTTGAGCGAGGTGAGCCCCCTGGCCTCGATGGCCGCTTCATTGAGGTACGCCGACCGGTAGTCGGCCACCTTGCGTCCGATCGATCCCGCCGGCTGGGCGGCCGTCTCGGCGAGCAACTTCGTCATCCGTTCCCCGGTCACAGCGTCAAGCTCGGCTCGGGCACTCCACCGCTCAGCGCCGGCAGGTATTTCGGTGCTCTTGAGCCAGGCCCCGTTAGCATAACCGAAGAAATCGTCCCCCGGCTTGATGCTCGAATCGACGCCGGCCTCGAGCGCCACGCGGTCCGGAGGGCTGGCCATCTGGGCACCGGCTGCTGTGCCTGACATCCCCACGAGCGTCACCAGTAGCGAAACGATTCTGGAGTGGCTGATTCGTGAGGTGGTTTTCGGGGGTACGTCGGAATACATCGAATTGCCTTTCAAGGGTGCGGGAAGACCCGCTGCTGGTGGGTCACGGTGTTCGACCATCACTCCGGCGAATGGCCGTGCTGCGTCGCGAGGACGATTGAGATGGGGAGATCGCTGCGGTTTGCCGGCGCCATTCGCTGGGCGACATCGCAAAGCGTTCCCGGAACACCGCATTGAACCGCCGCAGGCTCTGGAATCCGCTGGCGTACGCGATCCGGGTGACAGGCGTCGTGGTAGTCGTGAGAAGCCGGGTGGCGGTGAGGAGACGCTGGGTCAGTGCCAGGGCCAGGGGAGATGTGCCCAGTTCCCGTTCGAGGGCTCGGCGCAGTTGCCGGTCACTCATGCCGAGGTCGAGCGCCAGCGCCTTGACGCTGCGCCCGTCGAGGGCGCCGGCGGAAATCGTGGATGCCGCCTTGCGGGCCAGCCGAGGCACCGCGTCGAGCGGGGTCTGGCCCCGGGCCAGCTCGGGCCGGCACCTCCGGCAGGCCCGAAAGCCCGACTGCTCCGCCGCGTCCCGGGACTGGAAGAACCGTCGGCGGTCGGGCCGGGCCGCCCGCGAGGGGCAGATCGGCCGGCAATAGATTCTGGTTGACGTAATGCCGACGAAGAACACCCCGTCATAGGCCGGGTCTCGGCTGTCCACCGCATGGTGCCAGAGCGCAGTTGGTTGGGCCGCCATGGTCAGGTTGCTCGAGTCGGTGGAGGTCCGAATATACCTCGTGGCGCGCTCACTCCCTGCCAGCGTGAGTAGCGGATACTTCGAAGGGGCATGACCGGCTTCAACCGGTGTCATCTGGATGAGTGGCACGCCACCATCCTAGGGTACGGACCGCCTTAGCGCTCGCCATATTCGGACCTGCAATCGAACTTGCGTCGGCGCCTTTACTCTTGTCCGGGCACCATTAGTCTGGTACCGGGACCGCTGCCCGAGCGGATGGGTGTCATTCGTTCCCTGGCGCGCTTCCATCCTGACCCGACGACCAATAGCTGACAGGAGGACCGATGAATCCGCCCATGCCTGCCGCCCTTCTCATCATCGATGCCCAGCAGGGATTCGATGATCCGCGCTGGGGCACCCGCAACAATCCGGAGGCCGAGCGCCGGATCGCGACTCTGCTATCCGCTTGGCGGAAGGCCGGCTGGCCGGTGCTGCACGCGCAGCACATGTCGACCGAACCGGGTTCGCCGTTGCGGCCGGGGCTGGCCGGCAACGCCTTTGCCCCGGAGGCTGTGCCTCTCGACGGTGAACCGGTGTTTCAGAAATCGGTCAACAGTGCCTTCATCGGCACGGCGCTCGAGTCGCATCTCCATCGGGAGGGAATCGGCCAGCTCGTGATTGCTGGCTTGACCACCGACCATTGCGTTTCGACCACCGTGAGAATGGCCGGCAATCTGGGGTTCGATGTCGTGCTGGTCGAGGATGCCACCGCGACCTTCGACCGGGTGGGTCCGGATGGCACTCATTATTCGGCGGACCAGATCCACCGCCTGGCGCTGGCCAGTCTGCACGGCGAATTTGCGCAGGTGAAATCGTCGGCCGAGGTGCTGGCGGAGATGACCAGCCCGTCCGGTCACTAGTCGACTTGTGGTCTACCTGAGGGAGCCCGAGTGCCAGCCGCGAAGTTCTCAGATCCAGTTCCGGGCCTTGCCAGGGCTCTCGTCGGGATGTGGCGCCTGGTCACGCGCCACGATCATGATGAAGCGGGTCAACTACGCATCGATTCGATCATGGGCGCCGATCCGATCGGCATGCTGGCCTTTGGTCAGGGCTCGTTCAGCGCCCAGTTCATGAAACGGGACCGGGCCGCCTCGGCGGCCGCCGCGCCAAACCCGGTCGGCGCCAATAACAGTGCCGCGGTCAACGGGTACGATGCCTATTTCGGGAGCTATATTGTGGAGGAGCCGCAGGGGCGGATTACCCTGACGCTCGAGGGCGCCGTATCACCCGCCAGTGTTGGAGCGGTCGTGACCCGTGACGTCCGGGTTTCCGGGAATGGCCTGACGATTCAGCTGGCCACTACGGCGTTCGACGGAGTGCCGGTGACCCGGACCCTGACTTTTGAGCGGGTCGGCTAGCCGTTTCCAGACTCCCTCGACCCTCCGCCCCGCTCAGGACACCTACCCTCGAATCTCGACTCCCGACTCCCGGCACTCGACTCTAACTAGCGCCCCGGCCCGGCCACGGCGAAATTGCGGCGTGCGAAAACCCATCCTCTTATATGGCCTCCTGGGTGGCGTACTCATCGCGCTGCTCAAGGCCATCGAATTCCGCTATCTCGTGGTCGAGCACTCCGTCGAGATCTACGGCGGACTGGTCGCCCTGGTCTTCACCATCCTCGGCATCTGGCTGGGACTGCGGATCACCGGCCGGCCGGAGCGGGTCGTCGTGCGTGAGGTCAGGGTGCCGGCCCCCTCAACCTTCACCCGCAACGAGGCCAGGCTTGCGGCCATCGGGATGACGCCGCGCGAGCTCGAAATCCTCGAACTGATCGCGGCTGGACTCAGCAATCGGGAGATCGCCGAACGGGTCTTCGTAAGCGAGAACACGGTGAAGACCCATTCGAGCCGAGTGTTCGAGAAGCTGGGAGCCAGGCGCCGGACCCAGGCGGTCCAGCTGGGCAAGGAGTTCGGCCTGATCCCCTGACTGACTTCTGGGCGGTGGCGGTGCGACGAACGAGTGATTTGACCGCCGAATAGCGAAAATCACCCGAATGGGTGACGCGAAAAGAGCGGCCAGGCCCTATGATGGCGCAGTTCCTCACCCCTTCCACTGCATCATGGAGCCCGTCATGAAACGGATCGTCTGGACCTTCGGCCTGATCGCGGGTGCCATCATGGCGGTCATGATGGCCATCACGATCCCATTCGCGGACCACAGCGGCAAGTGGGAGATCGTCGGCTACACCACGATGATTCTCGCCTTCCTGATGGTCTATTTCGGGATCCGGACCTACCGCGACAACTCGCTGGCAGGCTCAATCAGATTCGGGCAGGCCTTCAAGGTCGGGATCCTGATCACCCTGATCGCGTCAACCTGCTACGTCGGGACCTGGGAAATCATCTATCGGACCATGGTGCCGGATTTCATGGAAAAGTACGCCGCCAAGATGGTCGAGAATGCCCGTGCCTCGGGGGCCAGCGAGGCGGCCATCGACGTGCAGACGCAGAAGATGGCGGCGATGGTGGAGGGGTACAAGAACCCCGTGGTGCGAGCAGGGTATACGTATCTCGAAGTCTTCCCGGTGGGCCTGGTGGTGGTGCTGGTCAGCGCCGGAGTGCTGAGCCGGAGAAAATCAGGCGCCATGCCCGAACCGGCCCGCGCCTGACCGGCAGCGCGGCAGAACAATGGCCACCCGCCAATCACCCTACATCTGAGGTTTACATGAGGCGAGTCACTGGTATCGGCGGCATTTTTTTCAAGGCCAGGAATGCACCGGCACTGCACGCCTGGTACAAGCGTCATCTCGGCATCGATGTCCAGGCGTGGGGCGGCGCCGCGTTCGACTGGGTCGACTCGGATGGCAAGCCCACCGGCGGAACCACTGCCTGGTTGATCGCTCCGGAGGACACCAAGCAGTTTGCGCCAAGCACAGCCTCATTCATGGTCAACTACAGGGTGGAAGACGTCCACGGACTGGTCCAGGCGCTCAAGGCGGAAGGCTGCAACGTGCTCGACAAGATCGACGACTCCGAGTACGGCAAGTTTGCCTGGGTCATCGACCCGGAGGGAAACAAGGTCGAGTTGTGGCAGCCACCGGCCAGTCAGTAGGACGGCCCTGATCGTGGACTCTTCCTCTGAGGCAATCATGGAACTCGGCAACTTTTCCGTCAGCCTGGCGGTCAAGGATCTTCAGGCGTCCAAGGCGTTCTACGAGAAGTTCGGCTTCACCCCCTTCATGGGCGATTCCAAGCGCTGGGTGATCATGAAGAACGGTACGCACGCGATCGGCCTGTTCCAGGGGATGTTCGACAAGAACCTCCTGACCTTCAACCCGGGCTGGGACAGCAATGCGGCCAAGCTGGGCAGCTTTACCGACGTCCGGGAGCTGCAGCGCCAGCTCAAGGCCAAAGGGGTCCAGTTCGCCGCCGAAGCAGACCTGACCACGACCGGGCCTGCCAGCTTCTTCGCGGTCGATCCGGACGGCAATCCGATTCTGGTTGATCAGCACGTTTGACCTGGGCGGGGCGGGGGGGCAGGGGGGCAGCGCTGCCCTGTGCAGTCCGCTTGCTCGCGTGGTGGGTCCATGACCCTCCCTCGGG
>JBEPVA010000160.1:0-8876 GCA_041691295.1 Gemmatimonadota bacterium
CGGCCCGACTGGTGACATTCCGGCTCGATCCCTCGCTTCGCTCGGGACAGGCTCCACGACCCTCGACCCCTCGCTACCCTCGAAGCGACGGCTCGGGACGGGTTCCTCGACCCTCCCTTCTCGTGCCTCGACCGTCGTCTTAAACCGGCTTGTACGCCCGCCTCCCGGTGGCATTGCCAGTCGACACGTCCCGTCCGCCGGTGACCTTCCGGGCGCGGGCACTCGAGACCTTCTTTGCGTTCAAGTCTTTCATCTTGTGCTTTCCGGAAGTGGGCTTCTTCGGTGCCGGCATAGAGAACCTCTCAGGAGAAAGGAGAAAGGAGAAAGGAGACAGGAGATGGGAGAGAGCAGACGGGAGATGGGGAAGCCCAACCTCCTTGACCCTGTAGATCGAGAAAAACGGCCCGACTGGTGACATTCCGGCTCGATCCCTCGCTTCGCTCGGGACAGGCTCCTCGACTCTTGTCTCTCGTCTACCCGTCAGGGGAATATCCCGCCCTGCTCATAACTCAGCGCCACCTTGTCGATAGCCACGATCATGCCAGCGGTCCGCATGTCCACGGCACCTTTCCGCCCCTTCCACTCATGCCTCACGGCCTGGTAGGCCTGCAGCATCGTCTCCTCCAGACCCGAATTGACCAAGTCCTCTTCATCGGCTCCCCGCGCGATGGCCTCGGCCGCCGCGGGGGTGACAGGCTGGCCGGTCATGCCGGATACGGCGTCGAGCAGGCGGGCATAAGCACCCTGTTCGAAGCGCTTCTGCATCCGGCCGAACCGGACGTGGCCCAGGTTCTTGACCCACTCGAAATAGGAGACGGTCACCCCGCCCGCGTTGATCAGCGCATCGGGAATGACCATCGCGCCCTTGGCGGTGAACACCGCGTCGGCCTCGGGCGTGGTCGGTCCGTTGGCACCCTCCGCGATGATCCGGGCCTTGATCCGCGGTGCGTTGTCGCCGGTCAGTTGCCGCTCCAGTGCGGCCGGGACCAGGATGTCGCAGTCGAGTTCGAGCCCGTCGCCCGACTGGTTGAGATTGGTGGCGCCGGCAAAGTTGAGCAGCGAGCCGGTGGCCTTGCGGTGGGCCATGACCGCTTCGATATCGAGACCCGATGGATTGGCAATCGCCCCTTCCCGTTCGACCAGGCCGACCAGCACCGCGCCGCCCTCCTGGAAGAATTTGGCGGCGTGGTAGCCGACGTTGCCCAGTCCCTGGACCACGACCCGCTTGCCCTTGAGGCCGGGGGTCAGGCCGATGGCCTTCATGTCCTCGGCGTTGGCGGTGGCTTCACGCACGGTAAAGAACACACCGCGGCCTGTGGCCTCGGTACGGCCCCGGATGCCGCCATAGGTCACCGGTTTTCCCGTGACGCAGCCCAGGGCGTCGAGCTCACCGTTCTTGAGGGAGCTGTAGGTGTCGGCAATCCAGGCCATTTCCCGGGGACCTGTACCCATATCGGGGGCCGGCACATCGAGGCCGGGTCCGATGAAATTCTTCTTGACCAGTTCGAAGGTGTACCGCCTGGTGATCCGCTCGAGCTCCCCGACCGAGTAGTTCTTCGGGACAATCCGAACCCCACCCTTGGCCCCGCCGAATGGCACGTCCACCAGGGCGCACTTCCAGGTCATGAGCGCGGCCAGGGCCTGAACTTCATCAGCATCCACGTCGCCGGCGTATCGAATGCCGCCTTTGCAGGGCAGCTTGTGGTGACTGTGCTCGGCTCTCCAGGCGTGGATGACCTCGATCGAGCCGTCGTCCTTCTTGATCGGGAAGGAAGTGTAGTAGACGTTGCGGCAGGCCCGGATGTTGGCCAGCATCTTCGGGTCGTGCCGAGTGAGGGAGGCGGCCCGATCGAAGCTGAGATTGACCTGGTCCAGGAACTTGGTGCCTAATGACATGAGGGCTCCGCGGGAATACGGGAGACAGCAGACAGGAGACAGGAGACAGGAGATAGGAGATAGGTACTGATTTTCCGTTGGTTAAGTATCGGGTACAGGCCGGGATTTCGTGAGGGGGTGGGGAAGGGAGATGGGAGAGGGGAGCATCCGGTACCCTCCGTAGCCACGGCCCGAAAGACAGCGCTTGCTGCTCCGGATCAACTCTGGACGTCCAGCTTTGGAACTGGACCGGGCCAGGCGCCGTAGATGGCGGCACGATACCGCCAATCCAGAGGGTGGCGGGGCTGGGGCGTAGTCCGGATGGAGGTGGCCAATGCTGACTGAAGAATGGCGACCACGTAAGCGCTGGCCGTCGATGTTCTCACTGCTACTGGCCATGGCGTGCGGTACTGGCCCCTCGGCTCCGGCGCATCGGACGCCTCAGCTCGTGTTCACCGGTCCAGGAATTCCAGGCGGCGGTGGGATTCAGGAACTCTATACGATGGACCAGGACGGTTCGCACCGAATCCAGCTCAGCCATGACGGGCTGAGCAAGTTCCTCCCCCATTTCTCACCCGACGGCACCCAGCTTGTGTACACGAAATTCCTGGCGGGCCAGTACGGTGACACCAACGCCCATACCGCCGTGGTCCTGTACAGCTTTGCCAGCGGGTTGGAGCAGCGTCTCACCCAGGGCAACAAGGGGTTCCAGCCCGTCTGGTCGCCGGATGGCCGACGGATTGCCTACGGCTCGATCCTCGGCGATACCCTCTGGGTCATGAATGCCGACGGGTCGGACCGCCGGTTGGTCGGGGCGCCGAGTGGTGGAGAGGATGACACGCGGTGGAACGACTTCGCGTGGTCGAGTGACGACTGGATTCTGTTCACGGTCGCGCAGTTCGGCGGTGACTGTTACAAGTCACGGCTGGACAAGATCCGCCCCGATGGCACCGACCGGACCCAGGTCACGGACGGGGGACCCAACTGCACGGTGCCTGGTACGGAGCAGAGTGGCGATGCTGATCCAGGCTTCAGTGCCGACGGCGCGACGATCTACAGCTCCCGCGGTTTTCCCCGGCCGCCGGCCGGAATGCCAGCCGCCATCGAACGCCGTCTGTATGCCTTTTCCAGCGACGCCTGGACGCCCGGCAAAGTGGAGCGTGATCTCAGCCTGCCGTCGGCCCCCGACTGCATCGAAGGAGTGCCCAAGGGCTCGCCGGATGGCAGCCGGGTATTGCTGTTCCGGGCCTGCGCCGGCCAACCGCATGCTGGCCTGACGCTCACCGACAGCCTGGGCTCGTACCGCACCTGGATCGGGGATGGGTTCGGCGCCGACTGGAATCCAACGATCCACTAAGTGTGACGGGAGAGAGGTCGCCCGACAGCGGGCGTACAATATTATCCCCGGACCCCAAGCGGATCGCATACTGCCAGTGCTCCGGGCGTACTCCGAAGCCCCCTACGCAGGTCCCTCGATCGCTACGCTCCCTCGGGATGAGGTGCACTAGTTTTTTCGGTCCGCCGGTCCGCCGGTCCGCCGGTCCGCCGGTCCGCCGGTCCGCCCGCCTCGCGATGCGACAGCGGCTACCGGTCGTTCAGAATGACCTTGAGTGCGCCCTCTTCGGCGGCATTGCTGAACGTATCGTACGCGGTCATGATGTCGTCCAGTGCAAAGCGGTGGGTCACCAGGCTGGCGGGCTTCAATTTGTCCGAGGCCACGACCTTGAGGAGCATCGCGGTCGTCACGGTGTCCACCAGCCGGGTCGTCAGCGTGATATTGCGGTCCCAGAGCTTTTCGAGGTGCAACTCCGCTGGCTTGCCGTGCACCCCGACATTGGCAATGTGACCGCCGGCGGCCACGATCTCCTGGCAGATGGCAAAGGTGGCGGCAAGTCCAACCGCTTCGATCGCCACATCCACCCCGCTCCCATTGGTGATGGCCATGATCCGGTCGACCGCCTTGCCGTCCTTGCTGTTGATGACCTGGGTGGCGCCAAGAGTCTTGGCCACCTCCAGCCGTTTGTCATCGACGTCGATTACCACGATTGCCGCCGGAGAGTAGAATTGCACCGTCAGCAGGATGGCCATCCCCACCGGTCCGGCGCCGACAATAGCCACGGTGTCACCCGGCTTGACCTGGCCATTCAGGACGCCGCACTCGAAGCCGGTCGGCAGGATATCGCTCAGCATGACCATGGCCTCTTCATCAGCGCCGGTGGGAATGCGGTACAGGCTGCCGTCCGCATGCGGAATCCGGGCATACTGGGCCTGGGTGCCGTCGATGGTATTGCCGAGGATCCATCCGCCGTCGCGACAGTGGGACAACATTCCGCGGCGGCAGAAGCTGCATTTGAGGCAGGCGCTGACGCAGGAGATGATCACCTTGTCCCCGACCTTGAATTCGGTCACAGCGGCGCCAATCTGGTTGATGATGCCGATGCCCTCATGGCCCAGGATCCGGCCTGCCGTGACGGCGGGCAGGTCACCCTTGAGGATGTGGAGGTCAGTGCCGCAGATGGTGGTTTTGGTCACCCGCACAATGGCATCAGTTGGCTTGGTGATGGTGGGCCGAGGCACATCGTCCCACGAACGGAGACCGGGGCCATGGTAGACCAGCGCTTTCATTGTGGCGGTGGAAGCCGGTCGAGTGACGGGTGCGGCGGTTGGCACTAGAGTGGCGGCGGACATTGAGATGCCTCGTGAGTTGCGGGAGACGACGTCGAGCGCCTGGACCACTCTCCAAGTCGGGGCGGGTACAAAATGTGTGCCGGGTGGGGTCGAGAGGCCATCGGCCGATCGAGCGAGATTGGAGCTAGGTCGGAGGAGCTAAGGCATGCGGGAGACCAAAAAGCGAATCGAGAAACAGAACAGAGACGAGAGGCGATAGGCGATAGACGATAGGTGGTAGGCGACAGGCGATAGACGATAGGCCCTACAACAACGATTGAGATTGCGCCGTTGCTCCTTGACCGATCAAGGTCCTACGGCGCATTCACTGTCCGCCTATCGGCCTATCCGTCTATCCGCCTGTCCGGACGAGTCACATTTCCTCAAGCGGCCTCACTTCGCAGGTACAATCCAGCGCCGGCCAATGCACCCGGTGCAGTTCCATGAACTGATGGGCCATCTCGCGTGCTTCCTTCTCGGTCTTGAACTCGCCCAGCGCGTAGCCACCCACGATCTCCTTGGACTCGGTGAACGGACCATCCGTCAGGTGCAGTTTGCCGTCACTCGAGCGGACCCGGAACCCATCTCTGCTCGGCTTGAGACCGGCGGTATCGAGCACCGCGCCGCTCTGCATCTGGGCGGTCACGAATTCGCCCATCGCGTCCATCAATCCCTGGGGAATGGGCTCCTGGCGGTAGTGCTCCGAGTGCTTGATGAGCATGAGGTACTTCATCGATCGTGCCTCCAGTCATGAGTAGTGAATTGCGCCAACATCATCGGTTCTGAAACAGCAGTCCACGGCGAGCAGTTCCAGGTCTGGCCGGCTCGTTCACTCGGCCTCGACCCACGCAGACGATCACGGCCAGCGTGCCAACCAGCATCGGGAAGAGGGCAGGGAGTACACCCATGCCGAGTGCGGTCAGGGTCGTGGCGCCGGCCATGATGGTTACCAGGCCGGCCGCGGCGAGCGGCACCAGGAACAGGTGGACCCGGAACAGCCCTGGAAGCACCAGGCCGAGCCCGCCCAGCAACTCCGCCACGCCGATGAATCGGAGAAAGGCGCCCGGCAGCACGATCGGACCCTGCTGCATCTCGGCCAGCGGCATGACCAGCTTCATCCCCCCGGCAAACACGAACAGCAGGGCGAGAAGGATCTGGACCAACCAGAGCAAGATGTTGATTGTCTTGGAGTTATGCGACATGACCGGAATCCCGTGGGTGGTTGATGATCGCTGCCTTCATCAACCCGACGAACGCGGAGGGCTGGAATCGACAGTAACTGCGGGAGAGGGGAGAGAGGAAGCGGACGGGCCCCGAGGCTAGAGGTCGGGTTCCCCCAGCGATCACACTTCTTCGGGAACAACCTCGCTAGCCTGGAGGGCCCAAGCGCGCTTGAGCTCGCGGTGCCGAGCCTCGGCTTCAGCCGAGGGTCAAGACGAAGGGCCCAATGCCTGGAGACCAGCCGTCCCGTTACCGCGAGGCGTGGCACACCCCATTCCTGGAGCGATCCCTCGGTCGCTACGCTCCCTCGGGATGAGGTGCACTAGTTTTTTCGGTCCGCCGGTCCGCCGGTCCGCCCTACAGAATGCTCCTTGGCACCACCCTCCGGGTCCACGCCTTGAATCGCTTCATCCACCCGGCGTTGGCGTCAGGATTGTGATCGGCGGTGGTCTCCCAGGCATTCTCTGGCCGGAATTCCACTTCCATTCCCGCCAGCACCCTGGCGGCGATGCGATCGGAGTAGAGCACCGTGACGCACTCGGTGTTCAGGTTGGCGCTTCGCGGATCGAGATTGAAGGTACCGATGACGGTGATGTGACCGTCGATCACCATCGACTTCGCGTGCAGCCCGAAGATCGGCGGGTGCTCGAGCGTCCCCGACAGCGCGCCTGTCATGATGCGCGCCCTCTCGTCGGCGTCGGGCCGGAACTCGAAGATCCGGACTCCGGTGCCGAGCAACGCCTCCCGGTTGCGCTGGTAGCCGCTGAAGGCCTCAAGATTGTCGGTCGACGCCAGGCTGTTGGTCAGGATCCTCACATCGACTCCCCGGCGCACCGCATCGCGAAACAGTTCCTGCCCCAGCCTGGTGGTAATGAGGTAGGGCGACTGGATCACGATCGACGTCCTGGCGCTGCGGACCAGGCTCATCAGGGTGTCGAGGGTGACGCCGCCACCGCCCAGGCCACGGCTGCCATCGTTCTTGCCGGGCACGTCGCTGACGTAGTGGACGCTGTCGAGCCATTGCAGCGCGCCCGACGCCTGGATCTGCTCAAAGGCGATCGGGATCTGGTCGAGCTGTTTCCTGACCTGTGGCCAATAGTTGGCGGGGTTGCAGGCGTACTGGTGCAGCCATCGGAGCCGGGTTGAGTGGCTGGTGTCAGCTTCGGTGGCAGATACCAGCGAGTCAACCGGTCGGCTCCGCGGATCGTTCCAGAACTCCTCGAAGCTCTGCTGGACCTGGGTGGCCACCCCGCCGAGCAGCAGCACGTCGCGGTCCCGGAAGTTGTAATCGTGGTCGTAGTCAAAGTACTCATCTGCGATGTTGCGCCCGCCGGTGATCACGATCCGGCCATCCACCGTGAAGGTCTTGTTGTGCATCCGCTGGTTGGCGCCCCGGAAGTCAGTGGCCAGGGTGTAGAGCTTGCGCGGCAGGTTCTTGCCGATATTGGTGCCGGGGTTGTAGATCCGGATCTCGAGATTGGGAAGCGCATCGAGGGCCAGCAATTCCGCGGCATCGGCCTCGACCAGCAGGTCATCGACCAGTACCCGGACCTTTACTCCCCGATCGGCGGCCCGGACCAGGTAGTCGGCCGCAATCAGCCCGACATTATCCGCCGAGAAGATGAAGTACTGCACGTCGATCGTATGCTCGGCGTATTCGCTGAGCCAGGCCCGAACGATCATCGCCCCGTCGCCATCTTCCAGGACGTAGGCTCCGGTGCGTGTGGCCATGAGCGACTCGACGGGAGCCAGCTGCCGGGCCAGGTGAATCGTGGTGTCGCGGTGGATCGTGGCGCAGAGATCGGCCTCGGCGTCGGCGACCGGCGCGCGTTCCCGACCGCAGGCAGCCAGGAGCGCCAGACAAGCGACGACCGACAGCCACACGGTACGCGACGGTAGACCGGGGAAGGACGTCAGGCAGAACCCCCAAAGGAAGGAGACCGAAGATAGTAGGCAGGAGAGAGGTGTCGGGAGACAGGAGGGCCGACAATCCCTCGGTCCGGAGATCGGAGTCAGTCGCCAATATCGAACTTCTGTGTGGCGCCTGCCGCGCGCCTGCAGCGGTCAAGCGTGCTTGAGCTCGCGGTGCCGAGCCTCGGCTTCAGCCGAGGGTCAAGAGGACGGCCCAATGCCTGGAGACCAGCCGTGCATTTCTTGAGCGATCCCTCGGTCGCTGCGCTTCCTCGGGATGAGGTGCATTTGTAGTTTCGGTCCGCCCGTCCGCCCGTCCGCCCGTCCGCCCGTCCGCCCGTCCGCCCTAAATTCGTAGCCCCAATTTCCCCCGCTCCCTTTGCCACTCCCATTGCTCCCCCGTGACTCCTCCACTAGCCTGTACCACTTCCATAAACGTCGAGTGTTGGACATGCGAAAAGGTCATCTGGCGGCACTACTCACAGTCCTCGGATTCCTCGGCTGCTCCGAAAACACGGGGCCAGCGTCTGGAACCGCCGATCCCAATACCGTGCAGGTCACAGATCCCGCCGGCGATACCTTCGGGGCTGGTGGAGTTCACTGGGATGTCACGGCACTGACGATCAGCCGGGATACCGGCGGGATCACGGTGGTGCTGGACTTCACCCGGAACCTGATCTCACCCGTCAGTGGCGATACCAACGCCATGATCGCCTATGTCGATTTTGATGTGGACCAGGACTCTACCACCGGCCGTCCGGCCCAGGCCGATGAGTTCCGGCCCCGAGCGGGGTCCACGGGGATGGGGTCGGATTACACGCTGGAGTTGTCGAACTACAGCGCCGACTCGATGGTGCACGTGGTCGATTCGTCGTCGGTCAGCACCGGACTGGTCAAGCCGGTATTCAGCGGCAACCGGGTGACGGTCCGGATTCCCAAGGCGATGATTGGCAACGATGACGGATACCTGAATGCCGCCGCGGTGGTAGGCCGGATCGCGAGACCGAGCGACATCATACCCGAGAATGGTGCGCTGAGCCTCAGGCCTTGAACCGTAACTCGGCAAGGACGGGAAACAGGCGATAGGCGGTTGACGATTGGAAAAACGATAAGCATTTGTCGCGCGCCGCAGGGCTTGATTTATCAAGGTCCTGCGGCGCATGCATCGGCCCGCCCGCCCGCCCGCCCGCCCGCCGTACTTG
>JBEPVA010000161.1:0-8862 GCA_041691295.1 Gemmatimonadota bacterium
CGGGGCCGGGCCGCACCACAACCCCCCCTCGGGCGGGGGGGGGGTGGGGGCGCCCCCCCGGGGGCCCCCCCCGCCCCCCCCGCGGCGGGCTATCGAGCATATCGAGAATGCCGGACTGCCATCGACCGCGTTGGCCGCACTGAGCCAGTATATTGTTCAGCGGGAGTCGTGAACTCGGTTTCGGTGAGGTCGGTTTAATGTCGCTGCTGTCAGGCCTTCGTGGCCCGGAAGATCTCAAGCGGCTCTCGCCCGAGCAGCTGCCGCAGCTGGCCGAGGAAGTTCGCCAGCGGCTGATCGAGTGCGTCTCGGTCACCGGCGGCCACATCGGTGCCAGCCTCGGGGTGGTCGAGCTGGCTATCGCGCTGCTTTACGAATTCGACAGCCCCAGGGACAAGATCCTCTGGGACGTGGGCCACCAGGCCTACGCCTGGAAGCTGCTCACCGGCCGCAACGAGTCGTTTCCGACCCTCCGCCAGCCCAATGGCATTTCCGGTTTCCTCAAGCGCAGTGAAAGCCCCCACGACCAGTTCGGCGCCGGCCATGCCGGTACGGCGATGTCGGCCGCCCTCGGGATGGCCACTGCCCGTGATCTCAGGGGGGAGGACTACAAGGTCGTGGCCGTGGTCGGTGATGGCGCCATGACCTGCGGCCTGAGCTACGAAGGACTCAACAACTCCGGCCACTCCGAGCGCGACATCATCCTGATCGTCAACGACAACGGGATGTCGATCTCACCCAATGTCGGCGCCATCAGCCGGACGCTGGGATCGATCGTGGCCAAGCCGATCACCAACAAGGTGCGCGAGCACGTCAAGCACGCCACGCTGCGGCTGGGCGGGGTGTTCGGCGAGGGGGTGGTCGAGTTTGCCAAGAACCTGGAGGAGAGCTTCAAGAACCTGTTCTCCGCCGGGATGATCTTCGAGGAGCTGGGCTTCCGCTACTTCGGGCCGATCGACGGCCACGACCTGAAGAAGCTGACCGAGACGCTGGCCTTCATCCGCGGTCTCGATGGGCCCCGGGTGCTCCATATCACGACCACCAAGGGCAAGGGGTTTGCCTTTGCCGAGTCGAATCGGGAAAAGTGGCACGGGCTCGCGGCCTACGATCCGGTCACCGGTGAGGCACGGAAGGCCACCAGCGGACCGCCGACCTGGACCCAGCTGTTCGGTGACGCCCTGTGCGGGCTGGCCACGGAGTTTCCGGACCTGGCGGTGATTACCGCAGCAATGCCATCGGGCACCGGCACCAGCATCTTCCAGAAGAAATTTCCCGGCCGGTTCTTCGATGTCGGGATTGCCGAAGGACACGCCGTGACCTTTGCCGGCGGCCTGGCCACCCAGGGGGTCCGGCCCGTCGTGGCCATTTACAGCACTTTTCTGCAGCGGGCGTACGACAACGTGATCCACGACATTGCGGTGCAGCACCTGCCGGTGGTCTTCTGCATGGACCGGGCGGGGTTGGTTGGGGAAGACGGCCAGACCCACATGGGGCTCTACGACATTCCGTACATGCTCGCGGTGCCTGGCATGACGGTCACAGCGCCGCACACGGCCGATGAACTGATTGGCCTGCTCAAAACGGCGCTGACCCACGATGGGCCGTTCTGCACCCGCTATCCTCGCGACAAGGCGCCGGCCGAACCCAACACGGTCGCGGACGTCAAGCCGGTTCCGTACGGCACCTGGGAACAGCTCAGGACCGGGCGGGACGTGGCGCTGCTGGCGGTGGGCACGATGGTCGAGCCGGCGCTGGCTGCGGCGCAGCTGCTCGAGGCCGATGGTCTCGATTGCACCGTGATCAACTGCCGTTTCCTCAAGCCGCACGACGAGGCCATGCTGCAGTCGCTGGTCGGCGATCACTCGCTGCTGGTGACCATCGAGGAAGGCGCCGTGATCAACGGCTTCGGGGCGTATCTCGCCGGGCTGCTCCAGGCCAGCCATCCCGAAGTCCGGCTGGTCCCGATCGGCGTGCCGGATCGCCTGGTCGAGCAGGCGCCACGGGCCGACCAGCTCGAGCTGTTTGGTCTCACCGGCCAGGGCATCGCCCGCCGGGTGCGGGCGCTGCAGGCCGAGGAGAGCATCGAGGCCCGATGAACGTCGGCGTCGTCGGCAATCCACGGTACAGCGATCTGGCGGCGGTACTGCGGCAGCTGGCGCGCGAGGCCCCGTCCCGAGGCATCCGGCTGTATACCGAGCCGAGTCTGCTGACGCTCTGGGATATCCCGCTCCCCATCATCGAAGAAGGTCAGCTGTCGGCGTTGCTCACCTTCGGGGGTGACGGCACCCTCCTTCGCGGCGCCCGCATCCTTCACGGCCAGGAAGTCCCACTGCTCGGCGTCAACCTCGGCCGGGTGGGATTTCTCACGACTGCCACCCGGGACACCCTGTCCGAGGCGCTCGACGCACTGTCGCGGGGCCGGTATGTGCTGGAGCGCCGGATGGCGCTGACCGCCACCGTCGTCGGCGAGGCCGGCAATCAGCGCTCCTCGCACCAGGCGCTCAATGACGTCGCGGTACACAAGGCCGGCGTTGCCCGGGTCATCCGGGTCAGGGTTCAGGTCGATGGCGAGGATCTGGGACCGTACAGCGCCGATGGGATCATCGTCTCCACCCCCACGGGCTCGACGGCGTACTCGTTGAGTGCCGGCGGACCGATCGTTGCCCCTGGTGTCGAGGCGATGACCATCACGCCGGTCTGCCCCCACACCCTCGCCGTCCGGCCGGTTGTCGTGCCTGGTGAGGTGACGATCTGCATCGACCCGATCCATCCCTGGGCCGATGATCTCTTCGTGTCCTACGACGGCCAGGTCGGCGCCACCCTGGCGGCCGGCGACCGGATCTATGTCCAGCGTTCCCCCACGGCGGTGTTGCTGGTCCGGCTGGGCACCGAGGGGTACTTCAGCCGGCTCCGGCACAAGCTCAAGTGGGGCGATCTCGATGACCGCGAGGTCGTCCGGTGATCGTCGAACTCCGGGTCCGTGACCTGGCCACGATCCAGGATGTCTCGCTGCAGCTTGGCCCGGGATTGAATGTCCTGACTGGAGAGACCGGCGCGGGGAAGTCCCTGGTGGTGGATGCGGTATCCCTGCTGCTTGGCGCTCGCTCCGACAGCGGCACGGTGCGTCCGGGCGCGGCGCGTGCTGTCGTCGAGGGCGTCTTCGATTCGCTCAGCGAGGAATTGCGCCAGCGGCTCGATGACCTCGGCCTCACTCCTGAAGACGATCGGGTCATCATCCGTCGCGAAGTGTCCAGTGAGGGTCGGTCCCGGGCCTGGATCAACGGCAGCCCCGCCACGATTTCGTCGCTCGCCGCCCTCGCCCCGGCGTTGGTCGATCTCCATGGCCAGCACGAAACCCAATCGCTGCTCCGCACCGAAGCCCAGCGCGATATCCTCGACGCCTTTGCGGGCGCCGAATCCGATCGCGAAGCGGTCGCCACCGCGTTTGCTGGCCTGGCCGCCATCGAGCTGGAAGAGCAGGCGCTGATCGGCCGCCGGGATGAAGTGCGCAAGCGGGCGGACTACCTGCGCCACGTGGTTACCGAGATCGACGCCGCGATGCTCAAACGCGGTGAAGTCGAAACACTGGATGCCGAGTCTCGTCGGCTGCGGCACGGCGGCGCGCTGCTGGAGCAGGCGGCCCGCCTGGCGCTGGCGCTTGAGGGCGATGAAGCAGGCGCCCTCCGCTCGCTGCGGGATGCGGACCGCGCCCTGGGCAACCTCGAACGGATCGACCCGGCCGTCAGCCCCTGGCGTGAAATGCTCGATGCAGCCTTTACCAACCTGACTGAGCTGGCCCGGGTGGCCGAGGAGTTCGCCGGCGGCGTCAACCAGGATCCAGCGCGCCAGGAGGAAGTCGAGCGGCGCCGGGACCTGATCGGCCGGCTGATTCAGAAGCATGGAGCCGACATCGATGCGGTGCTGCGGACCCGGGCTGAGGCCGCGGCCGAACTCGACCTCCTCGATACCGCGGACACCGACCTGCGAGGATTGGCGGCACGAAAGCAGACCGCCGCCGACTTGCTGGCGGCGGCCGCCGCCCGGCTGGGGGAACGCCGCCGTGAAGCGTCGGGCCGCCTGGCGCGGGCGGTGTCGAAGCTGCTGCCATCGCTGGGCCTCGCGGCCGGCCGACTCGATGTGGCGCTCACACCGCTGCCGCACCCGAGTGCCTCCGGCGGTGAAACGGTGGCGTTCCTGGTCCGGCTCAACGCCGGCCATGAGGCCCAGCCGCTGGCCCGCACCGCATCGGGTGGCGAGCTCTCGCGCCTGATGCTGGCACTCAAGGTGGTGCTGGCGCAGCATGATGCCGTGCCTACTCAGGTATTCGATGAGGTTGATCAGGGTATTGGTGGAGAGGTCGGCGGGCGGGTGGGAGAATCACTGGCCCGGGTGGCGGAGCGGCGTCAGGTGCTGGTCATTACCCACCTTCCCCAGATCGCGGCCCACGCCGACCGGCACTTGGTGGTGTCCAAGCACTCACGCGGCGGAGTGGCCACCAGCGATGTGGCACCGATTCACGGCGAGGACCGGATCAGCGAACTCGCCCGGATGCTGGGTGACGCTGATGCCGATACGGCCCGGCGCCATGCCGGCGCGCTGCTGGCTAGTGCCAGAGGGAGAAGTACAGCCGGAAAGTAAGCTCGGTGAACTGGCTCTTTGGCACCCTGCCTCCGCTGCCGGATACCGTCTGCCCATAGTGCCAGCTCGCTTCGATCGGCACCCCGCGTCCCGGCTGCAGTACCCCCCTGCTGGTGTAGGTCACCCCACCATTTACCGAGATCCACGACAGCTTCGAGTCAACGGCCAGATCGGCCGGGTCGAGACCATCGAGGCTATCCGCCGCCCGGTAGTAGGCATAGGTGCTGGCGCCGCGCCGGGTGTAGCTGCCACCCGCGGTCAGGGCAAAGGCCCGGGTCAGGCGATAGAACGGCTGGATCGAGAAGGAAAAGTCATCGCCGGGGTTGAGGCGCAGGTTGGCCAGCCTGGAGGCGTAGGCGTAGGGCTGCGAGGGCAGGGCAATGCGGCGAACCCGGAGCGAGGAGAAGCGCATGATGTAGTCGCCCTCGAGCCGCGCGCCCCAGTTGTTCCGGCCGATGTCGGCGATCAGTCCGCCGTGGACCGAGTATCCAGGATCACCAGTTCCGATGTCGAAGAAATCAAACGACTGGTCCAGACGAGCCGTGGGCAGCGTCAGCGATGCCCGGGCGGAAAGCCGAATGCCACCCTGGCCGCCGTTGCGGTCCCATCGGTCGATGAGACTGTAGCTGCCGCCCAGCTCCACATTGCCCAGATACCAATACAGCGCTTCAGCCGGCGACCGGGCGGCCAGGGCTCCAGACGGATTGCCCAGGAACTGATCGAAAGCAACTTGATCCAGCGCGGCGGTCGGGAGGGGAAGCGAATCGCTGAACCCGCCGACCTGAAGGGTGGACAGGGTTCCCTGCAGCGAGGTGATGGTGCTCTGGATATGCTGGCCGGCCGCGCTCTGCTCGAGCGGCAGGAATGGTGAATTGACGCTCTCGAGCCTGGTCAGCGTGTCGAGCCGGGCCCGCAGCAGGGTGGCACTGGCCAGGGTCTGCGCCGCCAGCGCCGAGTCGGAGCGGCCGGCGTAATAGCCGGAGGCAAATCGACCGCTCAGGGTATCGAGCGCCTGTCCGAAATTGCTGAAGAAGACCTGACTCGCCAGTGCGCCAGTGCCACTGCCGAAGGCCGTGCTCGCTGGATTGAATCCGACCGAATCGCCCTTGAAGACGACGTGCGGCTGGGCCCGGGCGCGGACCATCGGGATCCGGCCAAACACGGTTAGCCGGCTGGTGAGGCCGATGGCGAGTCCGAGATTCAGGGTGCCGACGTTGACCAGCTCCGTTGCCTGGGTACTGCCGATTGACAGACGGAAGCTGCTCTGACCCAGCAGCCGGGCGAGTACCCCTTCGGACGCGGCGAGCTCGGGGATCCGGTCGCTGCCGAGGCTATCGCTGCTGAAGTCGGCGTTCCATTCTTGGCTGCCACCATTGAAGAACCGCTGGCTCCAGTTGTGGAAAGACCCGCCGACTTCGGCCCGCATCTGGCCGCGGGGGACGCCGATCTGCTCCAGTTGCGCGGCCAGGGGGCTGCCCCACGCCAGCAACATGACCAGTGCGCCACGGATGAACACGGATGGATGGGGAATCGGCCGATTGCCAACCCGCGAGCGCAGTGCCGAACCCGCAGTGGTCATCCAGTTCAACGTTCAAGCACCTGGGCTGAGAGGGCTGTGGCCGGAAATTCCTGGCGAGTGTCCGTGTCCATCGATGGCTTTTCCGGCGGGGTTGTCCGGACTACTCTCCAGCATGACGACCCCCTCGCCGCTTCGGCAGGCAACTTCGCTATTCCAGAGTCGGTTTGCCAGTCGGCCAGCGGTGGCGGCCTCGGCGCCGGGACGGGTGAATTTGCTCGGGGAACATACCGACTACAACGGCGGCCCGGTCCTTCCGTTTGCCATCGAACGGCGGGTGGTGGTGGTGGCCTCGCAGGCCGAGGACTGGCTGGCAGTCTCCGGGGTCGACGGGCAGCTGGAGTCGTTTGATCCCGGCGGCTCCGCGTCATCGCGCTGGACCGATTTTCCCCGGGCGGCCGCCCGGGTCATGACCGGTTTCGGACTGCGAATTCCGGGAGCTCATCTCGCGGTCGCGAGTACCCTGCCTGTCGGCGCGGGACTGTCCTCCTCAGCGGCCCTGAGCCTGGCTTCAGTCCGCGCCCTGGCCTTGCTGGCGGGTCTCAAGCTGTCGCTCGCCGATCTGGTTGAAATTGCCTGGCGCGTGGAACACGACGAGCTCGGCGTTCCGTGCGGCCGAATGGACCAGACGGTCGTTGCCAACGGTGTGCGCGGCAGCGCCCTGCTGATCGAATGTGCCACCGGACAGATTGAGCGGGTGCCGCTGCCCGGCAAGGTGTGGATCTTCGACACCGGTACAACCCACCGACTGGCCGACAGCGACTACCCCCGCCGCAGGCAGGAGTGCGCCCAGGCGCTGGTGGTGGTTCAGGAGCGGGGCTTCTCGGTCCGCACCCTGGCTGAGCTTTCTGTCGCCCAGTTGTCTCATCTGAGCGGCTGGCTGCCACCGCCGCTCGACCGCCGGACTCGCCATGTGGTTACCGAGACTGCCCGAACCCGGGCGGCGGCCAAAGCACTGGCCGGCCATGATCTGGCTGAACTGGGTCGGCTGATGGTCGAAGGGCATCGGTCGTTGAGGGACGATTTTCAGTCGAGTACGGTTGAAGCGGACCTGATCGTCGAGTCGGTAATGCAGAGGGGCGGACTGGGGGCTCGGCTCACGGGCGCCGGGTGGGGTGGGGCGGTCGTGGCCCTGATTCCCGGGGAGCGTGAAGCGCGGATCGTGGCGGAGGTGACGTCCGACTTCAGGGCCGCCGCCGGTCGAGAGCTCCCGGCGTGGGCTGCCAGGGCTTCGGCGGGGGTCCGGCGGGAACAGGTAGTCAGCGGCTGACCAGGCTACTCATCGTCATCATCTGAGTGGCTGCTCTGGCGGGGCATTCCGAACTGGACACCAGCTGTGACGCCCCAGAAACCGGCGGCGGAGTTGCGGTTGCCCAGCAGGGTGATTCCCAGCGTGGTGGTCGGCGTGATCGTGCCCTGCAGCGACAACTGCCACAGCAATGCGCCCCGGGCATCCCGCTCGTGGAGATTGGTGATCGGATTGAGAACCACCTGGCTCACATATCCGGGTCCAATCCCGAAACCATAACAGGCGCCGGGCGAACAGAAACGCCGACCATAGAGAAGCCCGACCTCATAGATCCGATACTTGGCGGCTCCGATAGTGTCAGCGATAGTTACTCCCGTGCCCACGCTGGCGCGGATCGATAACAGATTCTTGCCCAGTCGCGGGCCGAGCGTGGCGCTGCCGCCGAAGCCGAGCTTGTCACCACCGCCGAAGCCGAGGGAGCCCTGAATCCCGACGCTGGACTGCTTGGCCTCGGTTTGGGCCACCAGTGTGGACGCGGGTACGGCCAGGAGAGACAGCAACAGGCTGAAACGCCGGACAGTTCGCATTCGGGCGGACCGGTGTGTGAGCAGGAGAGTCAGGATGAATCTGAAGGGATGCAGTATTCTACTCATGTTCGGTGGCGCCGGAAGGGTGGGATCCGAGCCGAATTGAGCCAATGTTTCAGAGTGATCGGTTGTTTGATTGCCGCACGACAGGCAAAACTATGATAGCGCTCGGGTGGCGAAACTGGCAGACGCATGGGACTTAAAATCCCAAGGGGAGCAATCCCCATGTGGGTTCGATCCCCACCCCGAGCATCGACTTCGGCTGGTCCGCAGATCATTTCCGACCGGCCCCTAATTCACTCCATCGATGGATAGGCGCGGCTCCACGCCGGCTTTAAAATTCATCTATCTTGAGGCACCACGGTCCGTCGGCGCCCTCCGGGCTGCCACGGCCGCTGGTTCACCCCCAGGCGGCCGAGGACCTGCCGTCACGAAAGTCTGAGCTCCGTGGATAGCGACCCGAAACTCTGGGTCCTCATTCCGCCCCCCCGTGATGAGACCCGCTCAGGTTCATGGTGGGCATCATCTCGCGTGTGGACCACGGCCGGCCTGCTGGTGCTGGCCGGCGGTGCCGCAGGTGGCTGGCGGCTCTGGTCCACCGGAATCACGCCGCTCGAGCGGCCCGCGGTGATCGACTCCGTACGCGGGGAGCAGACTGGATTCACCGCGCCGCCTATGCTCCAGGCACCCGCACCGGCAGTGGCCCTGCCGCCGGCGGAAGCGCCAGCGGTTGTGGCGGCAAATATCCAGCACCTCCCCAGTCGGGCGCCCTCGCCGCGCAGGGTTTCCATGGTGGCCACCAACGATTCGGTGGC
>JBEPVA010000162.1:0-8844 GCA_041691295.1 Gemmatimonadota bacterium
GGCTTACACCGGGCAGCAAGCCCTCCAGCGCGCTCGCGCGGCCGCGCCCGATCTGATCATCCTCGATGCGCAGATGCCCGACATCCATGGCACCGAAGTCTGTCGGCAGCTCCGCGAGGACCCTCGAATGAGCAGCGCGATACCCATCATCATCACCACCGCGGGACCATCCGCACGGGTACAGCGGCTCGAGGCCTACCGCGCCGGCGCCTGGGAATTTCTGGGTCAGCCCCTCGACGGCGAAGCGCTGCTGCTCAAGCTGCAGACCTTTCTCAAGGCCAAGCAGGAGGTCGATCGGATTCTGGACGAAAATCTGCTCGACCACTCAACCGGGCTGTATAACATGCGGGGACTGTCGAAGCGGGCACGGGAAATCGGCTCTGATGCCTTCCGGCGGCATCATTCGCTGGCCTGTGTCGTCTTTGCCCCCGACGTGGACCCCGGGCTGGAAAACGATGCGGTCGCCATTGAACTCGCACGCCAGCTGGCCCTGCGGGTAGGTGAGGTGGTACGAGGCCACGGGAGGGTTTCGGACGCCACGGGGAGGGTTGGCCCAACCGAATTTGCCGTCATTGCACCGGCCACGACGGCCGAGGGAGCCGAGCGATTGGTCGCCAGACTCGGCGCGTCCGTACAGGCAGCATCGCCGATCGATCTGCAAGGCAATAGCGTCCGCCTGAGCCTCAAGGCCGGATATTGCGCGGTGCCAGATTACTCCCAGTCCTCAATCGATGCGATTGAGATGCTGCTTCGGGCCACCACCGCACTTCGGCACGCCAGAGCCAACCCGGGTGCCGCCCGGGTTCAGGCCTTCGATCAGATTCCGGCCGCCGAGCTCAACTGATCTCGCCCGCCCGGGATGTGATCTGGGCCGGCGCGCCGTCCTCCTCTGCGCTGTACCCGTAGACATACCCGTAGTACTTGTAAGCCCCCTCCGCCGCCCTGATATCGTTCAACACCGCCCCCAGCAGGCGAATCGGCAGCCGGTCCAGCAGTTTAAGCTTGGCCTCGGCCAGCGCACGGTCAGTCTCGCCGGAGCGCAACACCAGCATCATGTGCCCCGTCGACGTGGCCAGGACAAATGGATCGATTCCGGCGCCGAGCGGCGGGCTATCGACGATGATCACGTTGTACCGTGTCTTCATCTCCGCCATGAAGACGTTCATGGCCGCCGATCCCAGTAGCTCGGGGCCCTGGTGCCGTCGCGTACCGCAGGCCACAACCGCGAGGCCCTGGTGTCCGGACGGCCGAACCACGTCCTCGATGCTGTTGGAGCCAGCGAGGTAGTCCATCAGGCCCGGGCGGCGGTCCAGACTGAACATCCGGTGCAATTCTCCGCGTCGGATATCCCCGTCAATCAACAGGGTTCGATACCCCGCTTCGGCGAAGGAAAGGGCCAGGTTGGATGAGACAAACGATTTCCCCTCGCCGGGACCGGGACTGGAGATCGTGAGCAATACCGGACCGGCCGTCCCGTAGGAGTGCGACAGGTTGAGGCGGATCGTGCGAAACGCCTCCACAACCTGCGAGGCCTCGTCCTCGGTCATCGATTTCGATCCATTCTTGCGAATGGCCGGGACCGCGCCGAGGATGCTGAGCCCGAGCTCCTCCGTGACCTGCTCCGGATACCTGAAGCGCTTGTCGAGATGATCGAGCAGAATTGCCAGGACAATTCCACCCCCCAGCCCGGCCATCAGCCCGGCGAGGATCAGGACCGGCGCGGTATTGCGGTTGGGCCGGGTCGGCGGCACCGCCGGAGACATGATCTTCACGTCCGGAATCGTGCTGGCGAGAGCCAGTTTCGTTTCTTCATACCGCTTCTGCAGGTTGTCCGCCAGGTCAGCTGCGCTCATGGCGGCCCTGGTCAGACGCTGCTCCGTGATGGTCCGTTCCGGGATCTGCTGAATGTCCGTCTTGGCCGTCGTGATCTGGGAGTTGAGAGTCTCTTCCTGACTCTTGAACTGGGCAATCAGGGCATTGGCGTAGGCCGGGATCGTCTGAGTACGAAGTACCCCGATCCGGTCCTTGAGCTGGCGCAGAGGCGCGTACTCGTCGGTGTAGCGGTTCTGGAGCGCCCGGAGTTCAGCCTCGCTATTGGAGAGCTCGGTCAGCGCCCGAGTCAGGTCAGGGGCGTAACGGACAGCCGGAATCGTCTGGAACGCATCGACCGCCAGCTCACCGGCCTGAGTCTTGGCCAGCACGTTTTCCAGCGCCTTCCGATCATTCCGCAGGCCTTCGAGATCCATCTTCTGCTTGAAGAAGTTTGCGATAACCGTCGGCTGTGTGGCTACCAGGCCAGCGGCAACCGGGACACCCTCATTCGGCAGAGTGATGGTCCGGGTGCGGAATACCTCAAGCGAGTTTTCGGCCCGCTCGGCCTCGGACCGGGTGGTCCGTACCTGCTCCTCGAGAGTATTGGACAGGACCTGGAGCTTCCGCTTCTTGAGGTCTGCCGCCACCCCAACGAACTGCTCCGCAATGGTGTTGAGGACAGCGGCAATCTTTTGCGGATCGGACCCGATCAGGCTCAGGATCATGAAACTGCCGCCCTCGGGTGGCAGTCGTACATCGAGCTTGACCGCCAGCATGGTCGAGGCATCGCGAGGAGTCAGGATGGAGAACCTGACCTTGCGCCCACGCAACTGGGCGAGGTGGTCCGGCACCCAGCGGAAGCCCATTGGGCGACCAATCGAATCTCCCACGGTCCCTGCATCGACCCTGACACCCTGACGGTCGTTGACTTCGTACCGCAGCCCGTCCTGACTCACCGATAACACAAACGCCCCGGTCGCGAACCGGTCCGCCAGCGAGAAATTGTCAAACAGGGCGGAGTCGGGTGGATCATTCTCGAGGAACAGCCGCATCCGTAGCGAGGCGGAGTCGAGTACCACGGACGAACGAACCAGGTCGGGCCAGCCGGTGTTATCCAGCAGCCCTTCAGGGCGGATGGGCCCGTCACGCTCGGAGGGGCGCTCAACAAACACGGTGGCGTAGGCGGTGTAGGCCGGCTTGATGAACTTCGTGGCCGTGAGCCCAAGCCCTAGTCCAATCGCCGTGAGCACCAGGATCAGCCAGCGGTACCGGATGACCGCTGCCAAGTAGCGGCTCCACGGGATTCCCTGTGGTTCCGCCTCACCCATTCCCGGCATCAGACCGCCACCCTGCGGGGACCCGAATTCGGAGAGCTGACCGCCCTGCAGGTGCGGGACTAGACCTCGACTCATTATCGCTGGCTCACTTCCTCAAATGATCTGCTACCTGACAATAGTGCAGCGCATCCCTGTGTGCAAAGACGATACCGGAGGGTGGCTGTTGATGGCCTGAAGCCGCAGCCGCTAAACCCCTCAGCCCTGCTGCTTAAGCGCCGCACTCCCCTGGCGTAATCTTCCTAGGTCAAGTCTAATGTTGCGTCAGCGCATCAGTTATCCCATATTCCCGCGACAGGTCCACTGTTCATCCAAGCCACAGGGTGTGGTATCAAAGGTGCTACTGTGGTGGAGGCGCTGCTTCAGCCCAAGGATGATTTTATGGCAAGTTCACTGATGAACAACTCCAGGCGGCCGGAAGGCTCCGGAGCGGACCAGGCCGGCCGAGACCCGCTTTCAATCCCCTCCGAAATCAAAGCCAGCATCCGGGTGCTCATCGTTGATGATGAACGGACCCTGCGGGAGAGTTGCGCCAGCGTTCTCCAGATGGATGGTTACAACGTCACCCTGATTGGCCGTGGGGAAGAGGCGCTGGAAGCGGTCCGCCGCCGGGTCTTCGACATCATCCTGGTCGACCTGTACATGTCGCAAACCTCAGGGCTGGAGATTCTCCGGGCGGCCATCGGGCTCAATCGCGACACTATTGTAGTCGTGATGACCGGCAATCCGAGCGTCACCAGTAGCATCGAGGCACTCCGGGCGGGGGCCTGGGACTACCTGCCCAAGCCGTTCAGCGCAACTCACCTTCAGGTTCTGATTGGCCGGGCCTCGCACGCTGTGATGGTGGCCCGCGAGACCAACGACCTCCGACTCCAGCTGATGCAGCAGAACGGCCACAGCGACAGCATGGCCCTGATTGGAATTTCGCCGCTGTTCCGGCAGGCGGTCGAGCTGGCCCGGAAGGTGGCCGCCACCGATGCCTCCGTGTTCATCAGCGGCGAGAGCGGCACCGGCAAGGAGGTCATCGCCCAGTTCATTCACCAGCACAGCCGGCGCTCCTCGAAGACCCTGGTCCCGATCAACTGCGCGGCGCTGCCAGAGCCCCTGCTCGAATCCGAAATGTTCGGCCATCGCAAGGGGGCCTTTACCGGCGCCGATCGCGACAAACCGGGACTGCTCGAGACCGCCAACGGCAGTACGCTCTTCCTCGACGAGTTGACCGAGATGACGCTGCCGCTCCAAGCCAAGCTCTTGCGGGTCATCCAGGATGGCGTGGTGCGGAGGGTCGGCAGCGAAACCCAGGATGCGGTGGTCGATGTGCGGTTCATTTCGGCCACCAACCGGGATCCCCAGGAAGCGGTCAACAGCGGCGTGCTGCGAGGCGACCTGTTCTATCGGCTGCGGGTAGTGCCGATCAAGCTCCCGCCGCTGCGCAAGCGGCTGGAGGACATCCCGTTGCTGGCCAACCATTTCCTGACCTATTACTGGCAGCGCCACCGCCAGATGGGGGACCGGGTTCCCAAACTGACCGAGGCCAGCATCGCGTTTCTGCGGTCGCGGCCCTGGAAGGGCAATGTCCGGGAGCTGCAGAATGTGATCGAACATGTGGCGGTTCTGGCGGAGCCGGATCAGCTGATTGCGCCGGATGACATCCCTCTGTATGAGGATCCGATCGAGCGGGTGGCGGAGGGCGGGCTTCCCGCCGGGATCATGGACGAGCCATTCCACATGGCCAAGGACCGGCTGATCACCCAGTTCGAAAAGGAATATGTCGGACGACTGGTGAACCGGGCCGGTGGCAACATGTCCAAGGCGGCGCGACTGGCCAACATAGATCGCACCACCCTGTACCGCCTGATGGACAAGCACAGTTTCCAGCGCGACGAAGTCGAACCGCCGAGCTGAGTCGATCTTTCGCTTCGTGCACGCCCCTTCCCGTCCAGCCCTCTCCGAAACGCCCCGGCGCCAAATGAGCCCGGGGCTCGCTGCGGCGCTCCAGCGGGCGCGGGAGCAGGTCGAGCGCGACTGGAATCTGATCGTTCCCGACGCCCCCTCCCGAGAAGAAGCAATCACCCAGCTCGGCCGGCTGTGCGAGGTCATTTCCCAAGTGGCGGCGGGGCAGGCGGGGGAGGGGCCGCCGCAGGGAGTGCTCGCGCGGCGATTGATCGAATTGATCCGGCGGTACCTGATTCGTGAACTCCAGGCCGAGCCCGACCCGGCAGCACTGGTCTTCCTGGCGGCAGTCGAGCAGGTCCACGAACGCATCGAGCCCGACTGGGCCGGGCATTTCGCCGACCGCCTCTCGGGGCCGGACGGAATGGAGCTGGTGGTGGAGGTAGCGCACGACCTTCGGTCGCCGCTGACGTCGATCCTGTTTCTGGCCGAGACGCTGCAACGGGCCCGCAGCGGGCCAGTCAACCAGATCCAGGAACGGCAGCTCGGCCTGATCTACAGCGCGGCCTTTGGCCTCAGTTCCATGGCCAGTGACGTGATTGAACTGGCCCGCGGGGGTGACCGGCTGGTCGACCTGGATCCCACTCCCTTTTCCATTCTCGACATCCTGGAATCGGTCCGCGACATTGTGCAGCCGATCGCGGAGGAAAAAGGGCTGGAGGTCCGGCTGACCTGGCCCCAGATCGATTTCCGTGTAGGCCACCCGGTGGCGCTCAGCCGGGTCCTGCTCAACCTGACCACCAATGCCCTCAAGTTCACCTCCGATGGTTTCGTCGAGGTGGTGGTCGAAGCGGGTGAGACGGATGAGGTCCACTTCTCGGTCAGGGACACCGGCCGGGGCATCCCGTCCGAGGCCATGATCATGATGTTCGAGCCGTTCCGCCGACGCCGGGGGCAGTCCGACTATGCCTTCTCCGGGTCTGGGCTTGGCCTTTCCATCTGCCGCAAGCTGGTCGAGGCCATGGGCTCCTCGATGCAGGTCGAGACCGGCCCCGATCGCGGCACCCGATTCTACTTCTCGCTGCACCTGCCGGCCGCCGCGATGCACCAGTTCGGGCCGCTGACGCCCTAGACCGGCTCCGGACACCCCGCTACTCTTCTGCCTCCTCGACTTTAGGGCTCGTCCACCGAAGTCTGCTCCGCGACCCGGCGGCAGCGTACTGACGAGCCTTGGGGTACGTCAGGTCCCGATAGCCGGGACCGTCCCGGCCGCTCGAGGAACGGTCCCTGGACCAGGTTCACGCTGCATCCGTCTGCCGACACATCCGGGCAGGTGAGGGCGGTCCCCGCATTCGAGTGGCCACGCGCCGCCGAAGCGGGACGCCCCCGGGGGATGGATGCCCACTCATCGCTGCCCCCATGGGTCCCAACCGACTCGTGCGGTGCCAGGCGCATCCGGCCGGGTCCGGATCCGAGGCGCTGCACGGGAATGGTGCGGGACCGGAGTCTGACCCGCATGCCGAAGCCGTATTCAGTTGCTCCTCGTCCGACCGATGGCCAGCCGCACGCTCCCAACGCCGCCCTCCTCATCGACTTTGATAACGTCACCCTTGGGATCCGCTCGGATCTGACCAAGGAGTTCAAGACGCTGCTCACCAGCGACATCATCAAGGGACGGCTCCATGTCCGGCGAGCTTACGCCGACTGGCGACGTTACCAGCAGTACGTGGTGCCACTGACCGAATCCTCGATTGACCTGATCTTCTCGCCAGCCATCGGGACCAATAAGAAGAACGCAACGGACATCCGGCTGGCCATCGACGCGATCGAGCTGGCCTTCACCCGGCCCGAGATAGGGACGTATATCCTGCTCTCGGGCGACAGCGATTTCTCGGCGCTGGTGATGAAGCTCAAGGAATACGGCAAGTATGTGATCGGGGTGGGCATTCGCGAATCGGCGAGCGACCTGCTGATCCAGAATTGCGACGAGTACTACTCGTACAGCGACCTGGCCGGTTTGACCCGCGAGGCCGACACTCCGTCGGTCCAGCGCGATCCCTGGGAACTGGCTCGCGAAGCCGTGGGCCAAATGGCGCGCAACCGGGATGTCATGCGGTCTGACCGTCTCAAGCAGGTCATGCAGCAGATCGACTCCAACTTCGACGAGCGGAACGCCGGCTTCAACCGGTTCAGCAAATTCGTGGTCGAAGCGGGCCAGAAGGGATTGCTCCGGGTCCTGAAGATGGACAACGGCCAGTTTGAAGTGGCCCCCATGGACGCGGGCGCCGCCCCAGCTGCGGTGGCGCTGGAACCGAGCCGCGACGCCGAGCGCGGCGGCCGTGGCAGGGGCCGTGGTCGGGGTCGAGGTCGAAGCGCCAGCACGGCAGTCAACGCTGCGGTCGAGACCCCGACCGCGCAGGTTGCGCCGATCGCGCCGGTTGAGTCCGCGGCCCAGGTCCGGGCACTGAGCGGTCTCACGCTGGCGGCCGCGTTTGACCTGCTGCGCCGGGCACTGTCCGAACTGGAGAGCCCGGTTCCCCACGAGGCTCTGCGCAACAGGATGTCGGCATTGTACGGGCGGCCAGACCCGTTGCTCGAGCCCCAACGGTTCTTCCGGCTGCTGCGCCAGGTTCACGACGCCGACCTCGCTGATGTTCGCAAACTGGGAGAGGATTCCTACGAGATCGAACCGCGCCCAGCCGATGCACTGATGATGGGCAGACCGTCCCGCCCTGAGGCCGCACCGCCGACCTTCCTGGCCCCGGCACTGGAGGCCACTCCGGTGACCGAACCGGTGTTTGCGGAGCCGGTGCCCCCAGCGCCGAGTCCAGCGCGGGTGGAGAGCCCCGCCAGGGCAGGAATGCGGTTCCGCCGGGGCACCAAGCCCGGGGTGAATGCCGGTTCTGTTCCACTGGTCGGGGTCGTGAAGTTCGAGGAGGACGCGCCGGCCGCGGTCGCGGAGCGCTCAACCCGGAAGAAGCATGGCCGTTCGGGGGCCGAGCCTGTGGCGGCCGCCGCGCCGAAGAAGCCGGCCCGCCCCAAGGGGCGGAAGAAGCCGGAAAAGTCCGGCGCATAACCGAGCATCGGTGGTGGGGTTGCGACCGTTTCCGGCGGTCTTCTTCAAGCGATCAGCAGACCAGGTGGCGCCCGATCTCCTGGGCGCCACGATCGTTTCCACCTTTGGTGGCTGCCGTACCACCGGCCGGATCGTGGAAACCGAGGCTTACCTTGGCGAAATCGATCCAGCCTCCCATGGCTACCAGCGCCGCCGGAATGCCCAGAACGAGGCCCTGTATGGTCGGCCGGGCGACTGGTATGTCTATCGCTCCTACGGCATCCATTGGTGCGCCAACCTGGTCTGCGGTCCGAAGGGGAACGGCAGCGCCGTGCTGCTCCGGGCGGTCGAGCCGCTGGTGGGGCTGAACGTGATGGGCACGCGAAGGCACGGAGTGAAAACAGAGCTGCTCTGCAACGGACCGGGAAAGCTTTGCCAGGCGCTGGGCATTACTCGCGAACTGGATGGACGTTCAATGCAGGGATCACAGGTCAGTGTCGGAAGGGTGAGTGGAGGTCGGGCGCCAGCGGTCGAGGTGAGCCTCCGGATCGGGATTACCAAGGCGGCCGACTGGCCGCTCCGATTTTCAGAGACAGGCAGCCCATGGCGGTCTCGGCCCTGAAAGCTGAGCGGGCCGGGACAGCGATGCTGTCCCGGCCCCGGGGGGTTATAAAAAATACCCACCCCCCCCCCGGCCGCGCGGAGGGGTTTGCGGGTGGGGGGGGTTAAAAAAAAAAGGGGGGGGGGGGG
>JBEPVA010000163.1:0-8781 GCA_041691295.1 Gemmatimonadota bacterium
GTGAGGTACTGGACGCTGGCCAGGGCGCTGCCGGCCACTGTCGCGGGCAGGGCATTGGAGAACAGCTGGGGCCGGGCCCGCTGGGTGAGGTAGTCGCAGATTTGCTCGGACGCGGCGACGAAGCCGCCGGCAGCACCGCCCAGCGCCTTGCCCAGGGTGGAAGTAATGATGGGAATCTGTCCCACCATCCCGAAGTGCTCAGCAGTGCCGCGGCCGGTCCGGCCCAGGACTCCGGTCGCGTGCGAATCGTCGACCATCAGCACCGCATCGTACCGGCGGCAGATCTCGGCGATATCGGGAAGCGGCGCGATGCTGCCCTCCATCGAGAAGACGCCATCGGTAATCACCAGTTTGATCCGCCGGTCGGTGGCGGCCGCGAGCTTCGATTCAAGGTCGGCCAGGTCGGCGTGGCGATAGACGGCCGTCTGACACTTGGCGATCGACTTGCCCAACCGGATGGCATCGATGATCGAGGCATGATTGAGCTGGTCGCTGATGACCAGGTCCTGCTCGCCGAGCAGGGTGGCGGGTATGGCCTCGTTGGCGTTCCAGCAGCTGACGAAGCTCAGGCTGGCGGGAGTACCGACCAGTGCAGCCAGTGCCGCCTCCAGCTCCTGGTGGATGGTCAGGGTGCCGCAGATGAAACGGACCGAGGCGGTGCCGGCCCCGAATCGTTCCAGCGCTGCCCGGCCGGCCGCGACTACTTCAGGCTGGGCACTCAGGCCGAGATAGTTGTTGGACGAGAGGACCAGGATCTCTCCCCGGCCTTTCATCCGCACCCGGGCGGCCATTGGACCTTCGAGATAGTTGAGCTGCTTGTAGACGCCGTCGGCGCGAAAGGCCGCCAGCTCAGCCTGCAACCGAGTGGACAGCGGATCGATCATCCGGCGACCTCGAGGATCACTTTGCCGGCCTGGCCGTCCTTGATGACCTGGATAGCGTCGCCGATGCGTTCAAGCGGGAAACGGTGGGTTATCACGGGCCGGGGATCGAATTGGCCGGCCCGGAGAAAGCGGAACATCTGTTGCCAGGTATCGTACATCCGGCGGCCGGTCACACCGTACAGCGTGAGCCCCTTGAAGATCACGTCCCGGGCAAAATCCACCTCGGTCGTGCGGCTAGGTGTACCAAGGAAATTGACTTGCCCCGCGAGGCGTGCGGCCGCAAAGGCCTGCTGATGGCCGCTGGGATGGCCGCTCATTTCGCAGACCACATCGGCCCCGTTGCCATCAGTCAGCTCTCGAATTTTCGCGACGACATCGTCGGTGGCGGGGTCGAGTGTCAGATGGGCCCCCATGGCCGCGGCCAACTCCCGCCGCCGGGGATTGAAGTCGCTGGCCACGACAAGTGAGGCGCCAGCCGCCCGGGCGATCCCGACCGCAAAACATCCGATCGGGCCGCAGCCGAGGACCAGCACCGCGCTGCCGGGGATCTGGCCGGCCAGCACGGTGTGCACCGCATTGCCGACAGGGTCCATCACGGCGCCGATTTCGGTGGGAATGCCATCCAGGCGCATCACATTGGAAGCCGGCATCACGATGTAGTCGGCAAAGGCGCCGTTGCGGTCGACGCCGATGATCCTGGTGCGCCGGCAGACATGGGCGTCTCCGGTGCGGCAGGGCAGGCAATCGCCGCAAACAATGTGGCCCTCGGCGGTGACGAGATCCCCGACCGACAGGAGTCCCGCGGCCTCGGCCTCGGGCCCTAGCTGGACGATCGCGCCGGCAAATTCGTGCCCGATGATGACCGGCGGTTTGAGACGACCGCTGGCCCAGGCGTCCCACTCCCAGATGTGAAGGTCAGTGCCGCAGACTCCGGCGTGGTGGACCTGGATCAGGACATCATTGGAGCCGACTGGAGGAACCGGGACCTGCTCGAGGGTCATTCCGGGACCGGGCCGGGTTTTTAGCAGGGCCCGCATCGTTCTTGGGATTGCCATAGGGCGACAAATATGTCGGAAGGCGGCGCCGAGGGGCAGAGGGTATGCCGGGGATACGATGCCACAAAAAAACGCCGCCCGAATCGGGCGGCGCCAGCATGCTCACTAATTCACCTCAGGCAGCGCGTTCCCTAGGCATGACATCATGCCAATGGGTCTGCTCCTCTTCATCATCGGCGGCCCACATGTAGGCCCAGATGGCGGTGCCGCTCGGCTTGCGGCGCCCGTTCTGGATCACGATTCCAACCGGACTATCATCAACGACGACTGGCAGACTGGTCATGGCGCCCTCTCCGGCATGCTCCAGGATGGCGAACCCACCCTTTCACATCCGGTTTTTGCACCATCCATGCCGTAGATTATGAGGTTGCAAGCGCTTGTAGCATTGCAACTTAACCGCGAGCCATCCGAGCGGTGTCGTCAACTGACACGCTGAACCGAGTGTCGTTCAAACACGGCCGACGGGTAAGGACCAGTCCCTGATTCCGTCGGTTGGCGGCCCGGCCACGACCGGCGCGGAGTGGCTCGCGCTCCCAATCGCCATAGCAATTGAGAAAGGCCTCAGGCGCCAGTGAGTGGGGGCTCGGCACGAGAAGATGAATGCCACCCTCTTGGGTGCATTGCTGCAACTGCTCGATAACGAGGCCGCGGTCAGCGAGGGAAAGCCGATCCAGAACGGCGACATCCACCACCACCAGGGCATGGAGACGGCTGAACGGTGGCACCCAGCGGGAAAGATCCGCCACCAGGGCCATGAAATCGGAACTCAGCGCTTCGCCGGCGAGGCGCTGCTCCACCCGCTCGACACAGGCCAGTTCATCGGCGATGAAGGTGACTTCCATATCATTGGCGGTCAGCAGGCACGCGAAGGCCTCGCTGCCGGCGCCAATGATGAGCGCGCTGTCACCGGCTTCGATGCGCGGCAGCAGATGCACGATCGGGCAGTGATCGTCGAGACCCCAGTGCGTCGCCTCGCGCTGCGCGAGGCGCAAGGCCCGAAACTGGGTGGACCATCGACGATAGGAGGGAAGCCGGAGTCGGCGCTGTATCAGGCGATCGACCGTATCCTGCATCAGGACTTCGGTGAGCACGAACTGATCTTCGACGGTGGTCTCGAGTTCACTGACCGCTTCCTGGCCAATGCCCAAGAGGTCTCCTCGGCCGAGGCTGTTCTTGTAGGCCTCAATCCGCTGGAGAATGAACGCTTGATACTGCTGCTTGAGGGACGGGGGTGAATGGCGGCGCTGCTGCTCGGCCTGCAGCATTGTCAGCATAAGCAGCTCCGCCTGGCGCGAAATGGGAGGCGCCCAGAACAGTTCACATTGGAAAAGAAGTAGGGAGCCCAGATGCAACTCCGTACCATAAAGTGATGATTTTGGTGTTAGAAGTCAACGAGTAAGTACTTGAAGGCGGCCTTACAACCCTTCTAGCTGCAATGATTTGTAGCGAAAGTCACAACGATACTTGCGCAGAGATATTAATACGATTATCTAAATGTCATGGATAGCGCCTTCCGGGCACTGGCCGATCCGACTCGACGTCAGATCCTGGCCCTGCTGCGACACGATGAACTTCCTGCCGGAGAGATTGCCTCCCATTTTCCGATGGCATGGGCGTCGGTCTCACATCACCTCGGGGTGCTCAAGGATGCAGGATTGATCCTGGCCAGGCGGGACGGCCAGCACATCCGGTACTCGATTAACACCACGGTATTTCAGGATACGCTGCAACACCTGCTCGATCTGCTACCCGCCCCCAGGCAGGAGAATTCTGATGCGTAAGCTCTGGCCGTCAGTGATCGCGCTTGGTCTCGTCGTGGTATTCACGATCTGGGCCTATCCACAATTGCCCGCGGAGGTCACGACGCACTGGGGAATGGACGGACAGCCCAACGGCTGGTCGAGTCGCCTGGTCGCCGTGCTGCTGCTGCCGGGAATCGTCACCGGCATGGCGCTGGTGCTGCTGATTGCACCGGCCATTGATCCCCGCAGGGAAAGCTGGGAACTTCATGCGGCAACGTACTGGCAGATCACCAATCTGGTGCTCTGCTTCCTGCTGTCGATTCACCTGCTGGTCCTTGGCAGCGCATTGGGGTGGCCGCTGCCGATCAACCGGGTGATCCCCGTCGTTGTCGGGCTGCTGCTCATCGTGATGGGGAATTTCATGCCCCGGATCCGCCCTAACTGGTTCCTCGGCATCAGGACGCCATGGACTCTTTCGAGCGATTCCGTCTGGCGCCAGACCCATCGCATTGGCGGAGTCTGTCTCATGGTGGCTGGAATTTTCATCGGCGCGATGGGCTTCATGAATGCGGGCCTGCTGCCGCTGGCATTGCTTTCGGGCGTTGCCCTTTGCGTGATCGTGCCGGTGGCTTACTCCTGGGTGCTCTGGCGCCGGGAGGCGCCGGCTCACCCCGGACCCCAGACATGACCGCGACTCGGATCATCCTGACTTTGCTCTCGACATCTCTCATGACTCTGTCCTCTGCCAGTGCCCAGCAGGGTCCGGCCAGCCCTGATTCGGTGGCCAACCATTTCGTGGATCTGCTGGCGGCTCGCCGGTTTCTCGACGCCATCGCCGCGATGGATGACCGGATGCGCGCCGCGCTTCCAGGCGCCAAGCTGGAGGAAATCTGGACGACGCTGGAAGGCCAGATCGGGTCTTATCAGCACCGGGGCAAGACGCACTCGGTCAAATCGGGTGATTACACAGTGGTGCTGGTCAACGCGACCTTTGCCAAGTCCGCGCTGAACCTGAAGATCTCGATCGATTCCGCCGACAGGGTGGGCGGGCTGTTCTTCGTGCCAGTCGCTCCGCCCGCCCCCGCTTCGACTGGATCGAGTGCGCTTCCCAGCGGGGTGACGGAACAGGCAGTCGAGGTTGGTGCCAAAGGATGGCCCCTGCCCGGGCTGCTGACCCTCCCGGCCGGGAGCGGGAGGGTGCCGCTGGTGGTGCTGGTGCACGGCAGCGGGCCCCAGGATCGGGATGAGACGATCGGTGGCAGCAAGCCATTTCGCGACCTGGCCTATGGACTGGCCGAGCGTGGCGTGGCGGTGCTGCGCTATGACAAGCGTACGCTGGTGTATTCGGAACGGATGGCGGTCGAGGGATCAGGCAGCTTGACGGTGGAACAGGAGGTCGTGGCCGACGCCCTCGCCGCGATCGACAGCGCCCGCCACAATCCGAGAATTGCCGCTGACCGGATCTACCTGGTTGGCCACAGCCTCGGCGGCTACCTGGTGCCGCGGATCGTGAGTCGTGACCACCGGCTGGCCGGGGCGGTGATCCTGGCTGGGAGCACCCGCCATCTCGAGGACATCCTGCTCGAGCAGCTCGACTACCTCGCCTCGCAGCAGGGCGGGAGCGACAAGACTGACGCGGCCCAGCGGGAGATGCTGCGGACCCAGGCTCGCAGGATCAAGACGTTGACCGAACAAGATCGATCGGCGGCGATGTACCTGATCGGTGCGCCACCGGCCTACTGGCTGGATCTGCGGAGCTACGACCCGGTCAAGAGCGCCGAGTCGCTGGCGGCTCCGCTTCTCATCCTGCAGGGCGGGCGGGACTACCAGGTTACCGCCGCGGATTTTGCGGGTTGGCAGACGCTCGCGAGGCGCCCGAGCGTCACGCTGAAGCAATATCCTTCGTTGAATCATTTGTTCGTCACTGGATCGGGTCCGAGCGGGCCGGCTGAGTATGAACGGGAAGGACAAGTGGACCAGCAGGTCATCGGGGATATTGCGGACTGGATCACTCGACCCGGAGCACCGCGCCCTTGAGGTAGCCGGTTTCCGGAATGGTGATGATCTCCGGATGATCCACGTCCTGACCCAGGATCCGCTCGAGGCGGAGCCGGCGGCCACTGTCGGAGGCGGCGGCCGCTAGCATGGCCAGGAATTCCGGACGGCGGAGATGGAAGCTGCAGGAGGCGGTCAGCAGCGCGCCGCCGGGTTCCAGCAATCGCATGCCGCGCAGATTGATTTCGTGATAACCTCGCAGCGCCTCGGGGAGCGCGGACTTGGTCTTGGCAAAGGCGGGCGGATCGAGCACAACTGTCCTGAATCGCCGGCCGGCCCGCTCGAATTCCCGGAGTGTTTCGAACGCATCGCCGACCCGCCACTCAATATTATCCAGCTCATTCAGCGTCGCGTTGTCGGTCGCGCGGGCCAGGGCCTCACGACTGGTGTCCACCGCGACGACCCTGGATGCTCCCCGGGCGAGGTGCAGGGCAAAGCTGCCATGATAGCTGAAGCAGTCCAGCGCCTCGCCGCCGGCCGATGCGAGCTGGCCGGCGACCATCCGATTGAATCGCTGGTCGAGGAAGGCTCCGGTCTTCTGCCCGGTCCAGGGGGCGGCCAGCATCCGGATCCGGCCCTCCCAGATCTCGATCGTCTCGGGGACCGTGCCATGGACAAGTTCGGTGGTTTCAGGCAGTCCTTCGTGGCGGCGGACCCCGACATCGTTGCGGAGCAGAATTCCTTCAGGGTGACAGCACCCGATCAGGGCCTCGAGAACCAGTGGCCGCATGGTCTCGAGGCCGGCGGAGAGCAGCTGGACCACCAGCCAGCGATCGTAGCGATCAACCACGAGGGAAGGCAGGGAGTCGCCCTCGCCGTGCACCAGCCGGAAAGCGGTGGCATCGATCGAGGCTGGGTTCCGCCGGGCCACGGCGGCGGCAATCTTGTCGCGCCACCAGGCCTCATCGACCGGCCTGTCCGTTCGCTCGAGGAGGCGGAGCCGGATCTCCGACCTGGGGGAGTAGAGTGCCTGTCCCAGCGATCGCTGTCGCGAATCGATGACCGTGACCAGTCCCGGGTCAGCGGGTCCATCGACGACATCGCTGCGATAAATCCAGGGGTGACCATGCGTCCAGCGGGCGGCGCCGCGGTCGCTGACCCGGACCAGCGGGTTCACCGGGTGCGGTCGGGTCGGAGCACAACGGCTGAGCGCAGATAGGTGTGGCGGATCTGCTCGCGCGGCTTGCTGCTGTAGGCGTGGACCAGGACCCGGATGCAGTGGGGCAGCGAGCCCGGCACCGGTATTTCCGTAGTATGCAGAATGGCCACATCGTGCCAGCCCATGCGCCGCGAGGCGCGGGCTGGGAAGGTGGCAATCAGGTCGGTGGTGACCGTGAAGATCGCGCTCACGATATCATCGGGGCCGATGCCGTTGGCATCCACCAGGGCATGCAGCAGCTCCTCGGTGGCCTCGAGGATAGCCTCGGCGGTATCGTGTTCCACGGTGGTTGCGCCGCGATAGCCCTGCACCCGGGGAGCATTTGAGGTGGCCATGCCCGACAATCTAACGACGGCCCTGCGCCTCGTGCTGGTCACCGACGATGCTCTGGTGGCCGGGCGGGACCTCGAGTCCCTGGCCCGGGCGGCCGTGGCGGGCGGAGTGACCGCGATCCAGCTTCGGCTCAAGCGAGCCGATGCGCGGGAGCTGATGGCCATCCTGGTGGATCTGCGCGTCTCGATCGGCGTGCCGCTGTTCATCAATGACCGGCCAGATATCGCGGCTGCGGCAGGGGTTGGCGTCCACCTGGGCCCTGAGGACCTGTCACCGGCCCGCGCGCGACTGGTGCTGGGGCCCGCGGCAGTGATTGGTGCCTCGGTCGGCAGTACCACCGAAGTCGAGCGGGGACAGGCAGCGGATTACTGGGGAATCGGCCCTTGGCGAACCACCCCGACCAAGCGCGATGCCGGTGCCCCGCTGAGCGCCGCAGGATTTGCGACGATTGCTGGACTGGCCGGTGGCAGGCCGAGGGTTGCGATCGGTGGAATCAGGCCGGAGGATGCGGCAGCAATCGTGGCGGCGGGTGGATCCGGGATGGCGGTGGTATCGGGCATCCTCGGCGCGGAGGATATTGTCCGCGCCAGCCGCCGCTACGCGGACGCGATTGCAGCGGCGCTCAGCAGCTAGTGGCGGGCGGAATCCTCGGCCGCCTTGCGGAGCCGGCGGGCGGTGGCCACGGCCTTGTCATGGGCTTCGAGCGAACTGGTAAAGAGGTGATGACCATCCGGCGTGGCCACGAAGTAGAGGTATGGTACCGTTGCGGGGTAGAGTGAAGCCTTGATGCTGGCGATACCGGGACTATTGATCGGCCCGGGCGGCAGCCCTGGATGGAGATAGGTGTTGTAGGGCGAAGGGATGTCGAGATCCTTGTAGTACAGCCTCGGTTTCCGCTCACCGGTGCGGGATTCGATGGCGTACTGCACCGTCGGATCGGCCTGCAGGGCAATGCCGGCGCGTAACCGGTTCCAGTAGACCCCCGCGATGATAGGCCGTTCCTCGTCGTGGCGGGCTTCTCCCTCGACGATGGCCGCCAGCGCCATCAACTCCCGACGGCTGAGGTGCAGGGAGTCGAGCCGGGCCGTCCACGCCGGCAGCCAGCGCTGGTTGAATTCGTCGGCCATCAGGCGTACCAGATCCGAGGCCGTGGCGCCCGGCGGGACGTCGTAGGTTTCCGGCAGCAGAAATCCTTCGAAACTCTCCTGGTGCAATGCCGCCCGTGCCGCGGAAGCGTTGGTGGCGGCCACCAGGAACGAATCCGATGGAATCCCGAGCTGCTGCTGGGCCAGGTCGGCAAGATCCCAGAGCGTAATTCCCTCCGGCACGGTGAAATGGAAGACCAGCACCTTGCCAGCTTCAAGGGCCGAGAGGGCTCGCCAGCTGCCGGCGCCCCTGGGCAGCTCATAGACGCCGGCCTGCACACTCCGCTCCAGGTGGCGGAGCCTGGCCACCGCCTTGAAGCAGAAGCGGCAGGAGATGACACCATGGGCCGCCAGACTATCGGCGACCCGACTGAGCGATGCGCCGGGCGGAATGGCCACCCGTTCGAT
>JBEPVA010000164.1:0-8813 GCA_041691295.1 Gemmatimonadota bacterium
AGCCGGGCCGCGGCCACGGCGGCCCGCCCCACCTCGGGCGGGCCCCCCAGAATGGGGCCGCTGCGCCCTACGTCCCCCCCCGGGGGGGCCGCGGTTTAGCGGGGGCCCCACACCCATCATCCTGTTGGCATTCGGGGCCGGTCTATTGACCGGCCTCTCGCGTTTGGGGGATCCACGACTCGTTCTCGTGGTACTCGGCCTTGCGGTCCTGGGTAGCTGGCACCGCTGGCCCACCGCGGGAGCGGCGCTGCTCATTGCGCTGCTCGGTCGGCTGACCGCGCTCACGGCGCTGGCGGGCGCGGAGAACAGCTGTGCGGCATTGCTTCCTGCCGGCCAGATCGAGCTCACGGTGCGACTGAACGAGCTACCGGATTGGCGGGGCGGGCTGCTGGAGGTCAGCCCAGTTGGCGGCGAGTGCCAGGGTTCCATACTGGCCAGGTGGCCGGCGGGCGACACGACGCTCACCGTCGGACGTGAGGCCAGGGCGCAGGGCCGGTGGATTCCGGATACGGTGGTGCTGGGCCCGCCGAGTGGAATTCTGCTGGTGACGACGGCGAGGCCCTTTGGCGGCATCCCTGGATTGTCCGATCGACTGCGCACCGCCATCACCCGTCGGATTCGGTCACTGTATGGCTCGCGGGCTGGTGTCGTCGAGGCGCTGATCCTGAACCACCGGGCCTCAATGTCGCCGGAAGTCCGGCAGCGGTATGCCCGTTCGGGGCTGGTGCACCTGTTATCCATCAGTGGGTTCCACGTCGGACTGATCGCCGCATGGGTGCTGCTGCTCGGTCGGCCGCTGGCGGTGCGATACGGACCTCCCGGTTCGATCGCCAAGGTACCGATGGCAGCGGCCGCGGTGGCGGCGGCGTATGTGGCTTTTCTCGGTTGGCCACCACCGGCCGCACGGGCGGCGCTCCTGGTGCTGGTCCTGGCCCTCGAGCGATTCCGTCAGCGTCGGATCGATTCCGATTCACTGCTCGCCTTCACTGCGCTGGTCCTGCTGGCGCTGGATCCCTGGTGCATCACCAGCCTCGGTGCGTGGCTGTCATTTCTTTCGCTCTGGGGCGCGTCACGGGCGGTGCGCTGGAGCGATGGGGCGCTGGCCGAGCAGCCGGCAATCCGGGTCCTGGCCGGATCGGTGGGGGCCACGCTGGCCACGGCGCCGCTCACGGCCGCGGTCCTCGGGATGGTCAGCATGGCTGGCATAATCCTCAACCTCGTGGCCATTCCTCTCGCGGCGGTTACGCTACCTGGTGTGCTGGCCAGCGTGATTGTGGCGCCGGTGGCGCCGCCGCTCGCGGCTGCACTGGCTGCCGGCAGTGGACTCGGCCTGGCCGCGCTCGACGGACTGGCCAGCCTTGGCGCAGCCATTCCGGGGCTCGCCATTTTGCAGCCGGCGGAGCCGGTCTCGGCGCTGCCGTGGCTGGCGCTGCTTGCCGCTGCCATCTGGGGCACCTGGGCTGGGGTAAGTCCGGCACTGTCACGAGCCAGGTGGCTGGCCATTTCGACCGCCGCCGCCTGGGTGATCGTGCTGATGGATGGCGTGACCAGCATCGGTGCCCGCGATGAGGGGCTCACGTTACATTTCCTCGACGTCGGGCAGGGTGATGCGGCGCTGATCCATACCCCGGCGGATCAATGGGTGCTGATCGACGCCGGACCCCGGGGACCGTCCGGGGATGCAGGCCGGGATGTGGTGGTTCCTGAACTCGCCAGGCATGGTGGCCACTCGGTCGCGGCGATGGTCCTGTCCCATCCGCACCTCGATCACATCGGCGGGGCGGCCGCGGTACTGGCCAGCTATCCGGTGGGCATCGTGATCGAGCCGGGCGACGAGGTGGCCGACTCGGTCTACCTCGGCCTGCTGGACCGGGTGTCGGAGCGGGGCAACCGCTGGCGGGCCGCCCGCAACGGCGATACCCTGACGGTCGACAGCGTTCGGTTCGTCATCGTCCATCCCGATCCCGCCTGGCCAGATCGCGGGCTCGACCTGAATGAAGATTCAGCGGTGCTGCGGCTCGAATTCGGCGGCTGCCGGATCCTGTTCTCGGGCGATGCCGGGTTCGATGCCGAGGCGGTGATGACGGCACGGGTCGGGGCGGTCGACCTGCTCAAGGTGGGACACCACGGTTCGCACGGTGCCAGCAGCGAGGCGTGGCTCAGTGCCCTCGAGCCGGCGGCGGCAGTGATCAGCGTCGGCGCCCGCAATCGGTATGGCCATCCTGCGCCGGAAACGCTGACCCGGCTGGCCCAGCACCAGATCCCGGTCTGGCGTACCGACCAGGATGGGGAAATCACGGTCCGGGTCCACGATCATGGTCTCGAGATCAGCAGCCGGCGGGCCACGGCCCGACTGCCTTGTCATTCAACCGATTCCTGACGCCTGCCGGGAGATTGCGTGCTCAATCGCACATCCATCGTCACCATCGAGAAGTTCATCCTCGAACAGGAAGACCATTACCCCGATGCCACGGGCGAATTGTCCAACCTGCTGTACGACATCATGCTGGCGGCCAAGATCGTAGCGGCCGCCATCCGGCGGGCCGGACTGGTCGGGGTGCTCGGCAGCGCCGGCACCGCCAACATCCAGGGCGAGGAACAGCAAAAGCTCGACATCTTTGCCAATGAGACGATGAAACAGTCGCTGGAGGGCACCGGCCGGATCTGCGTGATGGCGTCGGAGGAGGATGAAGAGTTGATCCCGGCTCCCGACGGGCAGATCCCCGGCAAGTACGTGGTACTGTACGATCCTCTGGATGGATCCAGCAACATCGACGTCAACGGAGCGGTCGGGACGATCTTCAGTATCTATCGCCGGGTCAGCACCAGCGGGCCGGGCACGGTGGTCGACGTGCTGCAGGCCGGCTGTCGGCAGGTCGCGGCGGGATACGTGATCTACGGATCCAGCGTCATGCTGGTCTACACCACCGGACAGGGAGTGGCTGGCTTCACGCTCGACCCAACGATCGGCGAGTTCCTGCTTAGTCATCCCAGTCTGGTCACTCCCCGCGTCGGCAAGTACTACAGCGTCAACGAGAGCAACTTTGCCCGCTGGGACCGAGGGATGCAGCTGGCGGTCCGCGGGTTCCACGGCGATCGGCCGGACGAGATCGCCGGCAAGAACAGCCGATACGTCGGCTCGCTGGTGGCGGACTTCCATCGCAACCTCGTGGCCGGAGGCATCTACCTCTACCCGGCCGATGCGCGGAACGTCAACGGCAAGCTCCGGCTGCTGTATGAGGCGTCACCGATGGCCTTCATCGCCGAGCAGGCGCAGGGGTCGGCCACCGACGGGATGAACCGGATCCTCGATATCGTGCCAACGAATCTGCATCAGCGGACGCCGCTGGTGATCGGGTCCCGTGAAGACGTCGGATACGTCGCCGACGTGCTCCGACGGATGACCTGATTTGGCCGTAGATGAACGCGGACCGCTTCGCGGACACGGATCGGCCCGTCAGATTCTTGAAATTCGTCACCCCACGCCGAGTCGAGGCTCTTCCTGTTAACTACTATCACTCCTGATGTTCGGATGGCAAGGCGGGCTGCGATTGCGCCCGGAGCGGTCCGCGTTCACCCGCGCTCATGCGCGAGCCACCTGCTGTACTCCGCGGCTGTGCCCTGATGCCCAAAGGTGAAAAGCCGGTCTTCGGACCCGCCGACTGGACCGGCGATCCGGCCCGCGACCTCGGCCTGCCCGGCCAGTTCCCGTTCACTCGCGGCGTCCAGCCCAGCATGTACACCGGCCGGCTCTGGACCATGCGGCAGTACGCCGGCTTCGGGACCGCCGAGGAGACCAACCAGCGGTTCCGGCTGCTGCTGGCGGCGGGGCAGAGCGGGCTGTCGACTGCCTTTGACCTGCCCACCCAGATGGGCTTCGACTCCGATCATTTAATGGCGGAGGGGGAAGTAGGGCGGGTCGGGGTGGCGATCGATACAGTCGATGACCTGGCCGATCTCTTTCGAGGAATCTCGCTGGACCAGGTCTCGACCTCGATGACCATCAATGCCACCGCCGCGATCCTGCTGGCGATGTATGTGGTGGTCGGTGAAGAGCAGGGGGTTGCCCGGCAGAAGCTCTCGGGCACGGTCCAGAATGACGTGCTCAAGGAGTACATCGCCCGGGGCACCTACATCTATCCGCCAGGCCCGTCACTCCGGCTGGCGGTGGACCTGTTCCGGTTCGTGGCCGAGGAAGGAATGAACTTCAATCCCATCTCGATCAGCGGCTACCACATGCGGGAAGCCGGCGCCACGGCGGCGCAGGAGGTGGCATTCACCCTCTGCAACGCGATCGAATATGTCGGCCGAGCGCTGGAGGCCGGACTGGTGCTTGGGCAGTTCGGTCCCCGGTTATCGTTTTTCTTTGCCTCACACAACGACCTGTTCGAGGAGGCCGCCAAGTTCCGGGCGGCGCGCCGCCTCTGGGCCCGGCTGGTGCGGCAGCGCTTTGGCGGCGATGACGCCACGGCCAGGATGCGGTTCCACACCCAGACCGGTGGCGTCACGCTGCAAGCCCAGCAGCCGCTCAACAACGTGGTCCGGGTCACGATCCAGGCACTGGCTGCAACCCTCGGCGGCACTCAGTCGCTGCACACCAACGGCTACGACGAGGCGCTGGCGCTCCCGACGGCCGAGGCCGCCACTCTGGCACTCCGTACCCAGCAGATCCTTGGCTACGAAAGCGGTCTGGCCGATACCATCGACCCGCTGGCCGGGAGTTACTACGTCGAGGCCCTGACCGACAAAATCGAACGGGAAGCGGTGGCGTTGATTGACCAGGTCGACGGCATCGGCGGGGCTGCGGTGGCCATCTCGAAGGGATTCTTCCAGGACGCGATCGCCCAGAGCGCCTACGACCTGCAGCGGGCCCAGGAATCGGGGGCGGCCGTGGTGGTCGGGGTTAACAAGTTCACCGACGGCAGTGCCGCGCCGGTGATTCCGATGCCGGACTTCTCGGCGCTGGCGGTCCGGCAGCGGGCCAGGCTCGCGGCAGTCAAGGCGGGGCGCGATGCCGGCCAGGTGGCGCTGACGCTTGCGGCGGTGGGGGACGTAGCGCGGGGTACTGGGCCCCTCATGCCGGTGGTGATCGATGCCGTCCGGGCCAGGGCCACGCTGGGTGAGGTCAGTGATGCGCTGCGGCAGGCCTGGGGGGTGTATCGGCCGGTTTGAGCTTCAGTTGATCGACGGCGGCCAAGTTCGGCCAATGAAACACAGAGGCACAGAGGGTTCCCATCTCGATCAGTTTCGCATCACCGAGGCGATTGTCGGGGCGGCTATTGAGGTCCATCGGCAGTTGGGGCCTGGGCTGCTGGAATCAGCCTATCAAAGATGCATGCTCGAGGAACTGAGGAGCCGTGGACTGCGGACTGAAGCCGAGGTTCCTTTGCCGCTCATCTACAAGAACGTCCGACTCGACTGTGGCTATAGGCTTGATCTGGTGGTCGCGCACGCGGTGATCATTGAGTTGAAGGCACTGGAGAAAGTCCCAACTGTCGCGTTTGCCCAGCTTCTCAGCTACCTCCGATTGACGGACCGCCGCGTGGGGCTCCTGATCAATTTCCATGTCTCATCAATTCGAAATGGAATTCGGCGGGTGGTGAACGGCTAGCGACGCGGCGGCTACGACCCGGAGCCCTCGGTGCCTCTGTGTTTGCATTCTCTCGTGATTAGATCCTTTTCGACACCAGTTCTCCAAGCCTTGAATGCACTCCAATCCCGGGGTAAGTTATTGCCCCGTTTCTTCTTAGTCGCAGGAGCAGGATGCCGACCTACGAGTACCTCTGCCCCAATGGGCACCAGTTCGAGCTGTTCCAGAAAATGGCCGATAAGCCGCGCGGCAAGTGCCCCGTCTGCGGCAAGATGGCCGTGCGCCAGATCTCGGGCGGCGCGGGATTGGTCTTCAAGGGGTCTGGTTTCTACATCACCGACTACGGCAAGGACGGCAAGGGTCCCCGGAAGGAAAGTGCGTCGGAATCCAGCGAGAGCGCCACGCCGAAGACCGAGAAAAGCGACACGCCCGCCACCCCGACCACCAGCGAAAAGCCCGACGCTCCTGCCAAGACCGAGAAGCCGGCGGCGAGCGTGCCGCCGCCGAAGCCCGACAAGCCCGGCGTCGCCAGCAAGTCGGCCCGAAAGAAGACCCGGCCTTCGTGAGCGATGAGATCCGCGCGGCCCTGACCCGGGTCGCGGCTGAGCTGGGTGCTGCCGATATCCCCATCGTGCTTGAGCGGCCCCGCGACCAGGGCCACGGCGACCTGGCCACCAACCTGGCCATGCTCATCGCCCGGGCCCGCAAAGCCAATCCCCGCCAGATCGCCACCCAGGTCATTGCGGCCCTCGACCTGCCGACCAGTGTGGTCTTGAAGACCGAGATCGCCGGACCGGGGTTCATCAACTTCTGGCTGGCGCAGGACCAGCTCACCGAACTCCTGACCCGAATCATCAGCCAGGGCACCGGCTACGGCCGCTCCGATTCCGGCAAGGGCAGCCGGGTCAACGTCGAGTTCGTCTCGGCCAATCCGACCGGGCCGCTGCATGTTGGCCACGGCCGCGGCGCAGCCCTGGGTGACGGCATCGCCGCCCTGCTCGAGTGGAGCGGTCACGCCGTCACTCGCGAGTTCTACATCAACGATGCCGGGGTGCAGATCGACCGGCTGGCCCAGAGCCTATGGGCCCGGATCCAGCAAGCGGTCGGGCGCACCGCGGACATACCCGAAGGTGGTTATCACGGTGCCTATCTCGAGGCCACCGCCGAGGAACTGCTGGCGCGCGAAGGAAAGGGGTTTGCCGACCTGCCGGAGGTCGAAGGGGTCACGCGGTCACGGGCCGCGATTCTGCTGAGTCAGCGCGCCGAGCAGGACGAAACCCTGGCCACATTCGGGGTGCGGTTTCAGGTCATGTCGTCGGAGCAGGCCATCTACGACCGGCACGCAGTTGCTTCGACGCTGGACCTCCTGAACCAGCGTGGGCTGACCTTCGAGAAGGATCACGCGCTCTGGCTCCGGACCACCGACTTCGGCGACGACCAGGACCGGGTGCTGCGGAAGAGCGACGGGTCGTTCACCTACTTCGTCCCGGACATCGCGTATCACGTCGACAAGCACGACCGGGGCTTCGACCGGGTCCTCGATGTCTGGGGCGCCGACCATCACGGGTACATCCCCCGGATGCGGGCCGCGCTGCTGGCCCTGGGCTATCCGCGGGCGTTTTTCGACGTGGCGCTGGTCCAGCTGGTGAAAGTGGTGCGGGGCGGGGAAGAGGTGAAGATGTCCAAGCGTTCCGGCGAGTTCGTCACCCTGCGGGACCTGTTCGAGGAAGTCGGCGTCGACGCGGCCCGCTACTTCTTCCTGATGCGCCGTGGCGATTCGCAGTTCACCTTCGACGTGGACCTGGCCAAGAGCCAGACTGAAGAGAATCCGGTGTTCTACGTCCAGATGTCGCACGCAAGGCTCAGCGGGATCTTCCGGACCGCCGGCCGCGACCCCGATCAGGTTTCCGGCAGCGTCTCGCTCGACGCGCTACCGCATGAGCTCGACCTCGAACTGCTCAAGAAGCTGGCGGTCTTTCCCGAAACGGTGAGCCGAGCGGCCCGCGAACTGGAACCGCACCGGATCACCGGGTATCTCGAGGAGCTGGCCCGTCTGATCCACGGCTGGTACCATCACTGCCGGGTGCTCGGCGAGCCGCCGGCGACCGAGGCCGCCCGCCTGGCGCTGGCCCGGGCCGCCCGGATCGTGGTCGCCAATGGTCTTACTCTTCTGGGCCTCTCGGCCCCTGACCGGATGTGAACTCATGAGTCTGCTGGTGGTCGGAAGCGTCGCCCTCGACTCGATCGAGACCCCGTTCGGCAAGGTGACCGACGCCCTTGGTGGTTCGGCCGTGTACTTCAGTGCCGCCGCGGCGCTGCTCACGCCAGTGCAGGTCGTCGGGGTGGTCGGCAGCGATTATCCGCTCAAGGACCTGCACGCGCTCAACTGGCAGATCGACTGGAGCGGAGTCGAGCAGGTGCCGGGCGAGAGTTTCCGCTGGAGTGGAAAGTATTCGTTCGATCTGGCCAGCCGCGAAACGCTGGAAACCCGACTCGGCGTCTTTGCGGCATTCCAGCCCAAACTTCCGCCCGCGGTACGCAGCCCCGATTTTCTCTTCCTCGGCAACATCGACCCGGAACTGCAGCTCAGTGTGCTGGACCAGGTCAAGCGCCCCAAGCTGGTCGCCTGTGACACCATGAACTTCTGGATCTCGAGCAAGCGGGACACCCTGCTCAAGCTGCTCAAGCGGGTCGACCTGCTGATGATCAATGACAGTGAGGCGCGCGAATTGTCGGGGGATTGGAATATCCACCGGATCGGCCAGTGGATTCTCAAACAAGGGCCGTCACGAGTGGTGATCAAGCAGGGGGAGTTCGGCGCCCTGCTGATCGAGGCGGGCCGCACTTTTTATGTCCCGGCCTATCCGCTGGAGGAAGTCTTCGATCCGACCGGCGCCGGTGACTGCTTCGCCGGCGGGTTCATGGGTCATATCGCGAGAACCGGCGATCTGTCCCATGACAACCTGCGACGGGCGATGGTCTACGGCGCGACGATGGGCTCGTTTGCCGTGGCCTCATTCGGGATCTCGGGCTTCGGGGACATCGCGCCCGCCAACGTCGAGCAGCGGGTCCGCCAATTCCGGGAGCTCACCAATGTTGAGCTTCCCGAGGTGAGTGGATGAGCGGCTCCGACCGCCAGTACGCTGCCGCCGGCGTTGACCTGGTCGGTGCCGATCAGGCCAAGGCCAGGATCGGTGAATTGGTGAAGAGCACCCGGACTTCG